>DUUJ01000101.1 GCA_012841635.1 Clostridiales bacterium | reverse complement strand
GATAGCAGCGGTCAGGGTGGTTTTACCATGGTCGACGTGACCGATGGTACCGATGTTAACGTGAGGCCTGGTGCGTTCGAAATGTTGCTTTGCCATGGTTAAATTCCTCCGGTAATTTATTTCTTTTCAATTGGTAATTAAGTTGCTGTATGTATTATTTTATATCAGGGTGACGCTTATCTGCGATCGCCCATAATATTTTCCATAACGGACTTGGGAACCTCCTGGAATTTGGAGGGTTCCATTGAGTAGACGCCGCGTCCCTGTGTGCAGGAACGGAGCTCGGTTGCATATCCGAACATCTCGGAGAGCGGAACATGACAGGTTATCTGCTGTCCGCCGGAGATTGCCTCCATCGTATCGATGCGGCCGCGGCGGGAGTTGAGGTCGCCGATGACCTCGCCCATGTAGTCGTCGGGGGTAATCACGACAACTTTCATTATAGGCTCGATAAGAACGGGGTCGGCTTTCTGCATTGCTTCCTTGAAAGCCATTGAGCCGGCGATCTTGAAAGCGTTTTCCGATGAGTCGACTTCGTGGTATGAGCCGCCGGTCAAAGTTACTTTAACATCAACTACGTTATAGCCGGCGATGACACCCGACAGCATAGCGCCGCGGACACCCTCGTCAACAGACGGGATAAATTCTTTCGGTATATCGCCGCCGACGACTTTGTCGACAAACTCATAGCCCTTATCGGGATTCGGCTCAATCGTAATGATCGCGTGGCCGTATTGACCCTTGCCGCCCGACTGACGCACATATTTCGAATTGGATTCGGCGGAACGGCGGATGGTTTCTCTATATGAAACCTGAGGTCTGCCGACATTGGCTTCAACCTTGAATTCGCGGAGAAGTCTCTCAACGATGATCTGAAGATGAAGCTCACCCATACCGGCGATTATTGTCTGTCCGGTCTCATGATCGGTATAAGCCTTGAAAGTGGGATCTTCTTCGGCAAGTTTGCCTAAAGCGACATCCATCTTTTCCTGACCGGCTTTGGTCTTCGGCTCTATCGCGACGCGGATGACCGGTTCCGGGAACACCATCGACTCAAGAACTATTGGCGACTTTTCGTCGCAGAAGGTATCGCCGGTCGTGGTATTTTTGGTGGAGACAAGAGCCGCGATATCGCCCGCATATGCGGTCTCGATATCGGTGCGCTCGTTTGAATGCATAAGCAGTATTCGTCCGACGCGCTCGTTCTTGTTTTTGGATGAGTTGAATATTGTTGTTCCGACCGAAACCGAACCGGAATAAACTCTGAAGAAACAGAGGCGTCCGACATAAGGATCGGTCATTATCTTGAATGCAAGAGCTGAGAACGGCTGATCGTCGCCTGACAAACGAGTAATTTCGGCGCCGGTTTCGGGATCGGTGCCGATTATCGCAGGGATATCGACGGGAGAAGGCATATAGTCGATTATCGCGTCGAGCAGCTTCTGGACGCCCTTGTTGCGGTATGATGTGCCGCAGACTACCGGGACTATTTTGGAAGCTATCGTTTCCCTGCGGATGGCGGCTTTGAGCTCTTCTGTCGTAGGCTCTTCGCCGGCGCAGTATTTTTCGAAGAGCACGTCGTCGTTTTCCGAAACGGCTTCGATCAGATTTGCGCGGAAGCGCTTCGCTTCCTCAAGCATATCCGCGGGGATTGATTCGACCTTCATATCCTTGCCCAAATCGTCGTAATAGATAACGGCGTTCATCTGGATGAGGTCGATTATTCCTCTGAAGTCTTCCTCTTTTCCGATAGGAAGCTGGATCGGTACCGGATTCGTCTTGAGACGTTCGCGCATCATATCGACAACGCGGTTGAAGTTAGCCCCCATAATGTCCATTTTATTGACATAAGCCATACGGGGGACCTTGAACTGGTCAGCCTGACGCCAAACGGTTTCAGACTGGGGTTCAACCCCGCCTTTGGCGCAGAGCACGCAGACGGCTCCGTCAAGGACACGAAGCGAACGCTCGACCTCAACGGTGAAGTCGACGTGTCCGGGAGTGTCGATGATGTTGATCCGGTGTTCTTTCCAGTAGCAGGTGGTAGCCGCGGAGGTTATGGTTATACCGCGCTCCTGCTCCTCTTCCATCCAGTCCATGGTGGCTGCGCCGTCATGGACTTCGCCCATTTTATGAACTTGGCCGGTGTAGAACAGGATACGTTCGGTAGTAGTGGTTTTTCCGGCATCGATATGTGCCATAATACCGATGTTGCGGTAAGTTTCCAGCGGATATTCTCTTGGCATCTGTTTTTCTTTCTGTTGTGCTTTTTAATGTCAGAAATTGAGAAAACTCAATATCTGTAATGCGCGAAGGCCTTGTTCGCCTCGGCCATTCTGTGCATTTCTTCTTTTCTCTTGACCGCGCCGCCGGTGCTGTTCATAGCGTCAAGGATTTCTGCGGCAAGGCGCCCTGACATTGTGCGTTCAGAGCGATTGCGCGCGAAATCGGTGAGCCAGCGGAGTCCAAGAGTCTGACGGCGGTCCGGACGGACTTCCATCGGGACCTGGTAGTTGGCGCCGCCGACACGGCGGGCTTTTACTTCCAGAACCGGCATGATGTTTTCAAGGGCAGCCTGGAAAGCTTCGAGAGCGTTTTTGCCGCTTTTCGCTTCCACTTCGTTGAAAGCATCGTAAACGATCTTCTGAGCTATGCCCTTCTTGCCGTCGTACATAACTTTGTTTACCAGTCTTGTGACCAACTGAGAATTATACACGGGATCCGGCAGAACTTCTCTTTTGGAGATTTTACCTCTTCTCGGCATATCGTATTCCCTCCTTCATTAATAATAGATGAGATCACAGGTACTCGAAATTTTACTTCCGTCGATGTATGCAGAATGTCCCGTTTTCTTATATATGCAATGTAACAGCGCACTATTTAAATCGGGAAATCGCTTGTTTTTTACATCGAAAATGTGAACTCCCGGCTTTTTGCCGTGTTCACTTCGCCGCGGGATTACTTCTTCGCTGCCGCGGCCTTCGGGCGCTTGACTCCGTATTTGGAGCGGCCCTGTTTGCGTCCCTGAACGCCCTGAGCGTCGAGCATTCCGCGGATGATATGATAGCGGACACCGGGGACGTCACGAACACGGCCGCCGCGGATCATTACGACGGAGTGCTCCTGAAGATTATGCCCGATTCCCGGTATATATACCGTTGTCTCGATGCCGTTGGTAAGGCGTACACGGGCGATTTTACGCATGGCGGAGTTAGGCTTTTTAGGTCCTCTTGTGCCGACCATTGTGCATACGCCGCGTTTCTGGGGCGACCTTGTGTCGGTCATACGGTTCGTCAGCGAGTTGAAGCCTTGCTGAAGAGCAAGCGACTTGGACTTATATACCGGCTTCTGACGTCCTTGTTTGACCAGCTGGTTAAAAGTAGGCATTAACTAAACCTCCTTCTTCAAATAATGCGTGTTACGGGATTTCCCATTTATATTAAAGGCTTGTTCGGCAGCGGAAGGGTAAGCTCCCGCTGCCGCGAGCCGATAACATACACTGTATTATATCACTTTTTGAGGGTATTTGTCAAGCAAACGCCCAAAGATTTACATTAATTTCACAGAAGACGAGCCATATTCACACGGCTTTTCTCACATTTGTTAACTCGGCGTTTTTTGCTCAGACAATACCCGCTGCAGATACGCAATACGCGGATTGTCACTCTTCGAATTCGTCCGGCAGATTCATCATTGAATCAACTTTTTCGACCTCGATGTTCCTGTAATATTCCATACCGGTTCCGGCGGGAATAAGTTTTCCTATAATGACGTTTTCCTTAAGACCGAGAAGGTTGTCAACTTTGCCGTGTATGGCGGCTTCGGTAAGCACCTTTGTGGTCTCCTGGAATGATGCGGCGGAGAGGAAAGATTCCGTCATCAGCGCAGCCTTGGTGATTCCGAGCAGGACGCGCGAGCCGACAGCCGGCTTCAGCTGCTCACCGTCTTCATTGACTTCGCCCGATTCGATGCGGGAAAGTATCGCGGCGTTTTCGTCGTTGAATTCGTTCACATTGACGGTTGAGCCGATAAGAAGATCGGTGTCGCCCGAGTCCTCGATCCTTACCTTTCTTGTCATCTGGCGGGCAATGACCTCGATATGGCGGTCGTTGATGCCGATCGACTGGCTGGAGTAGACCTTCTGGACTTCCTTGATTATATATTCGTATACCGCTTCAAGGCCGTTGATGCGCAGGATATCCGAGGGATAAAGCTGACCTTCGGTAAGCGCCTGTCCCTTTTCGACATAATCGCCCTCATTGACAAGCAGTATCATGTCGTAAACGGTGGCGATATTGACCGTTTCGCCGGTTTCCTCGTTTGTTATTACGATCGTGCGGGTCTTCTTAATTTCCTGTATGCTTACGATACCGGAAATGTCGGCCATAAGGGCGTTGTGCTTCGGGCGCCGCGCTTCGAAGACTTCCTCGACACGCGGAAGACCCTGGGTAATGTCCTTTCCGGCAACGCCGCCGGTATGGAAGTTGCGCAGAGTCAGCTGTGTGCCCGGCTCTCCGATGGACTGGGCGGCTATGATACCGACCGCTTCGCCCATGTTGATGGCTTTGCCTGTCGCAAGGTCGGAGCCGTAGCAGTGGGCGCAGACGCCGTTGCGGGATTTGCAGTAAAGTATCGATCTTACATTTGCCTTTTTGACACCGGCTTTTTCCGCTTTCAGGGCAAGTTCCGGAGTGCAGAGAGTGCCGTCCGCGATGATTACTTCGCCGGTATTCGGATCAATCACATCGCCGATAACATAGCGTCCGGAAATCCTGTTGCGGAAACTTTCGATAATCGTCTTGTTATCGGCTTCGTCGATAAGTTCTTCAACGACAAGTCCTTCGGTAGTACCGCAGTCTTCCTCACGAACGATGACTTCCTGCGACACGTCGACGAGACGTCTGGTAAGATAACCCGAGTCGGCGGTTTTCAGAGCCGAGTCGGAAAGCGCCTTGCGCGCTCCGCGGGCGGCGGTGAAATATTCAAGAATTTTCAATCCTTCGCGGAAGTTGGATTTTATCGGTATTTCGATGGTTTTACCGGTAGCGGTATACATCAGTCCGCGCATACCCGCAAGCTGACGCATCTGGGTCATGCTGCCTCGCGCACCCGAGTCGGCCATCATTTTTATCGGGTTGTATTTATTGAAGTGTTCCTGGAGCGCCGCCGTGATTTCACCGGTAGTATTTTCCCACTCTCTGATTACCGATTCATAACGTTCTTCTTCCGAGAGTTCGCCATTATGATATTGGCTGAAGATATCTTCAACAACCTTTTCGCTTTTTGCTATAAGGCTATGTTTTTCCGGAGGAATGGTAACGTCGGCGATCGAAATCGAAATTGCGGCAAGGGTACAGTATTTGTAGCCGGTAGCCTTGATGTTGTCGAGCACTTCAACCGTTGTCGAAACTCCTTTATGCTTGATGCAGCGGTCGATTACTTCGGTAAGAAGCTTCATTGTCGCCGGCTCTGTTATCTCAAGATCGAGACGGTGTTCCGGATCGGTGCGGTCGACAAAACCGAGGTCCTGCGGGATGTTTTCGTTGAATATAAGGCGTCCCATCGTTGCATCGATAACGCCGGTATATTCAACACCGTCGATCACCATGCTGCGGCGGACTTTGATCGGCGCATGAAGTCCGATCAGGCGCTGGTCATAAGCCATGCGGGCTTCGTCGAAATCGCGGAAGATCTTTCCCTCCCCGACTTCACCCGGGCGGCTTATCGTAAGATAATAGGAACCGAGCACCATGTCCTGAGACGGAATGGTTACGGCGCGGCCGTCGGCGGGCTTAAGCAGGTTGTTTGCCGAAAGCATAAGGAAACGGGCTTCTGCCTGCGCTTCGGCGGAGAGCGGTACATGGACCGGCATCTGGTCGCCGTCGAAGTCGGCGTTGAACGCGGTACAGACGAGAGGATGCAGCTTTATCGCTTTGCCCTCTACAAGCACCGGCTCGAAAGCCTGGATCGAGAGGCGGTGGAGGGTAGGAGCGCGGTTCAGAAGTACCGGATGCTCCTTTATAACGACTTCAAGAGCGTCCCAGACCGCGGGATCCACCTTTTCGACCTTCTTCTTGGCGTCTTTGATATTTGAAGCCTTCTGAGATTCCACCAGACGCTTCATGACGAAGGGTTTGAACAGCTCAAGCGCCATTTCCTTCGGCAGACCGCACTGATAGAACTTGAGGTCGGGACCTACGACGATAACCGAACGCCCGGAATAGTCGACGCGCTTGCCGAGCAGATTCTGACGGAAGCGCCCCTGCTTTCCTCTGAGCATTTCGGAGAGAGATTTGAGCGGGCGGTTGTTGGGACCGGTTACCGGCTTGCCGCGGCGGCCGTTATCGATAAGCGCGTCAACGGCTTCCTGAAGCATACGCTTTTCATTGCGGATGATAATGTCGGGAGCGCGGAGATCAAGCAGGCGGTGAAGGCGGTTATTGCGGTTGATGACTCGGCGGTAAAGGTCATTCAGGTCGGACGAGGCAAAGCGGCCGCCGTCGAGCTGGACCATCGGACGAAGTTCCGGAGGAATGACCGGAACAACATCCAGAATCATCCATTCCGGTTTGTTGCCGGATCTGCGGAACGCTTCGACAACTTCAAGCCTCTTTATTATTCTGAGCTTCTTCTGACCGGTGGCTTCGCGCAGATCATTGTGAAGCTGCTTAGAAAGCGCCGGTATATCTATCTGTGCGAGCAGCTCTTTAATCGCCTCGGCTCCCATTCCCACGCGGAAACTGTCTTCGTATTTTTCGTAATTGATACGAAATTCCCGCTCATCGAAAGCCTGATGCTTCTCGAGCGGAGTATCGCCGGGATCGATGACGATATACTGCGCGAAATAAAGCACCTTCTCGAGCACTCTCGGGGAGATGTCGAGCAGGAGTCCCATCCTTGAGGGGATGGCGCGGAAATACCAGATATGCGAGACCGGCGCGGCAAGGTCGATATGACCCATGCGTTCCCTGCGCACCTTCTTTGATGTGACTTCAACGCCGCATTTTTCGCAGATCTTGCCCTTATAACGAACCCGCTTGTATTTTCCGCAGAGACATTCCCAGTCCTTTGTCGGACCGAAAATTCTTTCGCAGAACAAACCGTCGCGCTCCGGCTTAAGAGTGCGGTAATTTATTGTTTCAGGCTTGCGCACTTCTCCATATGACCAGGAACGGATCATTTCCGGAGATGCCAAACCGATTTTAATAGAATCAAACATATTGTGTTCCAAAGTTTATCCTTTCCCCGTCAGTTCCCGTCGTAATCCGAGCCGTCTTCATAAGAGTCGCCGGCATCTTCATCGGGGACATATTCATAGACTTCGGCTGTTTCATCGTCAGAGTCGGACCGGCTTTCATCAACATAATCGTCGCCGGCTATGTTGTCATCGGCGAAACGCTCGTCAACTTCGTCATAGCCGTCGGGCGCAGATACAGGTGACGAAACTTTTGCTCCCATGGCTTCGGCAAGCTCCTCTTCACGGGCGGCATAATCCGTTTCTGCCGTATCGTTCTGATCTCCGTCGCGGGCTGAATCGATATAGTTGGGGATATTTGCCATCTCTTCGTCGGCAAGCGAGGAAAGAGTGATTTCATGCCCGTCGCGGTCGAGCACCCTCACATCGAGGGAGAGCGACTGAAGCTCTTTCACAAGAACCTTAAAGGATTCCGGAACTCCCGGAGTCGGCACGTTCTGGCCCTTGACGATCGCTTCGAAGGTTTTTGTGCGTCCGTTTACGTCGTCGGATTTAACCGTGAGGATCTCCTGAAGGGTATAAGCCGCGCCGTATGCCTCAAGCGCCCAGACCTCCATTTCACCGAAACGCTGGCCTCCGAACTGCGCCTTGCCTCCCAGCGGCTGCTGAGTGACGAGCGAGTAAGGACCGGTCGAACGGGCGTGGATTTTGTCGTCGACAAGATGGTGAAGCTTAAGATAATACATTATGCCAACCGTGACGGGGTTGTCAAACGGTTCGCCGGTGCGGCCGTCATACAGAATCTGCTTGCCGTTGGCGGGAATGCCCGCTTCAAGCATGCATTTGGTTATATCACGTTCGTTCGCGCCGTCGAAAACTGCGGACATAACCTTCCAGCCGAGTTTCTTTGCGGCGTAGCCGAGGTGCACTTCAAGCACCTGGCCGATATTCATTCGCGACGGAACGCCCATCGGGTTTAATACGATATCAAGCGGGGTGCCGTCGGCAAGGAAAGGCATATCTTCCTGCGGAAGGATGCGGGAGACAACGCCTTTGTTTCCGTGGCGTCCCGCCATCTTGTCGCCTACGCTTATCTTGCGCTTCTGTGCGACATATATCTTGACTTCCTTGTTGACGCCGGGAGAAAGCTCATCGCCGTTCTCGCGGCTGAATACTTTGATATCGACAACAATGCCGGATTCGCCGTGCGGCAGGCGGAGGGAGGTATCGCGGACCTCTCTTGCCTTTTCGCCGAAAATGGCGCGGAGAAGGCGTTCCTCGGCGGTGAGTTCGGTTTCTCCCTTCGGAGTGACCTTACCGACGAGAATATCTCCGGCGCGGACTTCGGTTCCCATCCGGATGATTCCTTCGTGGGAGAGATCTTTCAGCGCGTCTTCGCCGACGTTGGGGATTTCGCGGGTGATCTCTTCGGGTCCGAGTTTGGTGTCTCTGGCTTCGTGGGTATATTCTTCGATATGGATTGATGTATAGATATCGTCCCTGACGAGATTTTCATTGAGCAGGACGGCGTCCTCGAAGTTGTAGCCTTCCCATGTCATGAAACCGATAAGAACGTTTTTTCCGAGCGATATCTCGCCGTTTGATGTGGCAGGACCGTCGGCGATGACCTGTCCCTCTTCGACGCGATCGCCGATAGCGACGATCGGACGCTGATTTATGCAGGTGCCCTGGTTGGAGCGTTTGAATTTAATGAGATGATAGACAGTCTTCCGGCCTTCGTCGGTGCGGACGGTGATGTCGTCTGCGGTTACCGAGACAACGGTGCCGGATTCTTTTGCAATGACCACGACGCCTGAGTCAATGGCGGCTTTGTATTCAACGCCGGTACCGACTATCGGCTGTTCGGTCACCATGAGCGGGACCGCCTGTTTCTGCATGTTGGAGCCCATCAGAGCGCGCGAGTTATCGTCGTTTTCAAGGAAGGGGATCATCGCCGTTGCGACCGAGACGACCATTTCCGGCGAGACGTCCATAAAGTCGACTTCCGATTTTGAAACTTCGACTATCTCTCCCTTGTGGCGGACGGTAACTCTGTCATTTACAAAGGTATGCTCCAGGGTAAGCGGCTCATTTGCCTGAACCAGGATATAGCGGTCCTCTTCGTCGGCGGTCAGATAATGAACTTCTTTTGTTACAATGCCGGTTTCTTTGTCCACCCTTCGGTAAGGTGTCATTATGAAGCCGAATTCGTTTACGCGGGCGTAGGTGGAAAGATACGAGATAAGACCAATGTTGGGGCCTTCCGGCGTCTCTATCGGGCACATACGGCCGTAATGTGTGTAGTGTACGTCGCGGACTTCAAAGGAAGCGCGGTCGCGGGAAAGACCGCCCGGACCGAGAGCCGAGATTCTGCGCTTATGCGTAAGCTCGGCGAGGGGGTTGTTCTGGTCCATGAACTGAGACAGCGGCGAAGAACCGAAAAATTCTCTTATGGAGGTGACAACCGGACGGATATTGATAAGCGACTCGGGAGTGATGGTTTCCGAGTCAAGCACCATCATGCGCTCTCTGACATTTTTGTCCATGCGGGCGAAGCCGATGCGCACCTGATTCTGGAGCAGCTCTCCGACCGAACGCAGACGGCGGTTGCCTAAGTGGTCTATATCGTCGACATTGCCGACGCCGCGGGAAAGGTTGATGAAATAGTTTATAGAAGCGAAGATATCGTCTTTTGTGATATGCTTCGGCATAAGCTCGCTGATACGGAGGGCTACCGCCTTCTTAAACTCGTTCATATCGGAGCCGTATTTGTCATAAAGCTCCAGAAGCAGGCCGATTTTAACCTTATCAGTCGGCTTGAGACCGATATCGGAGAGATCTTCGCCGACGATTCCGAGAGGATGAGCCATGCCGTTGCCGAAGATTTTTACCTCTTCGTTGTTGTCGGCATAGATCCAGGCTTCGTTGATGCCGCAGTCTTCGACTTCGATCGCCATTTCTTCGGTCATTAAGGTATCGGCATCGTAAAGGAACTCGCCGGTATATGAGTTTACAAGCGGACGGCTGATCGTATGACCGGTCAGACGGGCGGCAAGAGAAAGCTTTTTATTGAATTTGAAACGGCCGACGGCAGCAAGATCGTATCTCTTCGGGTCGAAGAACATATTATTGATAAGCTGCTGGGCTGATTCGACGATCGGCGGCTCGCCGGGACGAAGCCGGCTGAAGATTTCCTTAAGCGCTTCATTTTCCGGGGTTTCGCCTTTATCTTCGGCTCTCTTGACCATGTCGTCGCTTTCCATGGTCGCGATGAGACGCTTGTCTTCGCCGAAATATTTAATAATCTCTTCGTTCGTGCTGATACCTAAAGCACGGATAAGAATGGTTATCGGAATTTTGCGGTTTTTATCGATACGGACCGCGAACTGCTCGGTGGTGTCGGTTTCGTATTCAATCCAGGCGCCGCGGTAAGGGATGACCTGCGCCGAATAGATATGCCGGCCGGTCTTATCAATCTCTACCGAATAATACGCGCCGGGGGAACGGACGATCTGCGAAACAATGACGCGCTCCGCGCCGTTGATGATAAAGGTTCCCTTCTTTGTCATAAGGGGGAAGTCGCCCATGAAAATATCGCGCTCGATAACTTCGCCCGACTGCTTGTTATAAAGGCGGACTTTTACCCGCAGAGGCGCCGCGTAATTGACATCGCGCTCTTTGCTCTCCTCCTCCGGATACTTGGGATTTTCCGAGTCCAGGTAATAATCGACAAACTCGATGCTGTAATTGCCGCTGTAATCAGTTATCGGCGATACGTCGTGAAGAACCTCCATCAGTCCTTTATCGAGGAACCATTGATAAGAGCCTTTCTGAATCTCGACCAGGTCGGGCATCTCAAAGATCTCGTCATAACGGGCGAAGTTCATCCGAACCGTTTTGCCGAACATACATGGCTTGATCATTAAAAAATATCACTCCTCCGCAGTCGGACAACGGCAAAACCGTTATCAAACCGCAACATTTGAATAAACAAACGGCGTTGAACGCATTTAATCTAAAATATAACAGGAAACCGGCGGCCGATGCCGCGGCGGGATGCGCTGCCCTAAAAGATAAACATACCCTATAACCGCGAAAAACGCCGGTGTCGGCGCCTGAAACGCTCCTTTCGTCTCCCCTCCGGCACGCTGGTTACGTCCGGCCCGAGGAGAAGAGGTGTGCTGCTTCAGACACGCGGCATAGGCGCGTCTAACGGTTATTATATTGGGGGGGATTTATCCGAATTCCGTTTCACGGCTGCATAAAGCTTTGTAAAACAAGGACACGGCCTTGCAGCCGAAGACTTCGGAACGCCGAAAATAGTAAATTATTATACCATATTTCGCGCGCAAAGTCAACCGCAAAAAACGTTCCCGGGTATCGATCGGGTGAAATTTACAAAAAATTTAAATGTGAAATTTTTGATATGCGCTTGAAAAAATATGCCGATTGTGGTATTATATATGGGCGAGACAGAAATAATCAAGGCAGGAGGTGAAACGCATTGCCTAATATAAAATCCTCTAAGAAGCGCGTTAAAATTGCCGCAAAAAAGACTCTTCAGAATAAAATGAAGAGATCGGCTCTCAAAACCGAGTTGAAGAAGTATGACGCCGCTCTTGAAGCAGGCGACAAGGCAGCTCTTGAAAGCGCATATAAGTCAGCTGTAAAGCATCTGGATCAGGCCGCTTCAAACGGGATAATCACCCCGCAGGCCGCTGCCCGCAAAAAGAGCAGCATCACCCTTAAGCTCAACAGAGCGTAAGGACGGTCTTTTCGGATTTATAAGTCTGTTCGGACAAAATAATCCGCTCAGATCAAATATCTGGATACAATTCATATCATAAAAGACGGATTTGCCGTCTTTTTTGATTTCGGGACGGAGAAAACTCTCCGTCCTTTTTTATATTTTCTTCGTTACAGCGGTTCGCGGATTCTCAGCTCTCCTCCGTGGCTCTCTGCAAGCCGACGGCAGAGTTCTAAGTCTTCGTCGGGGTCGGTTGCGCGAACTACCGAATAAATAACTTTCGGAACGTATTTCGACACCACGGCGCCGAACTCCAAAAGGTTATGCCAAGCCGCCTCTCCGAATACAGAGCGGCAGACTTTGACATAAGCCTCGGGGGTTGAGGTGTTGAGCGAAATCGAAACAATATCAAAGCGGCCGTAAAACAGCTTTGCGGCTTCTTCAACCGTAATGCCGTTTATAAGCGAGGCGTTGCCGTTTGTATTTACTCTTATAGGGATATCGCTTATTGTCTTTACAAATTCCGCCGCTTTTATCATATCGTAAAGCCGATATGTCGGCTCGCCGTAGCCGCAAAAGACAAACTCTGAGTATTTTGTAAGATCGCGGCTTTTTATTTCGGCTATAATTTCATCAAGGGACGGCTCGCGCTCAAGCCAAAGGCTGCCCTCTGCGCCGTAAAGGCGGTCGCCGACGCTTGATGCGCCAACGCCGTCTTTTATTACTCGGACGCAGAAGGTACAGGCGTTTGAGCAGCGATTGGTCATATTAATATATAGACCGTCGCCGACTTCGTATGTTATAGTCATAGAATTAAATCCCAAACAGTTTTTTTGCGTTGCGTGTGGTAATCTCAACTATATGCTCCGGAGTCTGCCCGCGTATTTCGGCAAGCCGCTCGACTGTATATTTCATCCAGTCGGAACGGTTGGTCTTCCCTCTGTGCGGCATCGGCGCCATATACGGGCAGTCGGTTTCGATAAGCAGAAGATCTTCCGGCACCGCGGCGGCGGCTGCCGCCGTTTTCTTTGCGTTTTTGAAGGTAACGCTGCCGCCGAAACTGATATGCCAGCCCATTGAGGCGAGCTGACGGGCGGTCTCGGCGCTGCCGGAGAAGCAGTGCATAAGTCCCCGTGAGTTTTTCCTTTGGCTGAGTATCTCGACCATGTCGCCGTGGGACTCGCGGTTATGTATCTCAACCGGAAGGTCGTGTTTCTCGGCAAGGTCCAGCATCAGCCCGAACCAGCGCTTCTGTATTTCGCGGTCCGGTTCGTCCCAGTAATAGTCAAGTCCTATCTCGCCTATGGCGACGACTTTCGGGGAAAGCAGCTGTTTTTCGAGCTGCTCAATTACCAAGTCTTCGTCTTCGGGCGGGATATCGCTGTCTCCGGGGTAGATGCCGACTGCGGCATACATATTGTCATGCCGGGCGGCGAGGTTCAGAGCTTCTTCGTTTGTCTTCGGGTTGGTGCCGTTTTCGATAAGGATAATCCCGGATTTTGCAAGGCGTTTTATCAGCGAATCCCGCGAATCGGCGCCTTCTTCGTCGGAATAGCCGTCGAAGCGGCTGTCGTGGTAGTGGCAGTGGACGTCGATCATCGAATTATCTGACACGCTGTCCGAGCGGAGTTTCCGGGTCAAGGAAGACGACTTTCACTTCGTCTTCGCCGGATGCAAGAATCATGCCGTTGCTTTCGACGCCGCAGATAATCGCGGGTTCAAGATTCGCGACCATGACGATTTTTTTGCCGGTAAGGTCTTCCGGCTTATACCACGGGGCAATTCCGGATACGACCGTGCGCTGCTCATAGCCCAGATCAAGGGTCAATTTAAGCAGTTTTTTTGCCTTTTTGACCGGTTCGCAGGCAATTATCTGCGCCGTACGCAGTTCTGTCTTCATAAAATCGTCGTAACTGATTTTGGCAAGTCCCTCCTGCGCTTTTTTCTCGGCTTCGGCGGCTTCTTTTGCTTTTATCTCGGCTTGCCGCTTTGCTTCAAGCTCAGCCAGCAGCTTCTCGCCGTCGATTCGCATGAAGAGAGTCTCCGATTCGCCGTTGACGACTCCGGGGGTGAGGCCGCCGAAATTTTCAATGGCGGTGAAATCCTGATTTTCCGAAGAAATGCCGAGCTGAGCGAAAATCTTCTCCGCCGTCTGCGGCATCGCGGGAGTGATAAGAACTGCTCCAAAGCGGATGACTTCAAGCAGGTTATACATTACCGTTCCGAGACGGGCGCTGTTTGCGGGGTTTTTCGCAAGTATCCAGGGGGTGTTGAGGTCGATGTATTTATTCGCCGCCGAGAGCATATCCATTACGGCGTCGCATGCGTCGGCGATCCTGTAATTGTCCATCAATTCGCGATATTTTGACGCGGTTTCGAGAGCCGTCTGCTTCAAAGCTTCGTCTGTCGGGTCGGATGTATCTTCCGGCTGCTGAATAACGGCGTTAAAGTATTTTTTGTTCATCGCGATGGTGCGGGAGACAAGATTGCCGAGGACATTCGCGAGGTCGGTGTTGTATCTTAAGATTACGCTTTCATATGTGATGGAGCCGTCGGTTCCGTAGGGCATTTCGGAAAGGGCATACCATCGCACGCCGTCGACGCCGAAGACTTCCGCCAACTCGTCGGCGTAAATAATATTGCCGCGGGATTTTGACATCTTATCCTGACCGAAGAGGAACCAAGGGTGACCGAATATCTTCTTCGGCAGCGGCAGATCAAGCGCCATAAGTACTATCGGCCAGTAAATCGTGTGGAATCTGACAATATCCTTGCCGATGACATGGCAGTCGCAGGGCCAGTATTTTTTGAACAGCTCCGGCTGCTCTTCGTTATACGGATCATATCCGAGACCGGTAATATAGTTGGAAAGCGCGTCTATCCAGACGTATATAACGTGCTTTGAATCAAAGGGAACCTGAACCCCCCAGTCAAAGGAAGAGCGGGTTACGCAGAGATCGTGAAGGCCGGGAAGCAGAAAGTTGTTCAGCATCTCCTTCTCGCGGCTTTCCGGCTGAATGAAGCCGGGGTTATCCCTTATATGCTGTATAAGCCGCGGCGCGTATTTGCTCATTTTGAAGTAATAAGCTTCTTCGTTTGCGCGGGTTACTTCGCGGCCGCAGTCGGGGCATTTGCCGTCAACCAGCTGAGAGTCGGTGTAGAAAGATTCGTCGGGAGTGCAGTACCAGCCTTCATAGACGCCTTTATAGATGTCGCCCTTTTCATACAGCTTATTGAAGATAGACTGAACCGATTTAATATGATAATCATCGGTCGTGCGTATGAAATGGTCGTAGCTTGTGTTCATCTTATCCCAGACTTCGCGGAGCTGTCCGGTAATATTATCGGCATACTCTTTCGGAGTTACGCCCGCATTGGCGGCGGCGTCTTCGATCTTCTTACCGTGTTCGTCGGTGCCGGTCATAAAAAATACGTCATAGCCGCAGAGCCGCTTATAGCGGGCTACGGCGTCTGCCATAATAACTTCGTATGTGTTCCCGAAATGCGGTTTCGATGAAGCGTAGGGAATCGCCGTGGTTATATAAAATTTAGGTTTTTCCATAACAGTCTCCTGTTTTTAAATTAAAGCCCGAGGTCAATAAGTATATCCCTTCCGGTAATGTTATACTCATATCCGGCTCTCGCCGTCAAAAACAACGGCAGAGACCACGCCGCGGAGATGCCGCAGCTCACGAGCGTAAGCAGCGCCCAGCCGGTAAAGCTCATGGTAAGCCGGAAGGATGCGCGGGATTTGCCTTGCATCAGTTTATATGACAGCCGTATCGCGGCAAAAGGATCGAGATTCCTTTCGAGCATAAGCCGGGGAACGAGGGATAACCGCGACAGCAGCCGGCAGAGCAGCACGGCGCAGCAGATACCGCATATATTGATCAAAATCACGAAAATTACATCAAACGGACGCGGGCTTGCCCAGCCGGCATACCTTCCGATATAATACGCGGTCGGAATAAGCGCCGGCGGCAGACCGTATATAACCGCCCCGGAAAGAGCCGAAACCAACGCCCGAAGATATCTTTTTCTTTTGTAAACGCTGAATGCAAGAAGCGGAGAGGGATTTTCCATCGCTTCGATATTATATGACCGGCGGTAGTCGTGTCTCATCCGCAGTCTGTCGGCTAAAAGACAGATACCCGCCCATCCGGGCAGCGCAAGCAAAACAAACGAAATGACGCAAGCCAACGTCCGGGCAGCGATAAACAGAGGATCCGGCCGGTTCGGATCAACGCCGGAAAGCGCCGCCGCGGCTTCAAAGGCAAGGGAGGGCAGTTTTATTGCCGCAACCGACAAAGCCGTAATTAAAACGGCCGCTGTCAGCAGCGAAAACCAGGCGGAGCCGAAAACCCGTCCCGAATTCAGGATCGACGATGCGTAATTCCGGCTGCGCTTTTCTTCGGAAATCGGTTTAAAGGTATAGCTGTTTTGATTTATCTGAGTCATTTAATTTTATATCCGGCTGCGTAAACTCCCTCAAGAGTCCGCCGGTCTTCGCCTAAAATAACGATATCCGCGCGTTTCCCTGCGGCAAGAGAGCCGGTGTGTCCGTATATCCCGGTCATGACCGCGGGGTTCTTCGTCGCGTAAGGAATGGCTTCTTCAAGGCCGATGCCGCAGAATTTCATGAAGCGGAAGACGCCTTCAAGAAGGTTCAGAGTTGAGCCGGATATCGTGCCGTCCTCTTCGCGCGCAAGTCCGTCTTTGACATAAACCGCAAGTCCTGCGATCGAGTAAACGCCGTCGGAACAGCCGGTCGCCATCATCGAGTCGGTTATAAGGCAGAGGTGGTCTTTATCTTTTGCAAGATAAATGAGGCGGACTATGGCGGGATTCAGGTGGAATCCGTCCGGGATCACTTCGCAGTATGCGTCGTCGCGGGTAAGCGCGGCGCCGACGGTTCCCGGCTCGCGATGATGCAGGCCGCGCATGGCGTTGAAGGTATGCGTAAAACTGTTGACGCCCCAGGAAAGCGCTTCGAGCGCCTGCTCATAGGTAGTGTTTGAGTGACCAATCGAGACGGAATAGCCGTGTTTAACCGCAAGACGGACGAATTCTTCTCCTCCGGGCAGTTCAGGCGCAACGGTGATTCTCTTGGCGATATTTCCGATGGCTTCGGTAAGCCCTTCAAGCTCTTCGTTGTCCGGCATGGCGAGCAGCTTGGGAGCGTGCGCACCGCGTTTTTCAAGGCTGAGATATCTGCCTTCTATATGAACGCCGTCGATGTTGGCGCCTACGCCGCGGGTCTTCTTCGCCGCAGCGGCGGCGTTTTTTGCCGCTTCGACCATTTCGGGATACGGCGCGGAGGCGGGAGTGGCAAAGATGGTTGTCGTTCCGGCTTCGGCATACGACTTCGCCATCTCAAGACACTGCTCCTCCGTTGCGTGGGTAAAATCAGCGTTTGCGCGGCCATGCGTATGGACATCGACCATGCCGGGGATGATATATTTTCCCGAAGCATCGATTACTTCGGCGCCGCAATCACAGCGGCATATATTGTCGATCGCCTCGATGACACCGCCGCTGATCCGGATATTTCCTTTGAAAAACCGGCGGGCGGGGGTATTGTAAACATAACCGTTTTTAATGATGAGTTCTGACACGTAATTTCCCTCCTGATTATTTTTCGCAAAGCAGGCGGCTTACGAGATCGGCTATGCTGCCGTCCCGACAGTCGCAAAGTTCGATATCGGATATTTTTTTAATGGCTTCTATTGCATTTGAAGGGCAGCAGGCAACATCCGCCGCCTCCAGCATTTCAATGTCGTTTTCATAGTCTCCGACGCAGTAGGCGATGCAGTCGTGACCTAAGTTTTCTTTGATCCATTGTTTAAGCCTCGGGATCATCGGCCCTTTGCCGGCGAGATTGTCCTGCCATTCAAACAGCCTTTCGCTTGACTTCATAAACCGGAACTTGGAATCGTATTCGGTTTCAAGGAAAGCGCGGATTTCTTCCAGAACCTCCGGCTCGTCTATGACCACCACTTTATGCCAGGGACGGTCGGTGTCCAGCTCATCGTCGGGCACTCCGCGCGTCCAGATAAAGCCGTCGTCGTTGGTGAAGCGTATATTGACGGTCGGCCAGCGTCTTTCGATCCGGCGGACTATTTTAAGGTTCAATTTGGCGTCTAGATAATTCGGGTAAAGCTTTTCCTTGCCGTCAGCCCATGACAGAAACGCTCCGTTTGAAAATATCCCGGGGACATTCATCATCTTTTCATAACCGGGAACCATTTTGCTCAATGAATCGGTAAATCGTCCCGTCGCAAAGGTGAAATAGTTTCCGGCGTCGCAGAAGCGTTTTACAGCTTCGACGTTTGCGTAAATCAGGTTTTCGTCGTAATCGATAAAAGTGCCGTCAACGTCCGACACGATAAGTTTCTTCATTGTATAATCTCACTGTCTTCGAAGTATTTCCCTCATCTCTTCGAAATAATCCGGCAGAGGCGCTTTAAATTCCATATATTCGCCGGTCGAGGGATGGTTGAATCCGAGTACCCGCGCGCAGAGACATTGCCCGCGGCAGAGTTCGGAATATCTTTTTTCGAGCTGAGCCGACGCGCCCTTCATTCCGTAAAGCGGGTCGCAGAGCAGATGGTGTCCTATATGGTTCATATGGACTCTTATCTGATGCGTGCGGCCGGTTTCAAGGCGGCATTCGACATGACAATAACCCCGGAAGTGCTCAATCACCTTCCAATGGGTGACGGCGGGGCGGGAAAAATATCTTTTGTCGGTTATAACCGCCATCTTTATCCGGTCGGTGGGATGACGGCCGATAGGCGCGTCAATAACTCCCTCTTCGTTTTTCATATCGCCGGAAATCAGGGCTTCATAAACTCTTTTGGCAGTATGCGATTTTATCTGCGCGGCAAGGCTCTGATGCGCCGCGTCGGTTTTCGCCGCCACAAGCAAGCCGGAAGTGTCGGCGTCTATCCTGTGAACTATCCCGGGGCGGATTACCCCTCCGATTCCGGAAAGACCCGATTCGGCTCCCCTGCAGTGCCAGAGCAGCGCCGATACAAGGGTGCCGGAAAAATGCCCGGGCCCCGGGTGAACCACCATTCCTTTCGGCTTGTTTACTACGATAAGGCAGTCGTCTTCATAGACGATATCGAGCGGGATGTTTTCAGGTTCGATATCGGCGGATTCGAGCGGAGGGAGGGTAAAGGTTATAGTTTCGCCTTCGGATACCCGGTAATTCTTTTTAAGCGTTTTGTCTCCCTTGACAGCGCCGCCTGCTTCAATCGCTCTTTGAGCCGCGCTGCGGGTTATACAGGCGCGCTTTGCGACGGCGGCGTCAAGCCTTACGCCGGCATCTTCGGCTTCGAATACGATTTCAAAGCTGCCGCCGGTTCCGGGGAGGTATCTTTCGGTGTCCGTTATATCGTCGTCATCCGCGAGAACGTCCGGTTCTTCATACATGGCTGTTTTCCGGTTCTTCCGGCTTAGCTGCTTTTCTTTTTTTCTCTTCGCGGATCTCGGCGGAAATGAGACAAACCGCAAGTATAGCCGTTCCGACGGTGACGAAGGAATCGGCGACGTTGAATATGGCGAATTTCATGAATTTCGTTTCGATGAAATCGACGACATACCCTTGCATATAGCGGTCTATCAGGTTGCCGATACCCCCGCCGATTATCATTCCGGCGGCGGCGTTTATCCATCTTGAGCGGCGGTCTTTGCGCTTGACGATCAGATATATTATTATCCCGGCTATGGCGACGGTTGAAACCGCCGTGTGGACCCAGCGGTGGTCGGAGAGTATTCCGAATGCCGCGCCGGTATTCTCAAGATAGCGAAAATCGAACAAGCCGGGGATGACGGTAATCCCGTCGGCAAGAGGTTTGATGTATTTGACCACCAGCCATTTTGATATCTGGTCGGCAATCACGACTAAAACGGAGGTAAGCAGCCATATCAGCAGTCCCGCAACATCCGTTTTGCCGGACTTTTCGGCTTTTACATCCGTGTTTTTTTGTGGCATAATCAACAATATGTATATATATGGTTCGGGCCGAACCGAATTATTCAGTCCGGCCGTAAATAATCAGGCGTACAGATCAGGCTTTGGCTTCGATTTCGCGGACGATTGCGGCGCAGCGGGCGCAGAGGTAACCTGTCGTTGTATCGCCGTTTTCGTCTTTGGATACGATATCTTCGCCGTCGAAGGTGTGCATCCAGCAGCGGTCGCATTTCTTTCCCTTCGAAAAAGAGACTTCGACCTTCATATCCTCCCCGTCGGCTCCTTTTTCAAGGAAGGCTTCGGAAACGATGAAGATCAGCGGCAGCCGGCTTTCAAACTTTTTGAGTATTTCGAACTGTTCACCCGACGCGGTTATATCGATCCGAGCTTCGAGCGATTTTCCTATCATCGATTTGGCCCTCGCTTCTTCGAGCGACTTCATGACATTGTCGCGAAGGTCAAAGAGGCGGTTATAGTCTTCTTCGAGAGCTTCGAATCCGAGACTCTTATATTCGGGGATATCATTCAGAAGCACGGATGTGCGGTCGTCTTCCGATTTATGCGGCATCATCTGCCAGATTTCTTCGGAAGTGTAGGCAAGCAGCGGCGAGATCAGCTTTGTCAGGGTGTCGAGGATGATATACATAGCAGTCTGGGCGGCGCGGCGAGCTTTTGAATCGCTGAGCTCTACATAAAGCCTGTCTTTAGTTATGTCGACATAAAGCTTCGAGAGATCTATCGTAACAAAATTAGTTACGTAGTGATAGACATAATGGAACTCATAGCGCTCGTATGCGGCGCGGCAGTCCTTTAACAGACGGGAAAGCCGCGACAGCGCCCATTTGTCGATATCGTGAAGCTCGTCAAGGGAGATCATATCCCCGTCGGGATTGAAATCGCCCAAGTTTGCCATCAGGATGCGGACGGTGTTTCGTATCTTGCGGTAGGCGTCGGAAAGCTGAGTCAGGATATCTTTTGAAATGCGGGCGTCCTGGGTATAGTCGACGGAGGAAACCCAGAGGCGGAGGATATCCGCGCCCCAGTCCTTGATCACTTCTTCGGGAGCTATCGCGTTGCCGAGAGACTTATGCATCGCCTTTCCTTCGCCGTCGACCGTCCAGCCGTGAGTTATAATCTGCCGATACGGAGCGCGGCCGCGGGTGGCGATCGAAGTCAGCATCGACGACTGGAACCAGCCGCGATACTGGTCGCCGCCTTCAAGGTAAATATCGGCGGGGGAAGCGAGGTCGGGGCGCTGCTCGAGCACCGCGGCATGAGAGGAGCCGGAGTCGAACCAGACGTCCATTATATCCGTCTCTTTTTCGAATTCCCCGCATCCGCAGTCGGGGCATTTAAGCCCTTCCGGTATGAGTTCTTCGACGCTGCGCTTGAACCATGCGTTTGAACCTTCGGCGCGGAAGATATCGCTGATCTTATCTATTGTTTCGTCGTTTATGATGGGTTTTCCGCAGTCTTTGCAGTAGAAGATCGGGATCGGAACACCCCAGTTGCGCTGGCGGCTGATACACCAGTCGGAACGCTCTTCTATCATCGCGATCATACGATCCATGCCCCATTCGGGATGCCACATGATGTCGCGGCAGGCGGCAACGGCGGCTTCTTTCAGCTTTGCTACGGAAGCGAACCACTGCTCGGTGGAGCGGTATATGATCGGATGCTTGCAGCGCCAGCAATGCGGGTACTGGTGGGTCATCTTCTCGGCGAAAATAAGATCGCCGGATTCCCTGAGGTCGTTGATTATCGCGTCATTCGATTTATCGTAGCGAAGACCGGCGTATTTTCCGGCTTCGGCGGTCTGATATCCCTTTTCATCGACCGGAACCACAACGCCTATCTCGGCTCTGCCCGATTCGTCGTATTTCTTGCAGATATCGAAGTCATCCGCGCCGAATCCGGGAGCGGTATGTACGCAGCCGGTACCGGCGTCGAGGGTGACATGGTCGCCGTTGATAATAATCGAGTCGCGGTCAAGGAAAGGATGATATGTCGTGAGAAGCTCAAGCTCGGAGCCTTTGAACACGGCGGCGGTTTCGTAATTTCCGATGCCCGTCTTCTCGGCAAAGCCTTTGGCAAGGTCTTTTGCGACTATATATACGGTGCCGTCTTCAAGCTTAAGAAGCGAATAGTCAATTTCCGCGTTGAGGCAGATGGCAAGGTTGCCCGGGAGCGTCCAGGGAGTCGTCGTCCAGATGACGAAATACATCTTGTCAAGATCGCCGTATTTGCCCAGAAGTCCCTTATCGTCATGGATTCTGAAGCGGACATAAACCGAGTTGCAGGGATCGTCCGCATACTCGACCTCGGCTTCGGCAAGAGCGGTCTCGTCAGTCGGGCACCAGTATACATTCTTGAAGCCGCGATAGATGATGCCTTCGCGGCACATTGCGCCGAAGACTTTTATCTGAACCGCTTCAAATTCGGGGGTCATCGTAATATAAGGATTTTCCCAGTCGCCTATTACGCCCAGACGGCGGAAAGAAATCCGCTGCTTGTCGATAAAGCCGGATGCGAAATCGCGGCATTTGTCGCGGAACTCCGGAATGCTCATCTTTGCGCGGTCAATCTTGCTGTTCTTCAGAATAGCCGATTCGATGGGAAGACCGTGGCAGTCCCAGCCGGGTACATAGGGGGACCTGAAACCGGTCATGTTTTTGTAGCGGACGATGATGTCCTTAATTATCTTATTCATGGCGGTGCCGATATGGATATCGCCGTTCGCATAAGGCGGTCCGTCATGAAGGATGAACGAAGGCTTGTCCGCGTTCTTTTCCATCAGCTTATGATACAGATCTTCATCATTCCACTTTTTGAGCGTTGCCGGTTCTCGCTGCGGAAGGCTCGCTCTCATCGGGAATGCGGTCTTCGGCAGATTTAATGTCTGGGTATAGTCCTTTGCCATAGAAAATATCTTCCTCTCAAAAACGTTTTGCCCGGCTCAATGTCACGTTCCGGGCAGACGCATATTTAACTTTTAAAATCCGGGCTTAAGCGGCCGAAGCCGGGATTATTTTTTCGAAACATCGCCGCCGTCTTCGCCGTTGTCGCTGTCGTCTTCGGATTTATGGGAGATTCCGCCGAAACGGCGGTTGAGCTCTCCGATGACTCCGCCGGCGTCATCTTCTTTGTCGTCATCGCTTGCGGGTTCCTTTAAGCTGTCCGGAACGATAATATCATCGTCCGAAAACTCATCTTCAGGGACGGCGTCGGAATACAGATCGGCTTTGTCTTCGGAAAATCCGTCGTCTGTCGATTCATCTATGAAATAAACCGGTTCCGGTTCTTCCGCGGTATCGGGATACCGAACTTCCTCGGCAGCTTTAAAAGAAGCGCTCTCGCCGCTGTCGCGGTTTTCGTCAAGAAGACGTTCTTTTTCCGCTTCTCTCTCGGCAGCAGCCGCGGCAAGTTCTGCTTTGACGTTCTGAAGCACTCGGCGGACATAGCCTTCGTCGGCAGCCGCGGCTTCTTCTTCGGAAAGATCAAGCTCGCCCAGATCGTAATCCGGGCTTATCTTTTCCAGATAACCTATGTGTTCGGAGTATTCGCGGTAAATTCTCGCTTTATAAGCGGATATTACTTTTTTGAGCGAGGTGAGTTTTTCCCGCTCAAGTCCGATTTCCACGCGGAATTCGGCTAAAATCTTCTCGCAGCCGATCTTTGAGGCGCGGAGAAGCTCGTCGGCGCGGTCATTTGCGTCGTTTATTATTTTACTCGATGCGCGCTGAGCGTTTATCAGCGCCGAGCGTATCGATTCCTCGTCCTTTTTATAAGCCTCGACCTGAGCCTCCGCTTCGGCAAGCTTGCGTGAAAGCTCGTCGTTCTCGCGGTAAAGCTTGGTGTATTCGGCTATCACGAAATCTATATGCTCGTCGACCTCGGTCTGGCTATAGCCGCGCACGACCTTGGAAAACTGTTTGCTTTTCAGTTCATGAGGTTCGATCAAGGTGTTTTGCCTCCGTTAAAATTTTATATGGTTGCTTCAATGTTAAACATATTTGTCGGCCGACACCCTCGCTCTGTCTTTTTTGGTGTCGGTAAAGCTCTTTATGCGGCATTTTCCCCAGCCGCGCAAAGAGATGATGTCGCCGGATTTTATTTCGAGATCGGGTTTCAATGCGGCGATGTAGTTCACCTCGGCATCGCCCCTTATAATCGCCGCCTTTATCTTTTCCCGGCTTTGCTTTGTCAGCGCCGAAAGAACCGAATCAAGCCGGGGAGATGCGCCGACCCCTTCGACGGGTTGATAAACCCGCCAGCCGTCAAAATCTGCGGGGACGGCGAAAGGTTTTACATCAATCTTTTCGCGTCCGACGGTTTTCAGCGGGGTATCCGGTGAAAGGAGAAAATTCGCAATCTCCGGCGAGAGGAAAACCGCCGCTCCTTCATTTGATACGCATATATCACCCACCCGGCTGCGGTCGATACCGGCGCCTGTAAGCGCGCCGAGATAGTCGCGGTGACCTATCTCGCGCCCCATATCTCCGGGATGCGAGGTGATATATGCGTCCCGCTCCAAAAACAGCGGGATGATTGATTTTTCGTATTCCGATTTAAAAAAATCGTCGACTGCTTCGTCGGAAAAACCTTCCGTCCAGTCGGGAAGCAGAAAGAGCTTCCTGCGCTCCGCCGTTTCATAACCGCCGAACAAACGGAACTTAAGCCCGCTTCTTGCGGCAAGTCCGGCGGCAATGACGCCTTGCTGCGGTGTCAGAAAATCCGAAGAAGCTGCTTCTCCCCCGTCTGATTTATTTAAAAGGTCTTCGATACGCGATTCAAAGAATTCCATCGGTCGTCAGACGTTGGCAAATGACAAAAGAACCTGAACAAATCCGAGAATCATGAAGGCAAGCATGAAGGAGATGTCCATGGGCAGGTTCCTGAGCGCTTCGATCTTGTCCACCAGCATGCGCACGGGGATAACGAACGGCTCGGTGACTGCGTAAAGAAAAGAGTTGAGCTTTGAATCCTCGTCTGTCGTAAGCCATGAAGACAGCGCCCGGGCAAACATCATGATAAGGATAACCCTGATAAGATAATATACGGTTTTTTTGATTATGTATATTACACCAATCATGTCAAGGTTATCTCCGGTAAATATTGTTGTTAAATCGGAAAAATCGCGGCGTATCCAAAACGGCGTTCACTTCCGGCGGTTTAACCGCCGGAAGCTAAGTTAAATTAAGATATTTTACAGCCTGATAATCGGACAGCGCCGGGGGAGCGCCATATGGTAAGATTACATGGTGCTCTGGTTATAAGGATCGGGATTTACCTGCGGCTGGGCAGCGGTAGTGTCGTTTGTTACGTTGACGTTATTCGGGGTTATTACAAAGGTGTTGTTGGAAACCTTGCGGAGATTTCCACCTATAGAATAAGCGATTCCGGAAAGGAAGTCGATCATTCTGCGGGCGTTTTCCTTGTTGGTTCCTTCGAGGTTAAGAACAACGGTACGGTTTGCAAGAAGATGATCGGCGATCTGCTGAACTTCTTCGTAACGCACGGGACGAACCACTTTTATCTCGGTGTTCGGTGAAAGAGTGACGCTGCTGTCATGCGGTTCGTGATACTGCTGGTTATACTGCTGGTTGTATCCCTGATTATACATCTGCTGCTGACCCCGTCCCTGGTTCTGGTTGTTGACCATATTCAGATTGTCATCATACTGACTGTCGTCGTATCCTTCATCGCCGAGCTGATCGTCGATGTAATCGTCGTCATCGCCGGCTGTCGGATTCAAAAGCCTCGAAAATGCTTCTTTGATTGCCATATTAGTTCCCTCCGGTTATATCCAATTTATAATCAGCAAATTTTACTGCTGCATTATTGTTATTCAGCGGCTTTTTTAATTCTGTCATACGGACGCTCGCCGAAAATCGCCGAGCCGACGCGTATTTCGGTGCTGCCGCAAAGCACCGCCTGCCGGTAGCTTGAACTCATGCCCATGCTTAACACCGGCTTATCTATGTTTTGAAGCCTTTTTGATACCGTCTCTTTAAAGATATCACAGGCTCGTTCGAAATACTCGTTATAGTCTTCCGGGCGCGAAAGCAGGGGAGCCATCGTCATAACCCCGCTGGGGATAAGGTTTGGCAGTTTAACGAACTCATCCCAGAAATCTTCCCATTCCTCGGGCAATATTCCCTGCTTGCTTTCTTCGGAGCCGATATTGATTTCGGCAAGAACCGGCATTTTAATATTATATTTCGCCGCCTGCCGGTCGATCTCACGCGCAAGCCTTAAAGATGAGACCGATTCTATCATATCCACTTTGTCGATTATATATTTGACCTTGTTGGTCTGAAGATTACCGATGAAGTGAAGTTTGACTTTTTCGCGGTGAAGCCGGTCGTATTTTGAAAGCAGTTCCTGGACTCTGTTTTCTCCGATATACTTAAGTCCGCAGTTGTCTGTGAGGAAGTTGATTATTTCGACATCAACCGATTTGGTCGCCGCAAGGACAGCCACATCTCTGCCGGGCGCAAGAACTTTTGTTTCGGCTCTGACCGCATCCAGGGCGCTGCACGCCCGAGCGCATTTTTCTTCAATTGACAATCTTGCCATCGGTGAGATTTTTGCCTTTCACTATGACCCGGTCGTAGAGACCCAGCTTATATCGATAATCGGCGTCTTGAGCCGGGTTCTGTTCGGCACAGATAACATAGCCGTTGATCTGCGCCAGCGCCTTTATCTCTCTGAAATGCACCCTGTCTCCGTCGAGAATATAAACGCCCTGAGCCGTCCTGCCCTCGGTTTCGCCGGAGGCGGAAGGGGTCACGCGGCGGCTGCCGTCTTCATTTTGAGAAATATTAACGATTCTTACCGCCGAAACCGGAACTTTATAGCCGGTATACGAGGTTTCGACTATCTCCACCGTCTGACGGCGGAGGAAGTTAAAATCTTTCGGCAGGTCCCCGCCTCGGAAAACCAGCACGACTTCGTCGCTGTCGGTTTCGGTAACGATGCGGTACAGGGTCATTTTGACCCTTGTGTCGTTGGAATAAGGGAAAACCACGGTGTATTTATAACCGTCGCGGAAGCTCATCAAAAGGTCCCTGTCGGCTTTGCAGGCGATATACCAGACATATTTTGTCATTATCTTGCCTATCGTCCAGCCTTGCTCCCGGGCATATGCGCCGCTCTCCGGTTCGGACTTCACCATTTCGTTGAATTCGCTTACGGTTAGAGTAGGAATGCGGTCGGCTGAGAAGATATTCTCGTAGCCGTCAAGCTCGGTATAAAAATATCCCGCATACGGTGAAAGCACCGTTTCATCGGCTCCCGCGGAACCGGCGTAAAGGCCTTCTTCCCCCGCCTTCATCGCGGGTGTTGCGATTATCTCCTTCTGCCGCCTGAGGCTTTCTATTTCGGCATTGTAATCGCCGCGCTTGCGCAGTATGATTTCCCGCCGGTTAAGGCTGATGAGAAGGTCGTTGCGGCGGCGCACCGCATAGCCAATGTCGCCGGAATTGATGTGAGCGTAAATATCGTTGTAAAGCGCGTCTATCGAATCATCAAGCGCGGAGGTATCCGTCATAAGCTGGTTGCCGCTTACGTTGCTGCTTTCAAGAACGTTTATCTGCTTTTCGAGAGCGATGGTTTTTGACCGCTGCGTTTCGCTGCCGCCGACATAAATATCAGCGAGTTTGTCACCGACCGCAATAACATCGCCGTCGGATACCGCGTAGTTTATGCCTCCGCGGGCGGTAGACGCAACCGGCTCCTCGGTGCGCATGATATAAGCGTCGAAGCTGACCAGCCGGTTTTCGGTTGTCACCGTCGCCGGGATTGTTTCTATTCCGGCATCGAAAGCGCCGACGGCGGCAAGGATGATGTATATGATAAGCGCGACCGAGAGAAGCGCTGTCGTTACATATATTCCGGCGCTGCGCAGAAACGCCGAATCGAATCTTATTTTTTTTGCAGACATTTGGTTTCAGCTTTGTTCTGCCGTTATTTCGGAACGTTTTTTGCCGGTCATACCCATGCAGCCTTCCGAACCCTATATTTAATATATTATACCACAAAGATGGCGCTCTGTCAGCACTTTCTTCTTCATTAACAAAAAATTTAAATATTAAATCATCTGAAAAACAAGGAATTCGGAGCCGAAACATCAATTTCTGAGAGTCTGTGTTTCATTCGGCGAGAAATGACCCGATAATCTCCGCCGCTTGTTCGGCAAGGTTCGGGCTGCCGGCTTCCAGCCAAATAACGTCGGGATCGCGGCGAAACCAGGTGAGCTGCCGTTTTGCATAGCGTCTCGTCGCCTGCTTGACCGCATCCTTTGCGTTTTCCGGCGAATCTCCGTTCTCAAGGCAGTAAAACAGCTCTTTATAGCCGATCGCCTGACGCGCCGTTGCGGAAAGCTCGCGTTTATAAAGCATTCTTGCTTCGTCCGCCAGACCTTCGTCAAACATCCTGTCGACTCTCGCGTCAATCCTGTCGTAAAGAGTCTGTCTGTCGGGATAATCGAGACCCAATTTGACTGCTTTGTATTTCGGCGGCAATTTTTTTGATCGGGCGTCCCATTCGGTTTTGGTTATTCCGGTCTGAAAATAAAGCTCGAGGGCGCGCAGCACCCTGCGACGGTTTTTCAAGTCGATGGTTTCGGCGGAAACCGGATCGTAATATCGCAGCTGAGAGATCAGCTCTTCATCGGAAAAGCTGTCGAGCGTCTTCCGCAGCGCAGGATCCGTCTTCTGTTCCGGATATCTGTCGGGCGATATCACAGAATCGAGATAAAGACCCGTCCCCCCGCAGAATATCGGAATCCTGCCCCTCGATATAACCGAATCCGCCGCCGCGGCCGCCATTGCTGCGTAATCGGAGCAGGAAAAGGAATCTTCCGGATCGATTATGTCTATCATATGGTGTGTTATGCGTTTTCTCGACCTCGGCGGAAGCTTTGCGGTGCCGATATTCATGTCTTTGTATATCTGCATCGAATCGCAGGAGATGATCTCGCCGTCAAAACGCCGCGCCAGCTCGATGGCAAGCTCCGACTTGCCGGTCGCCGTCGGACCGACGACCGCCGCGGCTTTCGGGATCCCGCTCATAAACACACCTCCTTCAGATTTCCATACTCTTTGTATTATAACACTTTTTTTGTAAACATTTCAAGCGAATAAAGGGATGTTTTCACATATAACCATAAGCTTATTGTAATTTTCCGCAAAAAGTGATATAATATAGCTGCAAATAAAATCACAGCCAAAGGAAGTTATATGATGCAGATTAAATTTTGTCACGCAGATGCCGATTTCAAGCTTATTGCCGGCGCCGCTGTCATCCCGGATGAGCGGTTTGTAAAAGGAGCCGGCAAGCCGCTTCGGCTGTTCGCGCTCAAAAATGACACCGCCGCTTTCGGTTTCATTATTCAGGCTGACCGCGACTGCGTATTGAATGTCGGAGATGAGCCGTATTTCGCGCAGTTCGACCAAAAGCCGCAGGTAAGGATTGATGTGCGCAGCGATCTGCCCCATTCGCTGAATATCGTCGATTTCGCGTTAACCGAGAAGGGACTTCGCTGCGCAGACGCTCTCCTTCCCCGCCCGACTTTGGAAATCGCGGCGGGAGAGACCCGACAGGTATATATCGAATTTGCCCCGCCGAAAGACTGTAAAGCAGGCTGCCGTGACTTTAAAGTAAAAATATATACTCATGAGATGTTCGGCGACGAGAAGCTTTCAGGCGAGCTTGAGGGAAAAATCGAAATCGCAGACTACATCCTCCACGACCCGAAAGACAATAAATTCCATCTCGACCTCTGGCAGCACCCGTCGAATCTTGCCCGCAATGCGGAAGCCCCGCTCTGGAGCGACAGGCATTTCGCGGTTATCGAAAGATATCTCGAATCCCTCGGCGAGCTCGGGCAGAAAGCGGTGACGATAATCGCGTCGGACACTCCGTGGGCGGGACAAAGCTGCGGGCTTGCGCGGAACACAAAGGCGAATATGTTCGAATACTCGATCATTCCCGTTAAAAAGACGGCAGACGGCGCCCTCGTCTGCGACTACAGCCATATGCAGAGGTATATCGACATCGCCGCAAAATATCATATCGATCGCGAGATCAGCATTTACGGGCTCTGCGGTATCTGGAACAACCCGGACACCGGATTCGGCAAGCCGGCGGAGGATTATCCGGACTCGGTGAGGATAAGATATTTCGACGAAGCGGACGGATGTTACAAGTATCTGAAAAAGGCTTCGGATATCGAAATATATATATCTTCTCTGCGGGATTATTTTGTAAAGACCGGGCAGATAGACAAAGTTCGCATCGCGGCGGACGAGCCGGCTGACATTGCCCTTTATCGCAGCATCCTTGCCGGGATAGAGAAGGTCGCTCCCGAATTCAAATTCAAAGCCGCGATCAATCACAGCGAATTTATCGGCGAGTTCGGCAAAGAGGTATACGACTTTGTTCCTTCCCTTCAATCGATGACAGCCGAATTCAAGGCGCTTAAAAAATATCAGCGGACGATGCCCGGAAAGCGGTTCCTGTATTATATCTGCTGCGGTCCCGATTTTCCGAATACCTTTATAACATCTCCGCTGCATGAAAGCTATTATTTAGGCGTGCTCGCGTCTGCCTGCGGTTTCGACGGCCTGTTGCGCTGGGCTTACAACATCTGGCCGGATGAACCCCGCCGCGATTGCCGGTATGAATTCTGGCGCACCGGAGACACCCATTTCGTTTATCCCGCCTATGACGGCAGCCCGATGCTCACCCTGCGCTGGAAGGCGCTGAAACGCGGTATCACTCTCTACGAGCTGCTTGAAAAGCTGAAAGAGAAGAACCCCGCCGACGCCGAAAAAGCAATGGCAATGGTAATGCGGATAACCGACATCGAACAGATCGGACGCGAAAAGTCACCGCAGGCTATCATGTCTTTCGATATCAGCGATTACATCGAAATGGAAAAATTCATCGTCAGCCGTCTCGGCTGAAAACCGTGAAAAATCTCCGCGCCCCGATTTCTGATTTTCGGGACGCGGTGTTTTTATTTATTCTTTTTTATCCGTTCAAGCTCTCTTTTGCAGTATTCGGGAAGCGGAAGTCCCTGCCCTTCCAGTCTCAAAGCCACTGCGGAAAGCGGGGAGACAAAGTCCCTGCCGTTTGTAATGATCGCTCCCGTCGGCGAATCAGACCAGCCGAAACCGAGTATGGCAAGCTCGCAGGAAATAAGCGTCTGTCCGACATATATGCCGAAAATAAAGGCCAGTTCGGCTTTTTTTCTCTTTTCGAGATTGTCTTCCGAAAAGCTGAGCAGCACCCGGTCCAGATCCTCAAGGTCGCTCATACGGAGCTTGAGGTCTGCGCCAAAAGCCGCGCCGTATCTTGCCGCCTGAGCCGTGACACGTGCAAGATCAATAGTAGACATATGACTTCTCCAGATAATCGAGCGGGTCGATCGGAGTATACAGGAAGCGCATCTCAAAATGCAGGTGGGGGGCAGTCGATACTCCCGTGTTGCCGGAATAAGCGATGTGCTGCCACTGATAGACCCAGTCGCCGACATTGACGCAGGTTTCGCTCAGATGGGCGTAACAGGTCTGTATATAATTCGCGTGGTCGATGATTATCATGGTGCCGTAACTCGGCGTTGTGTTGACATAGCTTACCCGTCCGCCGTCGGAAGCGAAGATCGGCGTGCCTTCGTCCACTACGATATCAACGCCGTAATGGAAGCTGTCGCCGTCAAATTGAGCGCGCTGTTCGCCGTATAACGACGAAAAATGAAATTTGCTGCGGACCGGGAATTTATAGCTGCCGGTCGCTACCGCCCGGGGCGGGATCTTTGTGCCTACCGTGTATACATCCGGCTTCATTTCCGAGAGGATTTTTGACGAAATGAAGCTGCGGCTTATCTCCCTGCCTCCGTCGTATTCGACTTCGTATGTCTGACTGCGGATGCCGAGAGAGCCGTCGGCGCTTTTGAAGGAATAGCCCTGATACCAGTCGCTGCTGTAGATATAGCTTGTCCCTACCGGAATCATGGTGTTTGTGGTTTCGAGTTTTTTTACATTGTATCGGAACATGGCGCCCGAGCCGCTTTTAATACTCTCGTTCGCCGGAGTGTCAATGATCCGCTCGCAGAGCGTCACAAAGTCATCTGTTTCCTGTCCTGCCCGGATGACCTGCTTTGACGTAATCTTACTTTTGACGCAGATCTGTGAAACTGTCGGATCCGACTCGCGAAGACGGTTAAATTCGAACCTTTGCGCCGCCGAATACGCTTCGTCAAAAAGCCTGCGGCTATCGCAGGTGCCCGCGTATTTGCCGTCGATAAAGAAACTGTATGCCTTCGGGCATTTGTAAGCCACGCCGGTTATTTCGGCAATCGCTTCGCGGCATTCTTTGTCGCTCAAATAATCGATTTTTCCGTCTGTCAGCTCGATCTCGCAGTTATAGACGATATCAAACGGCTTCGATTCGCCGTATATCAGCGAATAGTCATCTTTCAGGTCATCCACGGCGTTTTCGACTGCCGCAAAATCGTGCATATAACCGAGCCGGGTGCCGTTTACCGAAACCGCCGCCGCAGGGACGAGACTTTCTTTATATCGCATATCGGCGCCGTAAAAAAGGCAGACGAACATAAACACAACAAAGCCGAAAAAACCGAGCATGAGCTGGAGTGTGCCCGATCGCTTCTTCTGTTTATCGGCTTTTTCTTTGTTTCGGTTCACCGGAACCTCCTGTATTTTTTTGAAGTCAATTTATCAGCTGTTAACGGAAGCATTTTACCATACATCCGGCAGCAAATCAATGGTATTATGTTAAATATTAACGAAACATTAAAACTCTTTTTAAACACGAAACCAATTCTGCGATGTCTGCTCTTTATCGTCTTTTCCGTCTTCTTCCGAAACAGTACCCGATGCAGAGAATCGCTTCGGACGGGCAAATACCAGCAGCTTGCCGGTAATATAGTTTAAAATTACGACAAACACCGCAACCGGCAGCTTCACAAGGTATTTTGAAATGCCGATCTTTTCATATCCTAACCATATCAGCGCAGTTTCCACACCGAGCGAAAACACCCTTGACGAGACGAATTTAAAAATCTGAAAAGCCACCCTTCCCGGCAGCTTTTCTTTATCGCGGAAAACAAATAATTTATTTCCGACATACGCCCAGATCACGGCGAATATCCAGCTGATGACGTTTGATATTACAACATCGAGACCTAAAAAGACCAGCGCCTCGTATACAGTGAAGCTTATGACGGTCGTTATTCCGCCGATGAAAAGATAAACAAGCTGTTCGCGGTATTTTTCCGCGATTTTTTTTATTTTTTCAATCATCATTCTCGTCCTGTCCGATACTTGTCATAAGCTTGATAGAGTCTTCGCGGGTGTAGAGCAGATTCAGGGCGCCGAGCATCGCATTTGCGGACATTCCGCCCGGAAGACCGGCTTTTTGGCAAAGCAGATCCCGCAGGCTTTGGGCGGAGTCTCCGCCGCTGAAACCGTATTCATACAGATCCGTCTTTGTCAGCCCGCCGCGGCGGACGCCGCTCTCACCGGCTGCATACGGAGCGAAGATGCTGCGGAGAGTTTCCCGCTCTATCCCTTCGACGCCTAAAAATCCGGCTTTTGAAGGCTGAGTCTTGCGCTTTTCCTTGCCCTTTATCTGCGGGATGTATAAGTTTATAATCTTGTCAGGCGGCAGGATGGATTTTATATGGTTTCTGATAACAAGTCCGGCGCCGTCGCTGTCGGTCAGCACGATTATACCGTTTTTTTCGGCTAGGCGGGTAATCAGCAGTCTTTTTGCCTCGTCCGAAAATATCGCAAAACCGCCTAACGGAATGATCTCGGCGTCGATTGCCGACATCAGCCGCTCTCGATCGAATTTTCCTTCGACGATTACCGGACGATCGACCGGCAGCTTTATAAATTCACCTGAACCGCTCATTTTATCACGCTTTTGGTCTTCCATCTGCCGGAAAGGAATCTTAATACGAATACCGAGCCCCGAAAAATCCAGTCGATATACATCGCATACCAGACGCCGTTCAGCCCAAAATCAAAGAATACGCAGAGCAGATAGGAAAATCCGATTCGGAAGACCCACATAGAGAATATTGATATGATCATCGTCATCCGGGCGTCTCCCGCGGCGCGGAGAGCGTTCGGCAGGCTGAAGGAGAGCGGCCAGAATACCGCGGCAAGTGTTGCGTAAAGGCGGATGATCTCCGTCGACATCTCGCGGGCTTCAACAGAGATGTTGAAGAATCCCACGAGAACGGGTCCTACGAGGAACAGGAACAGATTTGTAATTCCGCCGAAAAGGTAGATATAGCCCATTATCTTAAAGGTATATCCCGTTGCCTGGCGGTAATCACGGGCGCCGACGCACTGACCTATGACGGTTACAAGGGCAAGACCGAGAGCGGCTCCCGGAATAATGGCGAAGCCGCAGAGGGTGTTTGATACTGCGTTTGCCGCAATGGAAGCCGTTCCGAAACTCGTTATCAGATTTGCGACCAACAGTTTTCCTACCTGGAACATTCCGCCTTCGGCTCCGTTCGGAAGACCCACGGCGAGAATTGACTTTATCATGCCCGGATTCGGTTCGGGGGAAAGCAGCCGCTCGACGCGGTATTCGTTTTGACCGACACGCCGCTGTGAGCAGATAAGAAAGAGTATTATACCGGCGCCTATTACTCTTGAAATTAGCGTAGCCAATGCGGCTCCGGCCACACCCATTGAAAAACCGTAAATCAATAAAGCGTTTCCGCCGATATTTATAAGGTTCATCAAAAGAGAGATAACCAGCGTTATCCTTGAGTTTCCCATCGACCGGAACAGCGCGGCGCATGAGTTATATATACCGATGGCGGGAAAAGCGAGAGCGGTGAGATAGAAGTAAATCTCGGCAGAGCTCATTACATCCGCTTCAACGGCGCCGTAAATAAAACCGAGGATGCGATTGTTGAAAAGTATGCAGACAGCGGCTATAATAACAGTAATAAGAGTACAAACCCAAAGAAGCTGTTTTGCCGCGAGCGAGGCGGATTTTTTGTCGTCACGCCCCATATACTGAGCCGAAACAACCGCTCCTCCGGTTGTGAGCGCCGAAAAGACCGAGATAATTAATATATTTATCTGATCGACAAGCGACACCCCGGATATCGCAGCCTCTCCGGCGGCGGAAACCATGACGGTATCCGCCATGCCTATCGTGACTGCGAGGGATTGTTCAATGATAAGCGGCAGAATCAGACGGCGCAGACGTTCCTTCGGGAAAAGGCCGTTTTCGCCGATTCTGATATCCGAAAGGCGGACTCTAAGATCCGGATTTGTGATGTTTTCTGCTTTATTCATCGACACGGCATCACAAAGCGGAGGAGATAACGTCGGACATCGAATAAAGTCCCTTTGGCTTTCCTTTCATAAACGAGGCGGCAAAGAGCGCCCCCTCGGCAAAGACTTCCCGGCTGTCCGCCTGATGGGTAAGCTTTACAAGTTCGTGAGAGCCGGCGAAGATAACCTCGTGTTCGCCGACGATGGAGCCGCCTCTTACCGAGCTTATGCCGATCTCATTCTGCGGGCGCTTTGCGCGGCGGTCGTGACGATCGTATATATACTCCATATCCTCCCCTCTGCCGGCCCTCGCCGCGTCGGCGAGCATCAGCGCCGTGCCGGAGGGGGCGTCGAGCTTCATTCGGTGATGAGATTCGACGATTTCGATATCAAAACTTTCTCCGAGCGATTCCGCCGCGCGTTTCACAAGCTCGCAGAGAACATTTATGCCGAGCGACATATTTCCGGAACGGAAGACGGCGGTCTTTTCGGAGGTCTCGTTTATATATGCGATTTCATCCCCGGTCATGCCGGTGGAGCAGATTATCAGCGGAAGGTTATATTTAACGGAAAAATCACAGAGCGTCCGGCACATCTCGTGGTTTGAGAAATCAACTATAACCTCGTCTCCCTCGGAAGTGATATCATTTATGCAGGAAACGACCGGAAATCCGCAGGAGGCGGTTTTTTCGGGCGAGCTATTTATATCAATACCGTAAACGATTTTATATTCCCCGCCTTTTGTTTCGGCGGCAGAGGCGACTGCCCGACCCATCCGGCCGAGCGCGCCGCAGAGAATTATTTTAACCATTATATTTTACAGAGGGGGAGAAAAATCTCCCCCCTACTCCTTTTATTATTAAACCGGATAAATTTTAATCAACAAGTCCGTGACGCTTCATCGCTTTAAGCAGCTTTTCCTTATGTTCCGGTTCGATTTCGGTCAGGGGCAGACGGATTTCATTGCTGCACCAGCCCATTTCCGCCATGGCGGCTTTAACCGGTATCGGATTGACTTCACAGAAGAGCGCGTTGATGATGTCCATCAGCTTGAGCTGTATTATCGCCGATTCCTTTACTCTGCCCGTATGCCAGAGCTCGACTATGTCGTGCGTTTCGCGCGGCATGATATTTGAAAGCACCGAAATAACTCCGATGCCGCCGAGGCTGAGCACCGGGACGATATGGTCGTCGTTTCCCGAATAGATATCGAGCGAATCGCCGCATTCGGCGGCAATCTCGGCTATCTGTGATATATTGCCGGAGGCTTCCTTTACCGCGACTATGCGGTCGTGCTTTGCAAGCTCCTTATAGACCGGCAGGGTGATGTTGCAGCCGGTCCTGGACGGGACGTTGTAAAGAATAATCGGCTTGTCCGTCGCCGCTTCTATTGCGCTGAAGTTCTTTATAAGCCCCGCGGGCGTCGCCTTGTTGTAATACGGCGATACCAAAAGAAGGGCATCGGCGCCGACTTCGCAGGCGTATTTTGAAAGCGAAATTGCGTAATCGGTATCGTTTGAACCGGTACCGGCTACTACCGGGACCCGCCCGGCTACATGCTCGACAGAGAATCTGATTATCTCTTTATGCTCTTCATCGGTAAGGGTCGAACCTTCTCCGGTCGTTCCCGCAACGATTATTGCATCGGTCTTGTTCTCTATCTGCCAGTCGATTATACGCCCCAGCGACTCATAGTCGAGAGCGTTATCCTTAAAAGGAGTTACAACGGCAACCCCCGCTCCTGTGAAGACTCTTGTTTTCTGCATCTGATTTTTCCTCCGTTTTCAATGCAACATTTCTGTAAAAAAACAAAAAACCGGTTGAAAACCAGCTATGCATGTATTATAATATATCAATCGGGCAAATACCCGCGCATACCGGCTGAAAAGCAGGCCGCTTGATTCCGACTGCATCATACATGATAGCCCTCCACCCGCTGGCGTTTCGAGCCTTCGGGTGACAGTCCGCGCGCTTTCGCTTCGCGGCCCGACGAAAATGCCGTATGTTCATTTCGTCTCGGCGGCTTCCCCTCTTCTGCGCGCGCTCTCCGCATACCCGGAGTCTTTGTGTCGCGCAAAATACCTGTCTGCCGCGCCTCTATCCAGCCGCATCTTTTACAATACGGCTTATATGATTTTAACACATCCGGAGATTTATGTCAATCTCTTAACGCCTGTTATCTATTAATTTTATATTAATTTTTTACATGAAACCTATTTTTCCCGCCGCAGAAGCGGCAAATAATGAAAACGAACATATTGCCGACGGAATAATACGAAACCGACTGCCGGATACTTCGCTTAATACGGCAGATTTTAATTACGAGCTGCCTCAGGAGTTTATCGCCCAATCTCCCGTTTCTCCCCGCGACGGCGCAAGACTGATGATTGTCGACAGAAAGACGGGAGAACTCAGCCACCGGATATTCCGCGATATAACCGAATACATCTCTCCCGGCGACGTTCTTGTCATAAACGATACAAAGGTCATCCCGGCGAGGCTTTTCGGGGTAAAGAATTCGACCGGCATAGTGGTTGAGACGCTGATGCTGCGCCAGGTATCTCCGGACAGCTGGGAGACCATCATGAAACCGGGACGCCGCGGCAAAAAAGGAGTCTCCTTTACTTACGGCGACGGCAGGCTGCACGGAGAAGTCATCGACGTAAAAGACGACGGCGGGCGGATAGTACGCTTCGATAAAACCGGCGCCGAGCTTTACAATATACTCGACGAAATAGGCACGATGCCGCTGCCGCCTTATATTACCGAAAAGCTTGAAGACAAGACTCAATATAACACAGTCTACGCCAAAATTAACGGCTCCGCCGCCGCGCCTACCGCCGGACTTCACTTTACTCCCGAATTGCTTGACAAGGTCAGGGAAATCGGCGCCGATATCGTTCCGGTTTTGCTGCACGTGGGACTCGGCACCTTCCGTCCGGTCAAATGCGAGAGACTTGATGAGCATGTGATGCACTCGGAATACATCAGCGTAAGCGCCGACGCCGCCGAGCGGATAAATAACCGCCGGGGACGCCTCATCTGCGTCGGAACCACCTCCTGCCGGACGATTGAATCGGCGGCGGATGAAAAAGGGGAAATACATCCCGTTGACGGCGATACCGGAATTTTCATCTATCCCGGATATCGCTTCAAGGCGACGGAGGGACTGATTACCAATTTCCATCTGCCGCAATCAACGCTGCTGATGCTTGTTTCGGCGTTCAGCTCACGGGAGATAATGATGAACGCATATGAGACGGCAAAGAGGGAGAAATACCGATTCTTCAGCTTCGGAGATGCGATGTTCATTCGATAGCATCAAAAACGGACGCTTAAAAAATAAGCGCCCGTTTGTTTTTATGCAAATTATATCAGTTTAAAGCCTGTTCCATGCCCCAGTCGCAGAGGAAGAGGATGGGATAGGTGTAGCAAAGATGAAAGAGGCTGGTATTCCATTTTACGTCCCGTCCCCACGCTTCATAAGTCACGTCGGCGCCTTCGTTCATCATCCTGAGCCAGCGGCCTTCGTTTTTCAGAAGCTTAATAATATATTCTTCCCTGCCCAGGCGTTTTAGTCCTATAAGCGCGGCGAAGGTGCCGAAGAACGCCATGTCGGTCGCGGGGCGGCTCATTATCATCGAGATGATGTTTTCCTCGGTTTCCGCGTCCGGGCAGAGACCGAAACAGAGAGCGAAAGAATTTGAGGGAAGCGCGGAATGGCGCACTCCCGCAGCGTCCGCTTTCATCGGAATATCGGTGAAGCGGCGGTTTTCTCTGTCGAAGAAGTTTTCTCTGTATGCGGCGGCAAGCGGTTCGGCGTCCCGATACGGCGGTCTGCCGGTGATGCCGGCAAGGCGGTTCATCGCCTTTACGGCGCCGACATAATAGGCGTTTATTACGCTGTGCGTTCCTTCGGCAATCCTGCCTTCCGAAAGATTGAAGGCGTAGCCGTCGCGGCAGTTGTCCGGCCAGTC
>DUUJ01000100.1 GCA_012841635.1 Clostridiales bacterium | reverse complement strand
ATTTGAGATAATGACTGAACTTGCCAGCGGCGATGTTTCGCAACGCGAAACTCGCGAATAGCGCTTGCAGCGCTATTCAGAGCAGAACTATAATTTACTGATTAGAGTTTCGGCTTCGCCGAAACTTTCTTCAGAAAAAACACCGATAATCACTGAACAATCCGACTGCGATGTTTCGGCGAAGCCGAAACTCGCGAATAGCGCTTGCAGCGCTATTCAGAGATGATTTCGCCTTCGGCGAAACTCGCGTGTCCAATCTTGACGTTACACGTCAAGATTGGACACATGGCGTGCATTCGCTTTGATAAATTCCCGTCTCGGCTCGACCTTGTCGCCCATCAGCAGGGTGAACGCCTGGTCGCAGGCGATGGCGTCGTCTATGCTGACTTTTTTCAAAATCCGGTTTTCCGGGTCCATCGTCGTCTCCCAGAGCTGTTCCGGGTTCATCTCTCCGAGACCCTTGTACCGCTCGGCCTGCGCGTTTTTGCCCAGCTCTTCGATATATTTGTCCCGCTCGGCGTCGGTGAAGGCGTAGCGCTCCTCTTTGCCGCGGAAGACTTTGTAGAGCGGCGGCTGCGCGAGATAGATATGACCGTTCTCGATCAGCTTCCGCATATGCCGGAAGAAGAAGGTGAGCAGCAGTATCTGAATGTGCGATCCGTCGACGTCGGCGTCCGCCATGACAATGACTTTGCCGTAGCGCAGCTTTGTGATGTCGAACTCGTCGCCGATGCCGCAGCCCAGCGACTGGATAAGCGGGATAAGCTGCACCGACGAATAGATGCGGTCGAGCCGCGCCTTTTCTACGTTGAGTATCTTTCCGCGCAGCGGAAGAATCGCCTGGAACCGGCTGTCGCGGCCGTCCTTCGCCGAACCGCCCGCCGAGTTGCCCTCGACGATGTAAAGCTCGGTTAAGTCAACCCGCTTTTCCTGGCAGTCCCAGAGCCGTCCCGGCAGAGAAGTGCCTTCAAGCGCGCTCTTTCGCCGCGTCAGGTCCCTCGCCTTCTTCGCGGCCTCTCTCGCTCTCGCCGCCGCCAGCGCCTTTTCAAGTATCGCGCGGGCGACGGAGGGATTTTCTTCAAAGTATTCGCTCAGCTTCTCGTTCACGACGCCTTCGACGAAGGTGCGGATGTCCGAGTTGCCTAATTTCGATTTTGTCTGTCCTTCGAACTGCGGATCGGTGAGCTTAACCGACACGACGCAGCAGAGCCCTTCCCGGCAGTCTTCGCCTGTAAGCTTCTCATCCCCCTTGAGGATGCCGGATTTCGTGCCGTAGGCGTTCAGGACGCGGGTCAGCGCCGATTTGAAGCCGACCTCATGCGTGCCGCCCTCCGGGGTGAGGATGTTGTTCGCGAAGGTCATCAGCGTCTCGACGTAGCTGTTGTTGTACTGCATGGCGATTTCAAGCGTCGCCGCGCCGATGTCGTGACCGTTTACGATGATTCCGGCTTCTCTTTCCGCGCGGATGTCAATTACGCTGTCATGTACAAGCGCCGAATGCTTCGCGCTGTTCAAATACTCGACGAACGCGGTAACTCCGCCTTCATAGCAGAGGTCGTCTTCGCGCGGCTGCCATTCCGGGTCGGTCGGGTCGGGGCGCTCGTCGCGGACGACGATTCTTACGCCGGCGTTGAGAAACGCCTGTTCCCGCATCCTGCTGAGGATAACGTCGTAATCGAAATAGGTTTCTTCGAATATCTCGTCGTCCGGCCAGAAACGGACGCAAAGCCCCGTCTCGTCGGTCTCCCCCTCGTCGGTGAAGGGAATTTCCACCTTGCCGCGGGAGAAAGTCTGCGTATATCTTCTGCCTTCGTAGCAGTTTACGTATGATAATCTCTTCGAAAGCGCGTTTACGACCGACGCGCCGACGCCGTGCAGGCCGCCGGAAAAGCGGTATCCGCCGCCGCCGAACTTTCCGCCCGCGTGCAGCACCGTGAATACAACCTCCGGCGTCGGAACGCCCATCTTCTGGTTCAGGGCCGCCGGAATTCCCCGGCCGTCGTCGGAAACTTCGCAGGAGCCGTCGGCGTGCAGAACGACTTTAATTCTGTCGCAGACGCCCGCCATCGCTTCGTCTATCGAGTTGTCTACTATCTCGTATATCAGGTGATGAAGCCCGCGCAGCGATGTGGTTCCGATGTACATTCCCGGCCGCTTGCGGACGGCTTCAAGACCTTCCAGAACTTGTATCTGATTTTCATTATATGTTTGCGGCATATATTTTCCTTTCGATAGGGTTATGTTCCGGGGGGATTTCATCCCCCCAGCCCCCCCTATAAGAAAACTTTTGAAAAAGTTTTCTTAACTTTCAAAACTTTTAGGACAATTATTATTTTAATGCGTTAGCTATTTGAGATAATGACTGAACTTGCCGACTGCGATATATTTCCACAGGAAATATTCGCGAATAACCGCGAAGCGGTTATTCATTTGCCTTTGGCAAAACTCGCAGCTAACGCCTGCGAAGTAGGCGTTAGCAAATTCGTTGCCTTGTTACTTCATACATCAATACCGACGCCGCGCAGCTTACGTTGAACGACGAAGCGTATGACTTTTCGCTCATCGGAATCGTGCAGAGGATGTCGCATTTCTCTTTGAACTCGGCGGAAAGACCCATCGTCTCGTTGCCGATCATCAGCATCAGCGGCCCTGTCAGCGGGACGTTATACACAGGCGTTTCCCTGCGCGCCGTCGTGCCGATGACTTTGAACGGCGGATATTTCTCTTTCAGCCCGTCGATATAGTCGTACAGCGTCTTGTTGTCGGCGACGCGCACCGCCGGCAGGCTGAAAAAGGAGCCCATCGACGACACCACGACATCCGGCTCGTAAAGGTCGACCGCGTGCCCGGTCAGAATCAGCATATCCGCCCCGAAAGCGTCGCAGGAACGTATCATCGTCCCTAAATTGCCCTTGTTCGACGGCCGGTCAAACAGAACGATGAGCGGATTTTCCGACAGCCCGGCTTTTTCGAGGGTGTCCTCCCGCATCTCAATCACCGCCATCAGCTCCGAACCGTCGTTTTTCCCGCTCAGATCATACATCAGAGAAGCGGTCAGGCAGTAATTGACGTCGGTGCCGATATCGCGGATCATCCCCTTAGCCCAGTCGGAAAGGTTGTTTTTGTCGTACAAAAAACTCTTAATCCGCCACCCCTTTGCGGCCGCCTCTTTCAGACTCCGAACCCCCTCGACAAGAAACTCGTTGTAGCGATAACGCTTATTACGATTAGTTTTCAAGACTTCAAACTTCTGAAAAGCAGCGTTTTTTGAATATATATTTATTTCATTCATTAGAAAAAACACCGATAATCACTGAACAATCCGACGGCGATGTTTCGCAACGCGAAACTCGCGAATACCGCCTCTGGCGGTATTCAAGGCGCATATTTAAACCTTCCGTTCAATGTCTCCCCGGTAAGCGCCGTCAGCCAGACGCGATCCTCCCCGCCGGTATTTTCAAGCACAAACCCCTTCGGAAGCTCTGCGCTTACCGCTTTGGTCTGATTCCTCCGTTTTTTTAGGAAATTCCGCGTCGAATGCCCGACGGTAGCCGTATCAAGGTCAAACAATCCGACAATCCCCCGCGTAGGCAATAATTTTTCCTCACCAAGGTAGAGATACATTCTCTTATTAGATTTTCTTCGCCTCATTAGTAAACCTTATCAGATTAATTGATTTTGCCAAAGGCAAAATCTACATCAGAAAAAACATAAATAAAGACTTAACTATCCGACTGCGACGTTTCGGCTTTGCCGAAACTCGCTTATTCAAACTGCTTTGCAGTTTGAATAAATTTGCCTTTTTCTACTTCATAAACCTTATCGCCCGGTATATTCTTCTCACACGTCGTGATAATCATCTGGCGGTCGCCTTCCTTCATTGAACCTAACAGATACTCCCGCCGGCGCGAGTCGATCTCGCTCAGAACGTCGTCGAACAGGAAGACCGGATACTCGCCGGAAGACGCCTTCATGACCTCCCCCTGCGCGAGCTTCATCGAAAGCACGATGCTCCGCTGCTGCCCCTGGCTTGCCATCT
>DUUJ01000099.1 GCA_012841635.1 Clostridiales bacterium | reverse complement strand
CAATGTCGATGTTTTATTCTACGGTCTCGGCATCCGCGTAACCGGCCGCGACGCCGACGGCAACCCCGAACTTATACTCAACAACGAACGCAACTTCGGCGCGATGCAGACATATCACCAGACTGTTAAGAAAACCGTCGGCGTAAGGCTCGGCGAGCCGCTGTTCAATACCAACAGCTTCAGCGAAGGCCGCTCCCTCTATCTCGTCGGTTTCCTTTACATCTCCGAGATGCTTCGCGACATGACGCAAGACTACGGCATCATTCCGGCGCCGAAATACAACGAGGAGCAGGAAAATTACTGCTCGGTCGTCCAGGACATCGTCACTCTTCAGTGCATTCCGAACAACTGCCGGAAGCTTGAACAGGTTTCGGCGGTGCTTGAGCTTATGGCTTTCGAGAGTTACAGGAGCGTAACTCCCGCATATTATGAGGTCGCGCTCAAGACAAAATACACCCGCGACAATATTTCCTCTCAGATAATCGACATACTTCACGACACCGCCATGACCGATATCGCCTATGTCTTCGCCGACGCCTTCAACGGACTCGGCTTTACCGGCCGCGGCATGATACAGTCAGGTTCGTCGAATCTTTCCTCCTGGTATGCAGTCAACGAAAAAGGCGCGCTGACGAAGATGCAGATACTGATCGACGCTTACGGCGAATTGTAAAGAAAATTAATTAGATTTCACGGCTGCCGCCTCAAAAACGCGGCGGCTGTATTTATGCCGTTTTTTTGAGAGGATGTTCAAATGAGATTATCAAGACTCGCAAGTCCAGCCGCGCATATTTTATAATCCTTTGAGAATGCGGAGATTATCTCAGGATAATTCACGTTTTGTATTGACAAAAATATTTACATATGATAAAATTGATATGCAAAATTAAATACAACAGGGGGTAATTCCTAATGCTTTCTTTTAAACGCCTGACGGCCCTTGCGGTCTGCGGGCTTCTGCTGATTTCCGCCATGGCTGCCTGCGGCGGCGGAGACAAAACGGCTGACGGCGGTCCCGACACGGTAACTGCCGCCGGCGATACCGCTGCCGAAACAACTACGGTATTCCGCAACGAAAATATTCCCGCCGATCTCGACCTCGGCGGCGAGACGATAAACGTCTGGTATTTCACCAAAAACAGCGACGTCTCCGAATCCTTTATCGACATGAAGGGCGAACAGTCGGGAGAGGTCGTCGACGACGCGCTTTACGAGCGCAACATGAGCGTCGAAGAGCAGCTCAACATGAAATTCAACTTCGTCGATACCGGCGTCGCTTCCTCGGATACCGGAACCGAGATGCGCAAGCTCATCATGGCCGGCTCCGACGAATACGACTTCTACAACGTCGTTCAGTGGAACAGCGCAAGATACGTTACCGAAGGCCTGTTCATGAACATGATTAACGCGCCATATATAAATATCGAAGAGCCTTGGTGGTCGACCGAATACATCAATGAAATAAACATCGGCAAATCCAATCTCTTCCTGCTCTGCGGCGACATCGACATCGACATGATCCGCTGCATCGGCTGCATGTATTTCAACAAGCAGATGTATGAAAACTACTTCGGCAACCCCGAAGATCAGTACAGCCAGGTGCTTGACGGCAAATGGACGGTTGACCGGCTTTACGAGAACGCCGCCGCTTCATACGCCGACCTCGACGGCGACAACAAAGTCAGCGCCGCCGACCAGTTCGGAATGCTGCTCAACAACTACAACAACATAGACGTCATCTTCTTCGGAATGGGCATGCGCACGACCGGCCGCGACGCCGACGGCAACCCGTTCCTCGTACTGAATTCCGAGCGCAATATCGACGCGATGGAAGCTCTCTATCACGTCGTTATGGAAAACGAAGGCGTCAAGCTCGGTCCTCCGCTTGACAATACCAAGGACTTCAACAACGGCCTCGCTCTCTATCTCGTCGGATTCCTTTACAGCTCCGAGCTGCTCCGCGACATGACGCAGGACTACGGCATCATCCCGGCGCCGAAATACAACGAGGAGCAGGAAAATTACAGCTCCGTCGTTCACGACATCGCAACCCTTCAGTGCCTGCCCGCCAGCTGCCAGAAGTTTGAGCAGGTTTCGGCGGTGCTCGAGCTGATGGCTTTCGAAAGCTATAAGAGCGTAACTCCCGCCTATTACGAGACGGCTCTCAAGACCAAATACACCCGCGACAACCTTTCCTCTCAGATAGTCGACCTGCTTCACGACACCGCTATGACCGACATCGCCTATGTCTTCGGCGACGCCTTCAACAGCCTCGGCTATACCGGCCGCAACATGATACAGAGCAAGAAGTCAGACCTTTCTTCCTGGTATGCTTCCCGCGAAAAGACGGCGCTGAAGAAGATGCAGCAGCTTATCGACGCATACAACGAACTTTGATTGATTTTCCGGCTGCCGCAAAAGCGCGGCGGCCGGATTTTTGTTTGTTTTCAAAGAGGGTTTACAATGAAATTTATCAAGCTTACCTGCCTTATTCTTGCGGCAATCCTTCTCTTCGGCTCATGCGGCGGCGGGGGAGGGGACGGCGAAACGGATATCCCCGCGGAAACTTCGGAAACCGCGGCCGCCGAAACGACCGCCGGGCGCGCGGATAATCTTCCGAGAGACCTCGACTTCGGCGGGCGGACGGTAAAATGCTACGCCGCCGGCAAATATTCGATAGGGTATACCGCCGAAGACTCCGCCGACATTATAAGCGATTTGATTTACCGCCGCAACGCGGAAGCGGAGGAGACTCTGAACCTTAAAATCGAGATGGAATACTGCCCGTCAGAGCCGTGGAACAATATGTCCGAGCGGATAAAGACGGCGGTCATGGCGGGCGAAGACGATATCGACCTTATCTGCGGCAGCAACTGGTATACAACGAAATTCGTCTTCAACGGCTGGGTTCGCGACCTTTCCGGCGCGCCGTATATCGACATAACCCGGGACTGGTGGGCGGGCGGCTATATAAACGGAATGTCCTACGCCGGGCATTACTACTATCTGGCGGGTCCGATAGAGCTTGGCTATCTCTCCGGCATGATCTGCTTTTACGCCAATACAAAGCTCTGGGAGGGACTTTACGAAGAAAACGTCCACGCGATGGTCCGCGACGGAAGCTGGACGCTTGACAAGCTGATTTCCCTCGGCGAAGGCGCTTACGCCGATCTTAACGGCGACGGGGTCCCGAACGACGGCGATGTATACGGATTTGCCGTTGCCACCGACTTCGAGTGCGAGTATATCGCATACGGATGCGGAGTCAGGGTCGCGCCTTTTGATGACAGCGGGACGCCGCAGCTTGCCTTTATCGAAGACCCGGCTCAGCTTATCAGCTTCTGGGATAAATGGTATAAAATCAAGACGAATCCCAACTTCGTAAACATTATCTGGAATCCGGAAACCGACACAAATTATGCGGCTATCGAGATTTTCAAGCGCGACGAGCTGCTTTTCATGAAATCCCCGCTCGGCATAATAACAAGCCTGCTCCGGGATATGGAAAGCGAATACGCGATACTTCCGATTCCGAAGCTCGACGAATCGCAAAAGGACTACATCGCGGTTATGACGGACGGCAACCCGATATACAGCTCTCCGATCACCGCGTCCGACGCCGGATTTGAAGCGGCGATGGCGCTGCTCGAGTTCTGCGCCGCGAAAAGCTACGCCGAGATAACGCCCGCATATCTCGAAGACGCGCTCAAGAATAAGTACATCCGGGATTTGGAATCGGTCGAGACGATAAATATGCTGACGGTGCATCCGCTGAGCGACTTCGGCGCGCTCTACCTTGATCTGGGCTTCTACAGCTTTCTGCGCTATGATGTAAAGGACGAAAACATCGCTTCGGCTATCGAGAAAAAAGCAAAAACTTTCGCAAAGAATCTCGAAAAGATGCTTGTCGCTCTCGAGGGAGGCTGACGGTAAATAATTACCGCTCCGTTCATTTGAATCATTTGAACGGAGCGGTTTTTTTGTTGCGTTTTCAGTTTTTATCGGGTTATTTCTTTTTCCCCACCCGCCGCTTTATTATCATCAGCTGGCGCAGCATCCTTGCGGTATCGCGCAGCGGGCTTATATGCGACTCGCGGTGGTTTATTATCTTTGCCGGCATCTCCCGCACCGAAAGCCCTTCGCGCTTTGCGATCATCAGCGCTTCAAGGTCGAAGGAGAAGCCGTCGGTCTGAAAGTCGGGGTCGCCGAAGACTTTTTTCGCCGCGGCGGCGGTGAAGGATTTTATCCCGCTCTGGCTGTCCGACCAGGGGAAACCGGCGGCGATTTTGACAAGCCGCAGATATGACTTCGACATCAGCTTCCGCAGCGGCGTGTAGCCGGCGTATCCCTCCGGATGGAGCGGGCGGGAGCCGATGACGATGTCGCAGGTTTGGTTTGCCTTGTAAAAATCGGCGACGATATCGAGGCCGTAGGCAAGGTCGCAGTCGGTGAAGGCGATTATATCGCCTCTGCCTTCAAGCATCCCGGTTTTTACGGCGAAGCCCTTGCCGCGGTTTTTTTCGTAACCGCCGAGCCGGATATGCGGGCAGCCGGCGAGCGCCTTTTCGGCGGCGGCTTTTGTGTCGTCGGTCGAGCCGTCGTTGACGAATATCGCTTCCGAGTCGGGGAAGTTCAAGGCGAGCCAAGCTTCGACGGTCTTCATCGTATCGGCGACGATGGCCGATTCGTTGTACATCGGGATGACTAAGGTGAGGTTCATTTTTTGTTCCGGGATTGTTTGGTGTTTTGTTTTGTGGGCAGAATTACTCTACTTTCTGCCCTTTTTTCCAGGCTTCTCTCGCCTGGTTCAGGCTCATGCGGTTTGCGCACTCTTCCTCGTCGGGGTCGTCGAGCTGAACAAGGTCATCTTCCCATCCGCACACTTCACAAATGTCGTAATCTCCTGCGCTTTCGAATATGTATTTGCCGCACACAGGACAAGGGTAGCTCTCTCCGACTTCTACTTTCACCACATCATTTGCCATTTTCTTTTTTCTCCTTTCATAATATGCCGTTGCCTTTAAAATTTGCAGCGGATTGATTGCTGCGGAAATAAGCAGGCTGATTTGATATTATGAATGATTGAGAAACAAAGGGGAGGGGGATATTACCGGAAGATTCATGTTTGCACATTTATAAGTTGCGCAATGAAGCTCCTTCATGCCTCGCTGGAAATTATGTTTGTACATTAATGAGTATGGCAGTGAAGGCTCCTACACGCTCTGTCGGCTAGTCATGTTTGAACATTGATAAGGATCGCAATGCAGCTCCTTCATGCCTCGCCGGACGATTAGGTTTGCACATTGATAAGTATGGCAGTGTAGGCTCCTACACGCGCTGTTATTTTTTACGTTTGCACATTTATAAGTTGCGCGTGTAGGGCATACCTATAATACCACGGGCCGTTGGTGCAGGTTGATAGGGTGAGCATCCTGTCGCCTTCTTTGAACTCAATGCCTTCTCTCTGGAAGAGGGATTTTGAGTTGCAGAGCTCCTCGAACTCAATGAATTGGTCGTAGTTCTCGAACTCGGTGCGGATATAGCCCTCGTCGTATCTCGCCTTGTAGATGCTGAACACCTCGTAGGTGTAAATTCCCTCCGATGTGTAAACGTCGATGTATTTGTTGTTCTTGAAGAATTCCTCGTCCATGAAATAGACGATCCCGTTGAACATCAGCCCGTCCAGCATATTGTGGCCGTAAATTACCGTGTTGAAATTCTTCATTATCGACTTATAGTTGCGGTAATCGGCGAAGATGGAGCCGGCGGGAAGATATTCGCCGTTAAAGGCGCGCTTGAGATAGTAGTCGTTGTCGGTGCTCTGCACAACCGGGTAGCTTATCTGCGTTCCTCCGACTATTATCCAGCCGAAGATATCCGGGTTCTTCAGCGACATCGCGTTCAGCTTCGATTTCATCTTTTCGAGGCGGGCGTTGTAGCCGGAGACTTTAACGTTGGAGAGCGCCTCGTCTAATTGCTCGGAGGTGCTTGTCGCAATCTTTGTGTTGTCAAAGCGGGGCATCGCCGCAGATTTGCGCAAAGCCGGGTTGCCCTGATAAGCGGTGTCGAGGTTTTCGAAGGCGGAGGTATCGAAATTGAGCGGGTCGAATTCCCCCATCATGTCCGCCGCTTCGGTGTAGAGCAGCTCGGCGCGCCGGTAGTCGATCAGCTGCTGTACGATCGCGTAAGCGGAATAGGCAAAAACGCCGAGACAGATGACAAGCAGCAGATTTCGCGCAATGTCTATCACATAGTCGGCGACCGACTTTTTCTTCGGCGGCACAGGCGCGGCTATCTGATCCGGCGTGAGGTTTTCAAGCGACCAGATAAAAGGGTTTTTGCCGGATTCATGCTCCGGGTTTCTTATAAAATCCCCGTCGATCAAGGAGGCGGGGGTGTTTTTTTCTTTTATGTCTGCGGTTTTGTTCATTATATTTTTATATCAGTCGGTTTATTTATACGGGTTTCACCTTCAAATACACATTATACTTCATCCCGCCGGATTTTTCAAGCACTCTTTGTTATTTAAAGTTAATTTTTTCAAAACAAACATCCCGGACAGGCGGTTTTGCGCTTATAATAAGCCGTTTCTTTCCGTTTTCGGCCGAATATACAAAAAGTTAATCCATAGAGGCGAAAGTTCGTAGGTTTTGAGTATAACAAAACCGTTGCAAAATCATAACCAATATGATATAATACATGGCGACAAAAATACCGAGGTAAATTTATGGAAACCGCTTTAAAATTCGTAATTTATATGATAATCGGCTTCTGCGCTCAGATGATCGACGGCACGATGGGGATGGCATACGGCGTCTCCTGCCGCACCTTTCTGAAAACGACCGGAGTACCGGCGGCGCTGGCGTCCGCGCTGACGCATCTTTCCGAAGTCCCGACGACGCTCGCCTCCGGCATCTCGCACATGAAGCTGAAAAACGTCGACAAAAAGCTGCTTTTGAAGCTGATGATTCCCGGCGTTGTCGGCGGCGTTATCGGCGCGTATCTGCTGACGAACAAAGGCGATTTTCTGGAGCCGTTTATCGATGTTTATCTTATCGTGATGGGCGGGATAATAATCTCGAAGGCTTTTTCCAAAAAAGAGAAGCCCCCGGAGGAGCCGGGCGCTTACGTTTACCCGCTGGGGCTTGTCGGCGGCTTCTGCGACGCCGCGGGCGGCGGGGGCTGGGGACCTATCGTCACGTCGACGATGGTCGCCACCGGATACGACGTCAAGCGCACCATCGGCACGGTAAACACCGCCGAATTCGTCGTCACGATGGCGGAGACGGTCGCGTTCATCCCGGTTCTTGCCGGGGAGTTTCTTCAGTATGCGGAGATGGTGCTTGCGATCGTAATAGGCGGCGTAATCGCCGCGCCGCTCGCCGCAGTTCTCTGCAAGAAGCTGCCGTCAAAGCCGCTGCTGGGGATTGTAGGAACGCTGATAATCCTGCTGAATATCTGGAATCTTGCGAAATATTTCGGGGCGGTGTGAATAATAAAGGAACGGTGTTGAACCGTTCCTTTTTGCCGTTTTTATCGTAAAACAAGGTTATTTCCCTTGCTTTTCCAGCCACTGTTTCCTCAGTCCCTCATAAACCGAGTCGGGGATGTCCCTGTCGCCGTATTTGCTTGTCGGCAGAAGCTGATCGCCGGCGACGGCGGGATTCGTGCAGTGATGATCATTCCGCCATTTGTCCCGCTCTTTTTTGTCGCGCAGGTCGGGGACAGCCCACGGCTTGCTGCCGTCGAGGATGGAGCGGTAGGCGAGCAGCCCGCACATGCTCATCATCGCCGCCTGATGGACGTCTATCGACCATTTGCCGTCCTCGCGTCCCAATATCTTTTCGATAAAGAAATAAGTCGGATAGAAGTCGGAGCCGCCGTGGCCGGACATTCCGCTTCTGGCGGCGATGTCGGGCGAGACGAACTTTTCCGGGACGTATATCTCGTTATTGCCGCTCCAGTCGGGGTTTTCGATATAGCAGCGGACTTTGCCGTCGCCGAGCGCTTCGAGACAGCCGCGCTCGCCGTAAATTGAATAAAAGACGCCTTCGGCGCCGCGCTTGAGCGCCCCGTGAAGTGATTTGACGACGGCGCCGTTGTCAAGGGTCACCATCTCAATTCCGGAGGCGTGGCCGCCGGGGTGTCCGAGGTGATAGAACTCCTCAATCGGCGGATTTTCAAAGCCGACCACCTGAACCGGCCGCCGCCCTGTCGCCATGATAATCGGACCCAATGAGTGGGTGCAGTAGAATGTCGGGATGAGCCGGTTGCGCCAGTGGTCCTTTTCGCCGTAGGTTATATCCAGCCAGCAGGAGGCGCAGTCGTGGATGTAATGACATTCGGCGTAATTGACTTCGCCGATGTCGCCGTTCTGGTACCGCCGCCAGATTTCGAAGGTCTTGTCCATGTAGCAGTAGTTTTCGGCGTAGGCGTAGACAAGCCCGCTTTCTTCAACCGCTTCGATAAGCTCGACGAGCTGACCCATCGTTTCGGTCGGCAGCACCTCCGACATGACATGCTTTCCCTTTTCAAAGCATTTCAGCGCGTAAATGCCGTGCTCCGTCGCGTAGTTTGCCAGGACGACGGCGTCCATGTCGCATTTGATGAAGTCGTCGAAGTTGTCGAACAGCTCGACTTTCACTCCGAATTTGTCCGCTTCGGCTTTTACCGAATCAAGCAGCGGGACGTATTTGTCGCAGACGGCGACAAGCTCGGCGTCGGGATTCCGCAGCAGCGCCGAAATCATCGAACGTCCCCGACCTCCGCCGAAGACGCCGGTTTTAATCTTTCTTGCCATGGTTTTATCCTTTCATCTGAATTAATCGTCTGTCAGTCCAGAAATACGATGTTGTTCGGCGCGGGCACGGAAAGTTCTCCCGGCAGTCGGGTCAGCGTGCCGTCTTCGCCGACGGAAAAGGCGGTCACGGTGTTTTCCCGCTCGTTTGCCGAAAGGAGCAGCTTTCCGTCGGGGGAGATATTGATATCTCTCGGCCAGTCGCCGCCGCAGGGGATGTGTTGGAGTTTTATAAGGCTGTTGTCCGGTTTGCGGGCGAAGACCTGAATTGAGTTGTCATAGCGGACGCAGGTGTAAAGATAGTTTCCGCAGGGAGAAAACCTTATCGCCGCGCCGGTGCATAGATCGCGGTAAGCCGTGTCATGTCCCGGTTCAAGCAGGTCGCAGCTTGAGATGTATTTCAGCCGCCGTCCGTCGTATGAAAGGCGGTGGACGGTGCTGTCAAGCTCGTTTATCGTATACGCGGCCTTTCCGTCCGGACTGAAAATCATATGCCTTGCTCCCGATCTTGGCGGCAGCGAAACAAAGCTTTGCAGCCGCAGGTCGCGGTCGTATAAAACCACTTTATCAATACCGAGATCGACGGCGCAGATCTGCTCACCGTCGGGGGTGAAGATAACCTGATGCAGATGCGCTTTCTCCTGCCGCCCGACAAAGGGTCCGCTGCCGGCGTGCTTCACCCTCGCGGTCACCCGGTAGTTCCCGTTTTCGTCGGGGCTTAACTTCACGGCGGAGCCGGAACCGTAATTTGCTACATAAACGTCATCGCCGCCGCGGGTAATGTGGCATCCGGAAGTCCCCTCACACGACACCGGCGGGGCAAAGTCGGAAAGCTCGCCGTCCGGCGCCGATTCTGCGCAGGTATAGAACGATTCGGATACAACGTCGCCGAAGACGCCGACCGTCCCGCCGCCGCGCCGGAAGACGACGTCGAGCCGTCCGCCGGAAAGTTCCATATACATCGGGCCTGTAAGCGGAAAAAGCTTTACCTTTTCGGGAAGTCCGCCGTCGGTGCGGCAGAGCAGAACGCCGCCGCCCGCTTTTTCATCGGCGCCTGAAAGGATATATAAAAGGTTTGACATAATAAAACACCTCCGTCTTTCTTTGATTCAAATTATACAGCATACCCCGGCTTTTGTCAATAAGGCGGTTGACAAAAAGAAATATAAGATGTATAATTGATATAACTTAAAGAAAAGCACAAACTGCGGCGGGCTTTGCCGCATATAATAACAGAACGGGTAACATATATCATGATGAATTTTTTGTCACTTCTGGCGGTGAAGTCGGCGGATGCTTACGGCGCGCGTCCCGCCGTCCTCGGCATTATCGGCGACAGCGTATCAAACGGCTGTTTTGAAGTGCTTGACCACTCGGACGGCGGCATCGAAGCCGTTTACGATACCGAGAACAACTATGCGTCGATTCTGCGCAGGATGCTGATGACGCTTTACCCCCACGGGCAGCTCAACATAGTCAACGCCGCGATAAACGGCGATTCCGCTCCCGGCGGTCTGCGGCGGGTATACCGCGATCTGATTCCTTATAAGCCGGATTTGACTGTTATCTGCTACGGACTCAACGATGTAAACGGCGGGCCGGAAAATCTCGGCAATTACCGCGAGGCGATGACCGGACTTATCCGCGCCGTCAAAGCCGCGGGGAGCGAAGTCATAGTCATGACGCCGCAGCCGATGAACTACTATGTTCACAAGCGCATTTTGAGCGAGACGCAGCGGGAGATAGCCGAAAAATTCGCCGAGCTCCAGAACGGCGGCGTCCTTGACCTTTATATCGACTGCGCCCGCGAAACCGCGGCGGCGGAAGGCGCCGTCCTCTGCGACTGCTACGAAAGATGGATGTCGCTGCGCCGGGGCGGGGTTGACACGACGGCGCTGCTTTCGAACCTTTTGAACCATCCCTCACGCGAAATGCACCTGCTGTTCGCGTATGAGCTTGCGCGGACGATGTTTGAGACCGAAACTTAATTAATACGAAATATAAACCGGACGGCTTCCGCTGCTGTCCGATTGAAATAAGGAGGATTTCATGATACTCAGAAGCAAAGAGGGACTTTCCCGCGAGGAGATACGCAAAGCGCTGATAGAATCTCTGCCGAAAGAGCTGCCGAAAAAGGCGCTGCTGCTGCCGCCCGACTATACCCGCCTTTACAGCGGCGCCGGGCTGATCTGCGCCGAATATTACTCCTGGCTTGAATCACAGGGAGTTGAGTGCTGGGTTATGCCGGCGCTGGGAACGCACGTTCCGATGACTGAGGCGGAAGTCGAAGACTTCTTTTTGGGCGTTGTGCCGATGGATAGAATCATAGTCCACCGCTGGAGGGATGACGTCGTAAAGCTGGGCGAAGTCCCGGCGGAATTTGTAAAAGAAGTGTCGGAAGGGCTTGTCGACACACCCATCGAAGTCGAAGTCAACAAGCATATCGTTTCCGGCGAATACGGCCTTATCATCTCGATGGGGCAGGTCGTGCCGCACGAAGTCGTCGGCATGGCGAACTACTCGAAGAACATCTTCGTCGGATGCGGCGGCGCTTCGATGATAAACTCCTCGCATATGCTCGGCGCGTTTTACGGCCTTGAGCGGATAATGGGGCGGGATTTCTCGCCGGTGAGAAAGGTGTTTGACTACGCCGAGACGCATTTCATCTCCGACCTCCCGGTTTTATACGTCCTTACCACGACGACAAACGTCGGCGACGACGTCTTCATCCACGGGCTTTACATCGGCCGCGGCCGCGAATATTTCGAGGCGGCGGTAAAGGACAGTCAGGGCTACAATCTCATCGCGCTTGACGAGCCGATAAAAAAAGCCGTCGTTTTCCTCGACCCGCGCGAGTTCAAGTCGACCTGGCTCGGCAACAAGGCGGTTTACCGCACCCGGATGGCGATTGCCGACGACGGGGAGCTTATCGTGCTTGCCCCCGGCGTCATTAAATTCGGCGAAGACGACGAAAACGACCGGCTTATCCGCAAATACGGCTATGTCGGCCGGGAAAACGTGCTTGATTTGGTAAAAGACGAGAATAACAAAGATCTGCTTGCGAATATGTCCGTCGCGGCGCATCTTATCCACGGCAGCTCCGACGGCCGCTTCAACATAACCTACTGCACGAAGCCGGAGAACCTTACCGAAGAAGCCGTCCGCGGCGTCAGCTTCGGATGGATGGACTACGAGGAGACGATTAAAAAATACGACCCGGCGAAGCTGAAAATCGGCTACAACGAAGTCGACGGCGAGCTCATCTATTATATCCCGAACCCGGCGCTCGGTCTCTGGAGCCTTAAAAACCAAAACTGAGATAAACGAGAATCCACCCGCAGCTTTTTAACGGAGGTATGAAAATGTACAGCTATCCCTGGCCATTGAAAGGAATTTGCCTCGGCGCGCCGCAGAGCGGCGATATCGATCTGTTCGAAAGATTCGTAAACGAGCGGCTTCAAAAGGACGGTATAAACACCCTCGTGCTGCTCACCCGCTACCGCTACGCCTTCGATTCGCACCCCGAATGCCGCGCCGACAACCCCTTAAGCTACGAAGACGCCCGGCGGATAAAGAAAATCTGCTCCGACGCCGGAATCGAGCTGATACCTAAGATGAACTTAATGGGGCATCAGTCGGGAAAAAGCCGCGAGAGCATGGACGGACTGCTCCGGGGGCATCCGGAATTCGACGAAACTCCCGACCTCGACGCCGTCGAATACTGCCGCAGCCTCTGCCCGTCGAACGGCGAGTGCCTCAACATTGTCTGCAACCTTATGGACGAAATGTGCGACGCTTTCGGCGCTTCGACAATGCATATCGGCTGCGACGAGGTGTTTGAAATCGGAAAATGCCCCCTCTGCCGTAAGAAGTCCAACGCCGAGCTGTTCGCCGGCTGGATAAAATCGCTTTACGAGCATCTCGCCGAGCGCGGGATAAAGACGATGATGTGGGGCGACCGCCTTTTAAGCGGCGATGAGACCGGCTATGGCAGATGGGAAGCTTCGGGCAACGGCACCGACCCGGCGATAGATATGCTGCCGAAAGACATCATCATCTGCGACTGGCATTACGAAATGATGGAGAAATATCCGTCCGTCGACGTCTTTGCCGACCACGGCTATGAAATCATCATCTGCCCCTGGCGTTACCGCAAAAACGCCCACGCTTTCGCCGACTACGCCGTCTCCCGCGACCGCGGACACATCAAGGGACTGATGATAACGACCTGGTGCGACCCGAAAAAGGTAATGCTTGAGCTGCTCGGCACTCCCGTAAAGGACGAGGGCGGCTGGAACGCGCATGAACTCGTCGCGGACAACTACCGCAGCTTCTTTGTCGAATAAGCTTAAAAAGCCGCGTCGGAAAAATCTCCCGGCGCGGCTTTGTTTTTATATGCTTTTATATCTGATGTTCGGTTCTTGCCAGCACTTCCGCCTGCATTGTCTTTGAGAGGGTGACGAAATAGTCGCTGTACCCGCCTATCCTGACTATAAGATCGCGGTGGTTCTGCGGGTTTTTCACCGCGTCGAGCAGCAGCTCTCTGTCGGTAACGTTTATCTGCAGCTCAAACCCGCCGCGTTTAAGGTAGCCCTTGGTAAGGGCGGCGAGCAGCGGGACTGCGTTGTCGGAAAGCAGGCTTTTCGAGAATTTGATATTGACGGCAACTCCGCCGATGAACGGCGCGTGGTCCCATTT
>DUUJ01000098.1 GCA_012841635.1 Clostridiales bacterium | reverse complement strand
TCACCCGCGCCTGCTGCGAGTCGGCGAAAGAGCTGGGTATGCCGGAAGCGACGGTTCCGCTCTCCCACGCGGCCGTCCTGCTCGCGACTTCCCCGAAGTCGAACACCGCCTACCTCGCCTACGCCGCCGCGAAAGCCGACATCGAAGCCGGTCTGGGACAGCAGATGCCGCCGTATCTGCGGCCGTCCAACAGTTTTGACGGCTACAAATATCCCCACGACTTTGAAAACCGCTGGGTCGAACAGCGCTACCTGCCGTATGACCTGGGCGACAAAAAATATTACGAATACGGCGACTGCAAAAACGAACAGGCGGCAAAGGCATATTGGGAGAAGATTAAGAAGAAATAAGTATGTTTTGCTGAAAGCAAAACATACTTAAGAGAAAATACCGATAATAACTCAACTTAGGAACGGCGACGTTTTGGCTTCGCCAAAACTCGCTGCGGACGCCTGCGCAGTAGGTGTCCGCAAGCTTTGCCCCTATGACCCCGGCAGAAAACTTTTGAAAAAGTTTTCTGCACTTTCAAAACTTTGAAACAATAACTCAACTTTAGACGGAGAAGCGAGGGTTGATTTATCGAAAAACCCTCATCGATTTTTATAATGCAGAAAATTTTATTTTTAGACACAACGTTAAGAGACGGAGAACAGACGCCCGGCGTCCATGTCAACCGCTCGGGAAAGCTTGAGATAGCCCGCGCGCTGGAGCAGCTGGGCGTCGATATCATCGAAGCCGGTTTCCCGGCGGCGTCGAACGGAGACTTCGGCTGCGTCGCCGAGATAGCGCGGACGGTGAAGGGGCCGGTCATCTGCGGCCTTTCCCGCTGCGTGGAGGGCGACATCGAAGCGGCGGCGGAGGCGCTGAAATCGGCGGAGAGGAAGCGCATCAACCTCTTTATCGCTTCGTCTTCGATTCATATGGAATATAAACTCCGGATGACGCCGGAACAGGTCGGGCGGCGGGTCGCCGACTGCGTTTCAAAAGCCCGCGAATATTTCGACGACATCGAATTTTCCTGCGAAGACGCGACGCGGTCGGACGTTGAATTTCTGATCCGCCTTTTTGAAATCGCCGCGGCGAACGGCGCGACTACGCTGAACATCCCCGACACCGTCGGATACGCCTGCCCTTCCGAATTCGGCGCGCTGGTCAGAACGATAAAAGAAGGGGTAAAAGGCGCGGAAAACTGCGTCATCTCCTCTCACTGCCACAACGACCTGGGCATGGGAGTCGCAAACGCCCTCGCCGCGATAGAAAACGGCGCTCTGCAGGTCGAATGTACGATAAACGGCGTCGGCGAGCGGGCGGGAAACGCGGCGCTCGAAGAGATAGCGATGGCGATCAAAACCCGCGCCGACTGCTACGGCGTCGACATAAACCTCGACACGACGCAGCTTTATCGGGTTTCGAGACTTGTCTCGTCGCTCTACGGCGTCCAAAACCCGCCGAACAAGCCGATAGTCGGCTCAAACTGCTTCCTGCACGAATCGGGAATCCATCAGCACGGAATCATGATGAACCGCAGCACCTACGAGATTATGACTCCCGAATCGGTCGGTATGCAGGCGGAAGGCTTTGTCTTAGGCAAGCTTTCCGGGCGGCACGCTTTTGCGCAGCGGCTTTCCGAGCTGGGATATCTGACCCTCTCCGAGGAAGCGGTCACGCTGCTTTTCGCCCGGTTCAAAGACTACGCCGACAAAAAAAGCGTCACCGACGAGGATATAATGGCGATAGTCAACGAATACTTAGACTCGCAGTCGCCGGTATACGCGCTTGAAACCTTCCAGATACAATCCGGCAACAACACCGCCGCGATGGCGATGGTGACTCTCTCCTGCCGCGGCGCGAAGATGAGCGAAGCGGCGATCGGCGACGGACCCATCGACGCGGCGTTCAACGCGATTCACCGCCTTTCCGGCGCCGGCGACATAAGCCTTGAAGAATTCGAGATAAGAGCCGTCACCGAAGGCACCGACGCGCTGGGAGAAGCGAAGATCCGCCTCAACATCGACGGCGTCGGCTTCACCGGCCGCAGCGTCTCGCCCGACATAATCGAAGCCTGCATCCGCGCGTATATCAACGCGCTCAACAAGTGGGCGGCGACGTAAATTCATTGACAATCAAATAAGGAATCAAAAAGTCTCCCCGGCAAAATGATAAAAATATCCGAAAGGATATCCGATTATATATTAAAGCAAAATTCAGACCCCATCGGAACAAGGAGGATCGGATGGAAAATATCATTGAGGTCAGAAACCTCGATAAAAGCTACGGCAAAACCCAGGTTCTGTTTAATCTGAGCCTTGATGTCAGAAGAGGAGAATGCCTCGGAATCGTCGGAGGCAACGGCGCCGGAAAAACCACCCTTCTCGAATGTATCGAAGGAATCCGTGACTGGCAAAAGGGAGACATTTTAATCGGCGGCATGACCATCGAAAATGACTCGCGGAAGATAAGAAAGATACTGGGCGTTCAGCTCCAGTCCTCTTCGCTGCCCGACGAAATGAAGGTAAAGGAAGCCGTCGAACTCTTTTCGGCGGAACACGGCGCCGGCTTCGACGACCGCCTTTACGACGAGCTGGACGTAAGGCAGCTTCGGGAAAAGCAGTACGGCAAGCTGTCGACCGGACAGAAAAGACGCCTCCACCTGCTTTTGGCGATACTCCACGACCCGGAGATCATCATTCTCGACGAGCCGACCGCCGGACTTGACGTCAACTCGCGGCAGCTTCTCTACGCAAAGATAGACGAGCTCAAAAAAGAGGGGAAGACCATCCTCCTGACCTCTCACGATATGTTTGAAGTCGAGAACCTCTGCGACCGGGTGCTTTTCATCGAAAAGGGGCGGATCGGCAGGGAACTGAGCGAAGAAAGCCTCGCCGAAGGAGACCGGCACATCGTCGCCGTGTCAAGCGAGAAGAACAGCCTTGTCGGGGCGGACCTTATCTATTCCGCCTTCAAAGAAGAAATTGACGGCGAGCTGTTCTTCGAGTGCGGCAGCATAAATCTCTGTCTCAGAGAGCTGCTCGAGCGCCTGGAAGCCGAAGACGACCGGATCACGAACATATACATAAAGAAAAAGACGGTAGAAGAAGAACTGACAAAGCTGATGCGGGGTGACGGCCATGAAAACTCTTAAAGCGCTCTGGGTGAATCTGAAAGTCTATTTTAAAATGACTTTCCGGAATATTTTCCTGCTGGTCGTCCATTACCTGCTGCCGATCCTCTGTTATCTGATGTTCAGCGCGGTTTTCGTCGGCATCAACGAAGAAAATAAGAAAACCATCATCATGAGCATGACCGCCTTTACGATAGCGATGAACAGCTACCTCGGCCTTCCGATAAACGTCGTCCGCTATTCCGCCGGCGACATCAAAAGAGCCTATATCGCGGGCGGCATCCGCCTCCGGCGCGTCTTTCTCAGCGCCGCCGTAAGCAATATCATCCATTGCTTCATCATTTCGGCGGTCATTCTGCTGACGGCAAAGCCGCTCTTCGGCGCCGTCCTGCCGGAATCGATGCCGCGGTACTTCGCGGCGCTGTTTATCGGCATTCTTTTGTCGACGGTGACCGGAGTCGCGATAGGAATGTTCTCGAAATCGAACGCGATGGCAACCGTCATCTCACAGGCGCTCTTTCAGCCTTCGATCTTCCTGAGCGGAGTTCTGATAGCCGTCGAATACCTGCCGAAATTCATGCAAAAGATAACCGATATAATTCCCCTGAAGCACACCTACGTCCTCCTGAAAGGCTATGACGAGACGTCGCTTATAGTCTCCCTCGCCTTTACCGCGGTCCTGTTTGTTATGCTGATAATAAGATACCGATTTATCATAAGGAGATCATGAAAGCCCCCTTAATTAACTTCCGCCCCGGCTTTAAATAAAAAAACAAAACCGGCTCCGCTGACCCGACATATTGCCGGAAGCTGAAATAACCGAGCCTGAAATTCAAATATGAACAAAATCCTAAAAGAACAGCCGAAGCCGCTCTCCGACCGCCTGTCACATCCCGCGCTGACGGCGGCGGCCGCGGCGGCGGCTTTGATTTACCCGCTTTTCTGCTTTTTCGCCGCCGAATATATCCATTTCGCCGACAAGGAAAAGTTTTTCGGATATCTCTCCGAACGCGGAGCCGTCGTCATTTTCTGCATCATCGTTTTGTATCTTATCTACGCGGCGATATCGCTTGTCTGCCGCCGGTTCTGGCCGGCGGCGGTATTGCTGGGCTTCTTCGTCGTCGGAGGCGGGATAGCCGACTACTTCAAATACCGCATGACCGGCGAATATCTCTACCCCTGGGATGTGGCGCAGCAGGTCGGAAAACTTCCCCGGCTGCTCGATTTCGTCAAGATTCCGCTGCCGCCGATTTACGCCGTTATGGGAATCTTCGCCGTATTGGCGGTCATATTTTTAGGCATTACAAGGCTGTCGGTGCCGCTCAGATGGTATATCCGGCTGCCGGCGGCGGCGCTCATCGTCTTTTTTATGATTTTCTCCGTTTCCACCCCCGAAAGGGTGGAGAAGACGCTGAACCGCAGCTCCCTCTACCTCGAAGACATGGCGCTGCAAAACTCGAACTACGAGCAGAACGGCCTTTGCGGCGCCTTTGCGATAAACCTCCTCTCCGGCGGCATCTCCCGCCCCGACGGCTATTATCCGGGACTCGGCGGGGAAATTCTGGCAAGATACCCGGAAAAGCCCGCCGAAGACGATTTTGCCCGCCCGGATATCATCCTCGTTTTAAGCGAATCTTACTGGGACGCGCGTCAGCTCAAAGGAGTTGAATTTTTCAAGACCGGCGCCGATGACGCGGATTTCGGGTATTCAAAAGATCCGATGGAGCATTTCGACCGCATCGCGGCGGATGACGGCGTTATCTCCGGCAGTTTTTACACCACCGGCTTCGGCGGCGGCACCGCGCGGCCGGAATTCGAGCTGCTTACCGGACTTACCACCGACGGCCTGCCGAGCGGTTCGGTGCCGTATCAGTATATCAAATCCGACTTCCCCTGCCATGTCCGCGATCTGAAAAACGAAGGCTACCGCTGCGTCGGGCTGCATCCGTATCTGCCGAGCTTTTACAGGAGAAAATCGGTCTGGCCGCTGCTCGGCTTCGACGAATGTCTTTTCGCCGGCGAGCTTGAAGACATCTCCGGCATCGAGCCGCTCTACCGCGGCCGCCAGATAAGCGACGAGACCTTTGTCGAATATATAAAACACGTTCTCGAAAACCGCGAAGAAGAACAGCCCCTCTTTGTCTTCGCCGTCAGCATGGAAAACCACCAGCCGTATGAAAACAAATTCGCCGAAGAGG
>DUUJ01000097.1 GCA_012841635.1 Clostridiales bacterium | reverse complement strand
GTATAATTGTTTTGGTCCATAGTGATGATTCCTTTCGAATTGTTGTTTGGTCAACTCAATTCTACCATAGAATCTTCGCTATGGATATACTTTTTTACTATTGCATCTTCATTTTACAATCTGCGTAAGAAAAGCTTTGTTAAATCGCATTATCATATTGACAAACAAGGGAAATTTATGTATAATATAGTGGTAGAAGAATGTATATTTTCAGGCTGACCCGAACGGGTAAATAAACCCCTTCACGGCGCAGCCGTTTATTTTGGAGATTCATATGGCAAATATGAAACGGAGCGACGCCCGCGCCGCGGCTTTCAAACTGGTTGCCGCAGCCGGATATTCCGCTCCCGATCCTTCTTCCCTTGAAGAGATCTATCTTGACGGGCTCGAAATGCTTGAATGTCCCGACGACAAATATATACGGCGGATTTATTTCGGAGTTTCGGAGAACAAAGAAAAGATAGACGAATATATCGAAGGCAGCTCCCGGGGCTGGAAACTCGCGCGGCTTGCAAAGGTAACTCTCGGCATTCTCCGGGTCGCCGCATTCGAACTCATATTTTGCGAAGACATTCCGCCGTCCGTCGCAATAAACGAGGCGGTTGAGCTGGCAAAGCAATACGATGACGAAAAAGCGCCGGCTTTCATTAACGGAATTTTGAATTCGATCGCCGAAGCCTGCGGCGCGAAAGCCCGTCAGAGCAAGGGCAGAAAAACCGGAAAGCCGAAACCCGCCGCTGCCGAAAAAAAAGAAAAAAAGGGAGAAGATCTCTGAAATGCCCCGGTTTTTAGGCATTGATACCAGCAATTATACTACCTCCGCTGCGGTAGTTGAAGACGGAAAGGTCGTGCTTAACCTTAAAAGTCCGCTTAAAGTCCGCGAGGGGCAGCTCGGACTGCGGCAAAGCGACGCCGTATTCGCTCACATATCAAATCTCCCGGAACTGATGGATCGGCTCGGTGCTTCGGACTCTGTAAAGAATTACTCGGCTGTCGGCTGCTCGGTAAGACCCCGCGATGCCGAGGGGTCGTATATGCCCTGCTTTCTTGCCGGAGCTGCGGCGGCTCATTCCGCCGCGGCGGTTTTGGGGGTTCCGGTGTTTGATTTTTCGCATCAGGCGGGGCACATCGCCGCTGCGGTCTGGTCTTCCGGCGGGGGGCTGTTCGACACAGACAAATTTCTTGCTTTTCATGTATCCGGCGGGACTACCGAACTTTTGTTATGCGAAGGACAGAACTTTTGCTGCGAAATAATTGGCGGGACGAAGGACCTTAACGCCGGTCAGGCAATCGATCGGATCGGAGTTATGCTGGGGCTTGATTTCCCCTGCGGACCGGCGCTTGAAAAAATGGCGGAGGAATATCTGCGCACACTCAAAAGCGGCGAAAAGCCGCACAACAAGCCGGAAATTTCGGTTGACGGCACCGAATGCAACTTATCCGGGCTTGAAAACATTGCCGCAAGGATGAAGCGGAACGGAGAGCCGGACGGGAAAACGGCGCTTTTTGCTATCGACTTTATCCGCGATACGCTCGACAGGATGACCGAAAACGCACTTGCGCTTTATCCGGGACTGCCGCTGCTTTATGCCGGCGGGGTGATGTCGAACCGGCGGATACGCGGATTTTTTGAAGCAAAATACAACGCCCTCTTCGCCGAACCCGAGTATTCGTCCGACAACGCGGCGGGAATCGCTCTGCTGACCTTCCGAAAATGGAATAAAATCAATGAAATACGATAACAATCTTGAATTCCGTTTCGATGATGACACAGAGGAAATCGACGATCCGGCCGATCGTTTTGAAGATGACGGCAGAACCGCGGAACCTTCCATCGACGGGTTTTCCGTCACTCAGCTCAACGGATATATCAAAAATCTGATGGACTGCCATCCTCAGCTTTCCGATGTGACGGTCTGGGGGGAGATATCCAACCTGCGTCCGAACCGATCCGGACATATTTATTTTACCCTTAAAGAAAACGACGACAGCGTAATCAAGGCGGTGATGTTCCGCCGGGATGCCTCCGGCTGGTCAGATGAGCTTTTCGAAGGCGCAAAGGCGCTTGTTCACGGACGGGTCGAACTATACATAAAGGGCGGATATCATCAGATTATCTGCGACTCGGCGACTCCGCTCGGAGTCGGAAGCTGGTTCGCCGCATTTGAGCGCCTCAAGCGCAAGCTCTGGGATGAGGGCCTGCTTCGGGCGGAGACAAAGAAGCCGATACCGAAATATCCGCGCAGGATAGGCATCGTCACCTCCCCTACCGGGGCTGCGCTCCGCGACATGATGAATGTCTTCCGCCGCCGCTCTCCCGGAACCGAGCTTTATATCTATCCCTCAGCCGTTCAGGGCGCCGACGCTCCTGCGCAGCTTATCGCGGGAATTGAATTTTTCAACTCGGATTTTCCGGTCGATGTGATAATAATCGGCCGGGGCGGCGGCTCTATTGAGGATCTTTGGTGTTTCAACGACGAGAACCTCGCTCATGCGGTTTCGAATTCCGGAATACCGGTGATTTCCGGCGTCGGTCATGAGATTGACACGACCATCTGCGACCTTGCCGCCGACCTTCGCGCGCCTACCCCGTCGGCCGCGGCCGAGATAGCCGTCCCCGATACGGGGGAGCTTGCAAAGCGGCTTGAAAATCAGCGTATGCGCCTCGGAGCCGCGATCGACCGGGAACTTTCATACCGCATCCAGCGGCTTGAAAACGCAAAAAACAACCGGATTTTCCGGCTTCCCGAACGGATTTACGACGAGCTTGCAATCTCGCTTGATGGTTACGCCGAACGGCTCAGCCGGGCAGTCGGAAACCTAATCTCGGCAAAGCGCACCGAAACCGCTTCCGGCGCGGGAAGGCTGGACGCGCTGTCGCCGCTGAAAATACTCGGCCGGGGATACGGACTTATTACTCATGACGGCGACACCGTCCGTTCGATCGACCAACTGAGCGCAGGAGACCGTGTGGGAATCCGCCTGAGCGACGGCGAGGCTGAGGCTGAAATAACATCAACCAGAGAATATCAGAGGAAAACAAATTGACCGGCAAAAATTCTACCGAAGAAAACAAGGATAGCTTTGAAGTTCGAATGGCTCGCATCGAAGAGATCATAAGAGCCCTTGAATCAGGAAAAGCGCCTCTCGACGAATCGCTCGCTTTGTATGAGGAGGGCGTTAAGCTTATAAGCGGCTGCTCATCGATGCTCGACGAAGCCGAGCGCAAGATAAAGCTGCTTTCAAAACGCGCCGACGGCACTGTTGAAGAAAAGGATTTTATTCCCGATGACAAATAACGAAGAACTCAAGCTGAGAATTATCGACAACGCAGCTCTTATCGACCGCGCGCTCGACGGATATGTCGAGCGGCTGATGAAAAAATCCGCCGCAAATTATCCGAAACTCAGGGAAGCGATGCGTTATTCCCTTCTGTCGGGCGGTAAAAGAGTCCGTCCCTTTCTTACCATCGAATTCTGCCGCGCACTCGGCGGCAGCGCAGCGGATGCGATGCCGCTCGCCTGCGCCGTTGAAATGATCCACACCTATTCGCTCATCCACGATGATCTTCCATGTATGGACAACGACGATACGAGGCGCGGAAAACCCACCAACCATATAGTATACGGTTATTCCGGCGCTCTGCTTGCCGGAGACGCGCTTCAGGCCATGGCTTTTGAAACGGCTGCCGGCTGCGGACTCGGCGCGAAACAAACAGTCGAAGCGGTGCGTCTTATTGCCGAATCGGCCGGAGGAAGCGGTATGTGCGGCGGTCAGCAGCTCGACCTTGAATCGGAAAACCGAAAGCTCACTTTCGACGAGCTTGAGCTGACGCAGTCCCTTAAAACCGGAATGCTTATTAAATGTGCCTGCCGGCTCGGGGTCATAGCCGCCGGTAAAATGAACACCCCTTTTGAAGCGGCAGCCGATGCTTACGCCGACGGAATAGGCCGCGCATTCCAGATAATCGACGACCTGCTTGATTCTGCCATCGATATAGCCGCATCCGGGAAATCCGACGACGGTATCGAAGGGGAGGCAAAAACCACTTTCATGACATACATGACGGAAAACGAAGCCCGCGCTTACGCAGCCGCGCTTACCGACCGCGCCGTAAAAGCGGCGGCTTCTATGGAAAACGGGCAGATACTCGCGGATTTCGCGGAATACCTGCTTAACAGAAAAAACTGAAACGAAGATAAGGAATATGTTTAGTCATATATCAACCACAGATTCATTTTTCACCGTTTATAAAAATTACCCTCTTGTCTGCGCTGCAGTGAGCTGGATCGTCGCCCAGCTGCTGAAAGTGCTAATCGATCTGATAATTCACAAAAAGCTCACTCCGAGGATGCTGATTGCATCGGGAGGGACGCCGAGTTCGCACAGTTCGACGGTAGTTTCCCTTTCTCTTGCCGTAGGAATGACAGAGGGCTTTCTTTCTTCCACCTTCGCGATATCCGCGATTTTCGCCTTCATTGTCATGTATGACGCCGCCGGTGTCCGCCGCGAGACCGGCGATATCGCGAAAGTGCTCAACAACCTCGTGCTCAACAATCCCGAGGTGGAAAACTCAGAGGAATACAGGGAGCTAAAGGAACTTGTCGGTCATACTCCGATAGAGGTGGTCGGGGGAGCGGCGCTCGGAATCGCGATACCGCTGCTGATACGGCCGTTCTGAATTATGGCTTTTATACGCGCCGATGTCTATCTCTGCCGTTTCGGATGGTTTGAGAGCCGCGAAAAGGCGCAGGCAGCAATAAACGCGGGAGAGGTAACCATTGACGGGACCTTAATAACCAAGGCGTCAAAGCAGATAGACGAAAGCGCCGAACACGACGTAAAGATCGGCGCCGGAGTCTGCATATACGCCAGCCGCGGGGGACTTAAGCTCGAAGCGGCAATTAAAAGCTTCGGCCTTGAAGAAGAAATAAAAGGCGCTTCCTGTGTTGACATAGGCGCCTCAACCGGCGGATTTACCGACTGTCTTCTTTCTTTCGGCGCTTCGGAGGTATGGGCGGTCGACTGCGGAAGCGGGCAGCTGATTCAGAGGCTGCGGGCCGACAGCCGGGTACATGTACTTGAAAATTTCAACGCAAGAGAATTGACCCCATCGGATGTCGGCGGGATGCATCCGATTATCACGATGGATGTAAGCTTTATTTCCCAGACGCTGATTTACCCGAACATACAAAAACTGCTTCGCCGGCACGGAGCCCTTATATCGCTCATCAAGCCTCAGTTTGAATGCGGGAGAGCCGCTCTTGACAAACACGGAGTTGTAAAAGACGAGAAATTCCGCTCATACGCAATAGAGCGCTGTCGGGAAAGCGCGCGGCTGTTCGGGCTGAACCTTATGGGAACGATAACTTCGCCTGTCAAAGGCGGGGACGGAAACATAGAATTCCCGGCACTTTTCAGAAAGCAATAGAAAATGATGACTGACAGAACATTTCAGGTGACCCGGTCATGAAACGAATATGGGTCATGTCCAATCCCTCTCGAGACACAGGACTTAAGCACGCAAATACCGTTCTTAATACCCTCGGGGCTTTTGACTGCCAAATCCGCTTCGTTCAAAAACCGGCTGATTTCCCGAGCGCGGGAGAGCCGGCTGATCTGCTTATCGTAATAGGCGGCGACGGAACAGTTATGCGGGCGGCGAGACGGGCGGCTCCTCTCGGCATTCCGATTTTAGGGATAAACTGCGGACATTTAGGATACCTCGCCGAACTTGAACCGGATGAGATCCCCCTTATAAGCCGATTTTTCGAAGGCGATTACCGCATAGAAAACCGGATGATGATCCGGGTCCGCACCGACAGCGGAAAAAGCTTCCTCGCCTTGAACGACGCCGTTATATCCCACGGCGTGATATCGAGAATGGCGGAACTTGAGCTTTTATGTGACGGCGACTATGTGTCCAAATATTACGCAGACGGACTTATTGTTGCGACTCCTACCGGCTCCACCGCTTATTCTCTTTCCGCCGGAGGGCCGGTCGTCGATCCCCGGCTTGACTGCCTGGTCGTCACTCCGATCTGTCCGCATTCCTTCGTAGCGAGACCGATATTGTTTTCGGCGGATGCCGAACTTTGCGTTGTCAACCCTTCCCTGAAAAACCACTCGTCCGTTCCCCCGGAGACGGGAGTCTTGTATCTGACCGTTGACGGCATCGACAGCCTTCCGCTTGAACGCAGTGATAAGGTAACGCTTATAAAATCCGATATAACCACTTCGTTTATCCGGATGAACCGCCATAATTTTTATCAGGTGCTCAGCCGTAAAATGTTATAATAAAACGGCTTTTAAATACAACCCCTTTACAACAACGATTAATTATTATAGAAATCAGGAGAAAGAATTTTGAAAACCGACAGACAGAAAAAAATTCTGGAAATTGTAACCGGTTACGACATTGAGACACAAGAAGAATTGCAAAAGCAGCTTCTGCATGCCGGTTTCGACGTTACTCAGGCAACGGTATCCCGCGATATACGCGAAATGGGACTGACAAAGGTTTCCAACAGCCGCGGAGCCTATCGTTACGCCGCACCGAACAGCGTAAGCGCCTCTACCGACAAATACCGCAAAATCATCACCGAGGCGGTGATCCGGGCGGAATCGGCAAACAACCTCATCGTTGTCAAGACTTACCCCGGTATGGCGCAGGCGGCGGCCGCTGCCATCGACAGCCTTGAGATGAACGGAATCATCGGCTCCATCGCCGGAGACGACACCATTCTGATAGTCTCCCGCAGCGAAGAGATCGCTGCCGAAATCACAAGGCACATAGATTCCATCGTTGCCGAGGGACAGCCGCGCCGCTAAATTTCTTTCAGTCATCTTATAAGCTGACTGAAAGATGGTGTCTGATGTCTTATTCGTGAGGTAATTTGCTGTGCTTGTTTCCCTGCATATCGAGAATATTGCGGTAGCCCGGTCGATAGATATTAATTTCGGACGGGGCTTTAACGTGCTTACCGGAGAAACCGGCGCCGGAAAATCGATCATAATCGGCTCGATAGGCCTTCTGATGGGAAACCGTCCCGACAAAGACCTTATTCGTTCCGGCGAGAGCAAAGCTATGGTCAGCGGTGTTTTCGGCAATCTCACCGAGCGCGAAACGGAAGCGCTGAGCCAAAACGGCATAACCGCGGGGGATGACGGTCTTGTCTGCCTTCAGCGGGATATTAATGCAGACGGGCGGTCTCAGGCCCGGATAAACGGCCGGCTGGTTCCCATAACAATGCTGCGGAGCTGCGCCGCTTTTCTTATCAACATCCACGGTCAGCACGACAATCAGACTTTGCTTGATGAGGATACTCATATATCCTATCTCGACGGATGGGCGGCTCCCGAAAGTCTCCGGATGCTTGCCGATTACGGCGAGATATACAAAAGAGCGTCTGAGCTGAAGCGAGAGATATCCTCCCTGGTTACCGACACGAGGGATAAACTTCGCCGGGCGGAGATGCTGCGGTTTCAGATTTCTGATATAGAGGATGCAAAGCTGCGTCCGGGTGAAGAGGAAACTCTTATCGCGGACGAAAAGCGGATTCTCTCGTTTGAAAAACTTCAGAGAAACGCGCGGACGATACGGGAGAACCTTTATATCTCCGAAACATCGAAAACCGCTTCCGAACTTATCCGCGAAGCGGCCGACGCCCTCGACGCTCTCTCGGACGAGCTGCCGGACGCGGCGAAGGAAGCGGAGAGGCTGCGCGGATATATGTATGAGCTGGAGGATATCGCCGAGAGGGTAAGTCAGGCTTGTGATTTCGGAGACGAAGACCCGACTTCGGCGCTTGACAGGATCGAGAGCCGTCTTGCGGCCATCGAAAAGCTCAAGCGTAAATACGGACCCGATTTTTCCGATGTTTTAGCTTTCCGCGACAACGCGCGGAAGGAGCTTGAAGCGATCGACGGCTCGGATATGCGTCTCAAGGAGCTGCGCGCCGAGCAGGGGGAGGTCATGAGCCGCCTCAAAGCTTCCGCCGCCGATTTATCCGAACTTCGCTCGGCGGCTGCCGTTACCCTCAGCCGAAAGGTTGTCGGGGAGCTTTCCTATCTCGACATGTCAAAGGTCAGGTTCACGGCGCAGGTTACGCGGTCGGTTTCGAGCGAAGGAGTTATGCAATACGGCAAGGACGGCCGCGACAACGTGGCTTTCATGGTTTCGACAAACCCGGGCGAGCCGCTCAAGCCGATGGCTAAAATAGCCTCCGGAGGCGAGCTTTCGCGCATCATGCTTGCTTTGAAGAGCGTTTTCGCCGGCAGGGACGGAATCGGGGCTATCGTCTACGACGAGATAGACACCGGAGTTTCCGGCAGCACCGCGCAGAAAATCGGCGTCAAGCTGGCGCTTACCGCCGCCGACACGCAGGTGATATGCGTGACGCACAGCGCGCAGATCGCGGCGCTTGCGAAAAAGCATCTGCTTATCAGAAAGTATGAAAAGGACGGGCGCACCGAGACCGTCGTCGACGAGCTTGACAGAAACGGCCGCATTGACGAAATTTCAAGGATTATGGGCGGAATAGAGATAACCGACGCCATAAAGAGATCGGCTCGGGAACTGCTTGACAGCCGCGATTCGCTCCTTCTGTCGGGCAGAAGCAACGATGATATACAAAACGATGAATGATTATATAAAGGCTGATTTTTTCGCCGCAGCCGACTCGCTTAAAGCCGAGGGAAGAGCCGAATATGAGCTTTCCGCTCCGCTTTCGCGCTGCTGTACCTTCCGTATCGGAGGACCGGCGGATATGGCTGTCTGGCCGGGCGACATTGAGGCGCTGTCCGCGCTTGTTTGCGCGGCGGAGAACAGCGGAACGCGTTATTTTATCTGCGGCAGCGCTTCGAATATCCTCTTTTCCGACGAAGGTTTCCGCGGGGCGATCATATTCACGACGAAACTCAAGAAGATTTGCGTCAGCGGAAACACGATACATGCCGAGTGCGGCGCGCCGCTTTCGCTGCTTGCGATGGCGGCTCAGAGAGCGTCGCTCTCCGGTCTTGAATTTGCTTACGGCATACCCGGCTCTCTCGGCGGCGCGGTTTTTATGAACGCCGGCGCTTACGGCGGGGAAATGAGTCAGATATTGATATCGAGCGAGTATCTTTCACCGAAAAGCGGCAAGATATCCTCTCTTTCGGCGGCTGAGCATGATTTCGGCTACCGGCACAGCTTATATATGGAAAGAGATGATATTATCCTTTCCGCCGTTTTGGAGCTTGTTCCCGGCGACGGCGATGAGATACAGCGAAAGATGGACGAAAACATGGATGCGCGCCGCTCAAAACAGCCGCTTGAATCCCCTTCCGCCGGATCTATGTTCAAACGGGCGCCCGGGCATTTTACTTCGGCGCTGATCGACGGCGCCGGTCTTAAGGGGTATAAGGTGGGCGGAGCCGAAGTTTCTTCAAAACACGCCGGCTTTGTTATAAACACGGGGGATGCGACGGCTGCCGATGTCATAGCTCTGACCGAGCATATATCATCTGTTATCTTCGAAAAATACGGTGTTGAGATAGAGCGGGAAGTCCGAACAGTCGGTCCGTGAACTTAATTATGGATATTATCGAAAAAACCGGCACAAGCGAAAGCTTTAATCTTTCCGTCGTGAAATATCTTGTGCCGCAGTGCAAGAAAAACTGCCGGTCCGCCTGCTGTCGGACCGCGCTTTTATATGGAATGCTGCTCTTTTCAAGAGGGCGGACGGACGAGATGTCCTCTTCCCTGCTTGACTGGCTGATGACAGCCGGAGAGAAGCGGGGAGAAATACTGATTATCGAAGACTTTAATCACATAGACCGCAGTTATTTCTCCTGCGCCGAATGCGGCCGATATTTTCTGTGCGGCGTCTTCCTTTCGTCCGGATCGGTCGGAGACCCGAAGCGGGATTACCGGCTTGAGATAACGATTCCCCGCGACGAAGACGGAGGAACCGCTTTAGCCGACGATCTTGAAGCGTATCTTTGCGAAATAGATCTGCAGCCGCTCAGACATGAATCCTCGAGAGGAGCCGGGGTGAAAAACACCGTATTGTATCTTCGGCAAGCGGAAAAAGTCGAGGATTTTCTGAATTATATCGGAGCATCGGTGCCGGCATTTGAGGCGCTGAACACCCGCATACACAAACAATACCGCAACGAAGCGAACCGGATCACAAACTGCGAAACATCAAACATTGACCGGGCGGTCAATGCCGCCCAGAAGCAGATACAGGATATAGGATTGCTGACGGAATCAGGAAAACTCGCGGATCTGGACGAAGGCCTTCAAGATACCGCGCGGCTGCGGGTTGAAAACCCGTCAATTTCCCTTCAGGAACTCGCTTCGATGCATCAGCCGCCCATCACCAAATCCGGCGTGGTTCACAGGCTTCGAAAGCTGTCCGCCGCGGCAAAAGAGCTTTGATTTATTGATTTTTTAGTGTATTTTTTACTGAAATGGATTTTGTTCATCTTCATCTACACAGCGAATACAGTCTGCTCGACGGCGCCTGCCGGATAAAAGACATCCCGGCAGCGGTGAAAGCCGCCGGGCAGAGCGCCGCCGCCATAACCGATCACGGGGTTATGTACGGCGCCGTATCCTTTTACAAAGCCTGTATCGCCGAGAACATAAAGCCGATTATCGGCTGCGAAATATATATCCGTCCCTTCGAGTCGAAAGCTCCGAGGGACGTTTACGGCGGAAATCTTGACCGCCTTGTGCTGCTTGTAAAAAACGAAGAAGGATATCGAAACCTGATTGAGCTTGTTTCCCGCGGATTTACCGAAGGGGAATTCAACTTGCCTTCGGTTGAATTCAGCGACCTTTCCCGTTACGCGTCGGGGCTTATCGCTCTTTCCGGTTCCGCAAATGGCGGTGTCGGGCGGAGGATCGCGGCGAATGACACCGCCTCCGCGCGCGAATACGCGCAGAAGCTTGCTTCGATTTACAAGGATAACTTCTATCTTGAACTGATGAATCACGGACTTGAGCCGGAACGGGTAATCATGCCCGAAATAGCTGCTGTTGCGCGGGAAAGCGGGCTGCCGCTCGTATTGACGAATAATGTTCATTATCTCAGCCAAAGCGATTCGGAAGCGCACCGGGTTCTCAAATGCATTCAGACGAACAGCCGGATAACCGACCCGCTGCCGGAGGATTTTGAAACCTCCGAATTCTACTTAAAGAATGCGGATGAGATGCGGAAGACGCTTCCCGGACTGCCCGAGATTGACGAAGCGATGGCGAATACCGTCAGGATCGCCGAAAGCTGCAATTTTGATTTTGAATTCAAAAAGCGTTATCTTCCGACTTTCACCCCTCCCGACGGCTCAAAACCCGACGCTTATATCAAAAAGCGCACCTATGACGGACTGAAACGCCGGTTAGACGAAGGCAGCGTAATATACGACGACGAATTCTCCGCCGAAGACTATAAGATGAGGATCGAATTTGAGCTGCTCGTTATAGCAAATATGCGTTATTCCGAGTATTTCCTCATAGTCGCAGATTTTGTAAACTACTCAAAAGACAACAAAATACCCACCGGTCCCGGAAGAGGTTCCGGCGCCGGTTCGCTTGTGGCGTATCTGCTGAGAATTACAGATATAGACCCTTTGAGATACGGGCTTTTGTTTGAGACTTTTCTGAACGCCGAGCGCGTTTCGATGCCGGATTTTGATATCGATTTCTGCTCGGTCCGCCGGCCGGAAGTGATAAAATATGTAAGCGACAGATACGGCAAAGACCATGTCTGTCAGATAGTCACCTTCGGAACTCTCGCCGCGAGAGCTGTCGTGCGGGATGTCGGGCGGGCGATGGGGATGTCTTCGTCCGAGTTATCCGACGTTGCGCGGACGATTCCCCGTATGCTCAACATAACCCTCGACGACGCGCTTAAAATGCCGGAGCTGAAGAAGCTTTATGAGAGCTTCGATGAGATAAGACAGCTCATCGACATATCGAAGCGGCTCGAGGGTATGCCGAGGAACACATCGACTCATGCCGCCGGCGTCGTGATTACCGACAAGCCGATTACATACTACGTTCCGCTGTCGAAAAACGACGACACCGTTGTCACTCAATATGACATGGACACCCTCGCCGAGCTAGGGCTTCTGAAGTTTGATTTTCTGGGGCTGAGATATCTGACGGTTATCGACAACGCCGAACAGCAGATCCGTAAAACAGATCCGGAATTTTCGGTCGAGCGGATCCCGCTTGATGACGCCGCGACTTTTGAACTTATTTCATCGGGGCATACCGACGGATTGTTCCAGCTCGAATCTTCCGGCATGAAGCAGCTGCTTGTCAATATGAAGCCGGCGAACCTTCGGGATATCATGGTCGCGATTGCGCTTTACCGCCCGGGACCGATGGAATCGATAGGCAGGTTCCTTGAAAACCGCCGCAATCCCTCGAAGATAGTTTACAAAAATCCGGAACTGAAAAAGATATTGGAGGAAACCTGCGGCTGCATTGTTTATCAGGAGCAGGTAATGATGATATTCCGCTTTATTGCGGGATATTCTTACGGAAAAGCCGATATTGTGCGGCGGGCGATCGCCAAAAAGCAGCAGGGAGTTATCGAAAAGGAGCGTTCCACCTTTATTTCCGGCGCGGCTGAGCGCGGAATGAGCGAAGAAGACGCCGGCGAGCTGTTTGAATCGATGATTGATTTTTCAAACTACGGTTTCAAAAAGAGCCACGCTGCCGCATACGGAATGATCTCCTACCGCACCGCTTATCTAAAAGCTCACTTCCCCGCGATTTACATTGCGGCGCTGATGAACTCGTCTCAGGGTACGGAGAGCCTTTCGCCGTATCTTTCCGAAGCCGGACGGCTGAAAATCAATATCCGCAAGCCGGATATCAATACAAGCGACGTGGGATTTACCGTTTCCGAAAGAGAGATAATATACGGACTTTCCTTTATCAAGAATGTCGGGAAAACGATGGCTGAGGCGGCGGTAAAGCACCGCTCGGAGGGGGGCAATTACCGATCGCTTACCGATTACGTCACGCGAGGACTGCAAAGCGAGATATCTCAGCGGGGGCTTGAATCGCTGATTTCATCGGGCTGCTTTGATAATTTCGGAACAAACCGCCGGAGGATGCTGATGGCGAGTCCGACTCTTCTTGCAAACGCCGCGGAAAGACTTCGCAGCGGTGTCAGCGGTCAGATCGACCTTTTCGGGACCGCCGAACGCGCCGCAGCGACAGACGACTCGGATTTCCCCGAAATGACAGAAATGCCGAAATCTTTGATGCTGGCTCAGGAAAAAGAGCTGACCGGCATGTATTTTACCGGAAGTCCGATGGATGAGTATTCCGAGATGTGCGCCGCCGTAAATCCGGATGTTATAGAAGCGATAAATTCCGCGTTTTCAAACGAGGATGACGCAGATGCCGGCTCTCAGTCTTTCGGAGATAACACCTCCGGCGGCGTCGGCGGTTCCGGAGAAACGGAACTGAGAATATACAGAGACGGCAGCGCCGTCAGAGTTGCCGGATTTGTCACTTCGCGCTCGGATAAAGTCACCCGCCGGGACGAAAACGCGATGATGTCGTTCGTCAGGATCGAAGACGCAAGCGGGGCTATTGAGGGGATTGTTTTCCCCAAGGCAATGGAGCGGCTCTCGCCGCTTCTTGAGACCGGAGCGGCGGTTGCGGCCGAAGGGAGGCTATCTTCCCGTGACGGCGACGAAGGGGTGAAGCTGCTGATAAATAACGTCTTTCCTCTCATGAAAAATGCCGAATTCCGCGCAAAGGGAGCAGATGCGCAGCTTCCCCGCCCCTCTCAGCCTGCATACCGGTCAAAACCGGAACCGCCGGCGCCGCCGCAGCGCAGAGATTTTTCTGCCGCGGCGGAACAAAAACCCGCCGCAAACAGTCAAATTGTAAACAAAAACAATTCCGGGAACCTGCCCGAAAAGATATACCTTAAGGTTAAATCGGCATCGGCTCCCGAAATGAAGCGGGCGCTTGCGATTGTTTCGATATTCGAAGGACCGGTTCAGGTAATCTTCTACGACGCTTCAAGAAAGAAATATGCCTCTTCCGGACTTGGGATTACCGCTTCGCCGTTCGTGATTGCCGAGCTTAAAGAACTTTTGGGAGAGGATGCAGTTGTCCCGAAATAATTGGATACGCACGAAATTTACTTACCGTTTACAAAACCCGACTATTAAAAAGACCGATGCGGTGGTAAAATTAGACAGTGCCTTCTAAACAAAAACCGATATCCGGCACGGAATGACTTATAAAACTTATGAAGGAAAAAAGCGAAATCACAGCGATAAACCCAAATACATCGGAAGGAGTGATGCGATAAGTGGCAGACAAACTCAATCGAGATTCCCGCAATTTCAGAGTCACCAGCACCGGGATACCGCCTTCTCAGGGGCGCCGCAATAAAAATTCCGGCACCGACTGGGGCGACGAAGCCGCCGGAGCGCTAAAGCTTGCGGGACGCGCAGTCGGCAAGATATTCTCGTATATAATAAACATACTGCTTACCCTGCTGCTTATCGGTGTCATGACCGGCGCCGTTGTTGGCGGAGCTTTCGCGATATATGTCAAAAACTATATCAACCCCGACCTTGAAGCCTTCGAATACATGGCCAACGACCAGTCGAAGACGACGCGGATCTATTACATGGATTATACCGACCGCACCAACCGGATAGGAAGAGCGGTCGAACTTGAGGACGAGAGGATTTACGGCTCGGAGAACCGCACCTGGATCTCCTACAAGGATATGCCGAAAAACCTCATCAACGCCTTCGTTTCGATAGAGGATCACCGTTTCTGGGATCACCACGGAGTCGACTGGCTGAGAACCATAAAGGCGACTTTCAACTACTTCTTCGGTTCGGGTCATGACTTCGGCGCCTCGACCATCACCCAGCAGCTGATAAAGAACGTTACACAGGAGGACGAAGTCACCATACAGCGAAAGGTGACCGAGATACTCCGCGCTCTTGAGCTTGAAAAGATCAAGGACAAGACCGAGATACTTGAGCTTTACCTTAACACCATCTATCTTTCGCAGCACGCCTACGGCGTAGAAGCCGCCGCTTACACCTATTTCGGCAAATCGGCGAAGGACCTGACGCTTATCGAATGCGCGGCGCTCGCGGCAATACCAAAGTATCCGACCAAATTCGACCCGGTTCAGAATCCCGAGCATAACCTTGATCGGCGCAACACGGTATTATACTGTATGGAAATGTACGGCTGCATAACGCAGGCCGAACTCGACGCTACCTACGACAAGCAGCTTGTGCTTAACTTTCAGAATGCGACACGGGCTCGTACCGTAACAACGAGCGGCACAAGAATCTTTTCCTGGTATGAAGAAGCGGTCTTATCCGACACAATCGCCCTTCTGATGAAGGCAAGAGGAGTCAACGCCCGGTCGGCTTCGACTATGATATACAACGCCGGACTTTCCATATACACGGTAATGGATCCCGATGTTCAGAATATCCTTGAAAAATACTATGTAAACGACGACAACTTCCAGAAAGCGGCGTCGGTTATTCAGCCGCAAAGCTCGATGGTGGTAATCGATCCGTATACCGGCGATGTTCTGGGTATAGTCGGCGCCCGCGGAGTTAAAAAGGCGAACCGTATCCAAAGCTTCGCCACAGACACCAAGCGTCCGCCCGGCTCGTCGATAAAGCCGCTCACGGTATATTCCCCCGCGCTTGAAACCGGGCTTATCACCTATGCGTCGGTATTCGACGATGTTCCCATCAACTTCGGGCTTGAGAAAATGGGGGCTGACGGAAAGATCGAATATTCCCGCCCCGACGGCTGGCCGTCAAACTATCCTGCCGGCTACGGCGGGCTTACCACCGTGCTTAACGGCATTACCTTCTCACAGAACACAATATCGCTGCAGATACTTACCCGGCTGGGGGTTGAAACCGCTTTTGATTTCGGCAACAACCGCTATCATCTTGATCTTGTCGAGAGCAAGGAAATATCCGGCGGACGCTATGTCACCGACAAAGATCTTGCTCCGCTCGGTCTCGGTCAGCTCTCATACGGTGTTACCGTAAAGAACATGGCGGCTGCTTTCGCGACTTTTGCGAACGGCGGCATTTACAACGAACCGCGCACCGTAATTAAAATCGCCGATTCGGAAGGCAACACGATCGTCGACAATGATCCTGCCGGTACCGTTGTCTTAAGCGAGCAGAACGCTTCCATCATGACTAAGCTGCTTCAGAATGTCGTTGAAAACGGAACCGCAAAGCGGCTGACGCTGAAATCCTCTGTCAACTGCGCCGGAAAAACCGGAACGACTCAGGAAGACAACGACAGATGGTTCTGCGGCTTTACTCCTTATTATGCCGGAAGCGTCTGGTTCGGTTATGAGATGCCGAAATCTCTGAACGAATACAAAACAAACCCCTCGCTCAAAATCTGGGATGACATAATGACCGAGCTGCACCAAAAAGTCTTCAACAGCGGCGAACACATCAAATCCTTCGAACTCGCCGACGGCGTGGTCGCGAGAACGGTCTGCATGGATTCCGGAAAGCTGATAACCAATACCTGTTATGCCGACCCGCGCGGCAACCGCGCAATGATAGGCTATTTCACCAACGCAACCGCGCCGACTCAGTCCTGCACCACTCATGTCATGGTAAGGTATGACAAAGTTCACGGAGGAATCGCCTGTCCCGATTGTCCCGAATCCGACTGCGCATATGTCGGGCTTCTGAATGTAACATCCCGCGATTTTCCGTTCCAGATAACCGTCCGCGACGCTCAGTATACCTGGAGAGAAGTGCCGGAGGGGACAAGGTATTCAATGAGCTCTCAGACTCCTTTCTATCAGACTATACTGGACGGCAGATATTCGGGCATCAGCGCGGCGGATGCGCAGTATAACCGAATATGTCCCGCCCATTACGACCCTGACAGAAAGGAAGAAACGACCGAAGAAGTAACCGAAGAGGTGACCGAACCGCCTGTTGAAGAAGACCCCGGCGGAGAGATTCCGCCCGAAACGGTAGCTATGCCGGAATCTCCTCCGGAGACACCTCCTCCGGACGTTGAAGTACCCCGGCCGGAAGAGCCGGTTGATCCGACTCCGGCTGATCCGGGCGACGGAGCATATTGGCCGGAGAATTAGCGCGTATCGCGGGTTATATATAAAAATTCATTGTGATTCACGGTATGTTAATATTATGTACTTGAATTCTTATCCCGAAATAAGGTATACTTTACTAAGAGATATTTTAAAATGCCTGTCAATTAACGGAGGTCATCTATAATGAAAAAGACGAGAGCCCTTGTCCTTATACTTTTAGCAGCTCTATTATGCGGAGTGTTCTCTGCCTGCGGCGCCGAAACCAATGAAATCAACGTCACGCTCATCATTGAAGCCGGAGACGATCATATCTTCGATCAGCACATGAAGCTTGACTATGAAAATCCGACCGTTCTCATGCTTGTAAAGGAAGCGGCCATTCTTTATGAACTGCCGATCACCTACAACGCAAACGACGACTCGGTGCAGGACATCGGCGAATACAAAGAATACGATGATCTGGAAAACAACTTCTCGTATTTCTGGGAATACTCGATCAACGATGTCTTCCCGGATGCCCAGACCGGCGGAAAAGCCAACGCTCAGCCGATCGTTGACGGTGATGTAATCAGATACGTCTACACCGAACTGGACCTTACCACTGTAAAATAAGTGTTGAAAAAATCCTCGTCCTTCAAAGGATGAGGTTTTTTTATTTACTTATTCATTTTTTATAAAAATTTACTTTTATTACTCATTGATTTCATGTCTGTGCGGTAGAATATAGTCACGTTAACACGGAGGTTACTTGAATGTCTCTTAAACTTGACACAAATTATCTTAAAGGCTATGTATCAGACAATGAAATAAAACTAATGCAGGATCATGTCAACTCTGCGGCTGCAAAAGTAATAAACCGCAGCGGCGCCGGCTCCGATTTCCTCGGCTGGTACACTCTTCCCGAAGATTACGACCGCGAAGAATTCGCCCGCATAAAGGCGGCCGCGGAAAGAATCCGTTCGAATACCGATATTTTCATTGTTATCGGAATCGGCGGCTCATATCTCGGCGCACGCGCCGCGATAGAATTTATAAAAGGCGCAAATCATAATTTTATTGAAAAAAATACCCCTAAGATATATTTCGCGGGAAACAGCCTGAGTTCGTCCTCAATGAACGAGCTTTTGGCTCTCTGCGAAGGAAAACGGGTCACCCTTAATGTTGTTTCCAAATCCGGAACCACTACCGAGCCCGGAATCGCTTTCCGCATCCTGCGCCGCTTTGTTGACGAACTATACGGCGGAGATGAAGAGAAAATCAGAAGTCATATTTACGTCACCACGGATAAGTCCAGAGGAGCGCTTAAAGCTCTCGCAAATGAAAAGGGATACGAAACCTTCGTAGTCCCGGATAACATAGGCGGAAGATTTTCGGTGTTATCCGCCGTCGGACTCCTTCCGATCGCCGTTGCCGGCTGCGATATAGACGCTATGATGAAAGGCGCTGCGGACATGAAGGCAAAACTTGCGGAGTCAAGCTGTGTTACGGAAAACGACTGTTATAAGTATGCGGCGATCCGCAATATCCTGTATGCAAAAGGCAAGGCGCTCGAGATCTTCGTCAGCTTCGACCCGGCCATTGCAATGGTTGCCGAATGGTGGAAGCAGCTTTTCGGCGAATCGGAAGGCAAGGACGGAAAAGCGCTGTTCCCTGCCTCTGTTATCGACACCACCGATCTTCACTCTCTCGGTCAGATAATTCAGGAAGGCCGCCGGATTATGTTTGAGACGTTTGTCGATGTCAAAAAAGAAATCAACGACGTCGATATCCCGGTCGATGAGGAAAATCTTGACCAGCTCAACTATATAGCCGAAAAGGGCTATACGATGTCTGACGTGAACGCTAAAGCGGCAGAGGCGACAAAAATAGCTCACTTTAAAGGTAATGTTCCGGTAATTACCCTCAACCTCAAAGACCGCAGCGAACACACCTTCGGCGGGATTGTCTTCTTCTTTGAGCTTGCCTGCGCCGTTTCCGGATATATCCTCGGAGTAAACCCCTTTGACCAGCCCGGAGTGGAAGGCTATAAGAACAATATGTTCGCCCTGCTCGGCAAAGAGGGGGAAAAATACGATACGATCCGCGCCGAATTCGAAAAAAACGCCTGAAAACGATCCGCCCATTATATAGAAAAGGATGGTAAACACAATGCTTAAACTGATAGTCGGACTCAAAGGCTCCGGCAAAACCAAAACGATCATCGCTCTTGCCAACAAAGCCGTTGAAGAGAGCAGCGGGTCGGTGGTATTCGTAGAAAAGGGCACAAAGCTTATCCACGAGATCAACTACCGGGCGCGGCTGATCGATTCGGATGATTTTGCCGTAAACAATGCCGAGCTGCTGTACGGATTCATGGCGGGCATATATGCCTCCAACCATGACGTGACCCATATTTTTATCGACTCCGCTCTCAAGATATGCAACAACGATATCGAGCAGTTTACCGAATTTGTCAAGCGCTGCGCCATGCTCGGCGAAGCGAACAACATCAGCTTCATCTTCACCAGCAGCGTCCCTTTCGAAGATCTGCCGGAAGAACTTAAAAAGTACGTAATGCCGCTTTAAGCGACAGCCGAACAACAACATCAGCCGAGAAGCACTTCCCGGCGGAAGTGCTTCTCGGAATTTTTGTGATATAATGCCAACTGAAAAATACGGCGAAACGCCGCATAAACTGTCGCATCAGGCCGAATACGACGCCGATAACCCGTCCGTCCGCGACGCCGGGATCGGCACTCTGGGAGAAAAAACGCTTCATGCGGCGCTGAAAAATTATTACGAACCCGACGCCGCGTTCCGTGAGATTAAATATCAGGGGTGTGTCGCGGATATAATGCGCGGGGACAATATCATCGAAATTCAGACAAGCAACTTTATAAAGCTGAAACCCAAGCTGTCAAGATTCTGCAAGACGAAAAAGGTTACCGTCGTTTATCCGGTAGCCCGGCGCAAGATGATTCTGACGATCGATCCTTCGACCGGCGCCGCAAGTTCGACGCGCAAATCGCCGAAAACCGGCTCCCCTTATGAAATCTATTCCGAACTTACCCATATTATCCCTTTTCTCGACGAACCGAACCTCAGATTCAGGGTGGTCATGGTCGATGTCGACGAGTATCGCGTGCCGCGGGAAAAATGGGGCGGCAAGAGAAAAGCTTTCACCAGAACCGAAAGAATCCCGACGGCTATCGGCGAAGAATACGAAGTCGGATATTCCGTCGGCTGGGATGCGCTTATCCCTGATGAAATCAAAACAATGGAATACTTCACGATAAAGGATTTCGCGAAGTTTTCCTCGCTGAAATACCACGCGGCAAACGCGGCGGTAAACATGCTTGTATACGCCAAAGCCGCTAAGCGGATACCCAAACCGGAAAGTCTGAAAATCGCGCCCAAAAAGCGCGGCGAGAAGCTTTCCGAAGCCGAAGCTGCCGCCCGCGAAGCCATCAAAAAAGACGGCAGCCGAAATTTTTATCAGCTTTTGAAAATCTCTCCCGATATCCCTGAAAAATAAATAAGATTACCGCCCTCGGCTTTTGCCGGGGGCGGTTTTCATCGAAGCGGTCTGATGCTTTTTTTTAACTTATTCTTCTCTTACGATCTTATATCCCGGCTTTGTCTTTGCAACGGTTACCTTTACGCCTTCTTCGGTGCCGATATGCGAAAGCAGTTCTCTCAAATGAGTTGCAAGCACCCAGACACCGCCTTTTTTCGACCAATGGCAGAGAATCGGCCAGAGTCCCGCGGCGCCTTCGGCATAGGCGGTGGTCTGGAAGGTTTCATTCAGCAGAATAAGGCTGCCGCCGTCCATGTCGCGGTTGATATCGGCTACTAATTTGACTTCGCTTTCAAATCTGCCGGACACATCGCCGTCGAGGAAATCTTTTTCGGCGGAGGCAAAATGGGTCAGAACCGAACTGCGAAGCGATATCAATGCTTTTTCCGCCGGTATCGGCACTCCCGCCTGACCGAGCAGCAGCGCCGCTCCTATCGAGCGCAGATACACCGTTTTGCCGGTGTTGTTGTCTCCGACGACGATAAGCCCGCCGTCTTCAAGAAAAACATCGTTCGGGATGACGTCCGAAGCGCCGCGATGAACCGAAGCGGCGGCCAGAAGACCGTCTCTTAGCGCTTTTATGTCGATGACGCGGCTTTCTTCCTGTCCTATTTCCGGATATATCAGCCCGACTTCTTTTTCTTCCATAAAGGCGATATATCTCAGCGCGGTGCGGTAAAAGGCGCACTCCTCGGGGATACGCTCGAATACGCCGTAAAGCGCCGACGCGGCGGAACTCATTACCGACGATAGGTCGGAGACCGATTCGTTCAGAAGCAAGAGCAGATTGCTGCCGTCGTCGCCGATGTCGACGCTTTGAACCGGGCGGTACTCTCCCTCTTCCGGCTTCTCGGTTTTTCCGCGATTCATCAGCCGCGCCAAAAATCCCGGCTTTTTTCCCGATTCCTCCTCCGAATAAAGATCGGTCGAGATGCGGGCGCGGACGTCGGTTATCGACAGATAGTCGTCGAAAGTCGGAGAGATATCAAACGCGGTGTTCGACGCGGCGAAAGAGTCGTATCTTGCGCAGATTGAGTCAAGGCTTGCAAGCGCCGGATCCGAGCATATCCGGTTCGCCTCCTTTCTCAGCGCTATAAGAGCTTCGGAGCGAAGTTCTGCGGCGGTAAGCTCGGCTGAGATGCCTCTGATAAAGGCTATGATCTTTCTTGTATACTGAGCCGCTACCTGAAGGCGGTAGCAGGAACGGTAATATTCGGACGAGGCATTCACCAGCCCCGAAGCCGAACGGGCGACCGAGCCGGCGGTTTTTGAACGCGCGTCGTTCCATTCGCGCCTCAGCGCCGCCCAGCGGCCGAAAAGAGACCCGAAACGATCGAACAAGGTCGGCAGCTCGTAAAAATCCCGAAGAGTCTGCTGACGCGACAGCACATTCTCTCGATTCTGCGGAAGCGCCGCAAGCGCCGACAGAAAATAACTCCGGGAGCCTATGTCCGGCACCGCGTATTCAAACATCCGGTCAATGGAAAGGTCGTAGATCACCTTTGCGTTTCCGCCGTCCGGCAGTATTTTATCCGCCGATGGGTCGGGATAGGGGAAAAGTATGCTCAGTTTCTGTTTTTCTGTATTCATTGATGCCTCCCCGTGTTTTTACCATTATACCCCATCCGGCGGCGGCTGTCAAGACAAAAAAATGCGCTCCCTCTTTCGGGGAGCGCAGTTTTGGACATATTTCAGTTTTTGTTTGCGAGATAGTCGATATATGCCGAGACAATCGCCGCCGCTTCGCCGCGGGTTATCGTTCTTGAGCCGTCGAAGCTGCCGCCGTATATATCGAGAAGGCCGAACGCCTTTGCTATCGCGATAAAGCCGATGTCGGCGTTATCTACGTTTGACAGATAGCTTTTATCAAGAGTAAATATCTCGCTGTGGGAGGCGACCTCGGCCCAGCCGAGAGCTTTGATTATGCACTTTACGGCTTCAGCGCGGCTGAGTTTGTCGCGCAGTTCGCTGTCGGTCTCGCTTACCGGATAGTAATATCCTCTTCCGGCTGATCCGATCATATCCCTGAGATCGGCTTCTTTTATCGCAGTATCGGGATTGAATTTCTTTGCAAAGCGGATAACTTCCATGTTTGCCAGGCGATTGATCTGCTTTTCATACTTCGTTCCCGCAACGTCGGAGAATTCGTAATACTGAACCGTCGGCTCATCCTCGTAATAGTAATAGTAGTAATAAATATCAGCCGGCTTGTTCTTTATCGCGTCGATATAGATATATCTGCTGAAAACGGATACCGCCATCGCTTTGACTTCCTTGCCGCTTGTGTTGGACGAGGAGAGGAGGTATTCCCCTTCGGGAGACTCGTCATCAATATTGACCAATACCCATTTGCGCGTGATGCCGGCTTTCTTCAGATATGTATCGGCGGCGGTGTCGGGGGAAACGGCTTTTTTGGGGTCCGGGAAATCCGCTTTCGAATAGTTGGAGCTGAATCCGGAGATTTTGCCGTTTTCCGGCGAGACCGCAACGTCGATATAGTCGTAAGCGAATTTGAGTCCGTTTACATAGCGGGTGTAGCCGACATTATAGCTGGAGACATATGTATAATCATAGTTTTCGTAATCGTTTTCTTTGTATTCGGAGATAATGTCTTTGAAGTAATCTTCGGCGAATTCGCGGCCGATCTTAAAGCACTCGTCCTTTGAATATTTGAATTCTTCCGCCGGGGAATAAATTGTGCCGCCGCCGCTGTAATCGAGCAATTTTCCGCTTTCGGCGTCGACGGTCGCATAGGCGTAATTATCGCCGCTTTTGAAAGAAAGATTCCAGATATAAATGAAGCTGTCGTCAAAAGCCGATTTTTGTTTGCGCAGATAGCTTGATATAAGCTTCATCCCTTCGATAACGTAAAGCTTTTCGTTTTCGAGGACGGTTTTCGCGGCTTCATTCGCTTTGATAAAGGTATCGAGAAGTTCAACCGACTCCTGCTCGGCTTCGGTAAGTCCGCCGCCCATACCGGCAGCAGCTTCCGGCGCGGCTCCAGCTTCATCGGCAAACATACTATATTTGTTGTAGCTGTATCCATACCTGTATTTTGCCGCGGAGCCGTCAGAAAGATCTATAAGGGTGTTTCGGTAATCCTTGTTCGGAGTATAGAACAGACCTATCTTTGAGTACTCGGAGCCCTTGGGGGTGTAGATCAGATATCCGAGCTCCATCGGAAGATTCTTTTTAAAGGAATCGGATACTTCCTTATCGCTTATGAAGTCGCGGCTGTCCGGGAATGTAAGCGCGGCTGTCGCGTTGTTGTAAACGCCGAAGACTTTGCCCTTTGAATCTACGGATACGCTTATCGATTCGGAATCCACATTCATGCCGTCTAAAACGCGGTTGAATTTGACCGTAAAATAACCTCCGCGGCTGTATGACGCCGATGAATTTTCAAGCGAGAATTGTGAGGAAATCTCCGGGTAGAGGC
>DUUJ01000096.1 GCA_012841635.1 Clostridiales bacterium | reverse complement strand
TGGCGGTCGGGATAATGATGATAAACTACGCCGTGCCGGATATTGTATACAAAACTATTCCGTATAAGATATCCGGGCATTACAACATATGGCGGATGGCGCTGACTACCGCCGGGAGCGCACTCGGCGCAGCCGTTTGCGGCGGGCTTTTGACTGAAGTGCCCCTGTTCCCGTTGCTCGCGGTATTCTCCGTCTGTCAGCTGATTTCATCGCTCATGTATTATTTTTACTACAAGACAAAAGAAGCCAAAGCCGAGCAAAAGCCGGAAGTTATGTCTGCCGGGTGAGTGTAAAGTAAACAGGAACTGCGCCAAAACTCTATACCAACTGCAAATTGCATAAAGAAGCGAAATATCGTCGTATTAATATCCGAACGGGTTTATTTACGGCGATATATTTGCGTATAATTTGATTTTTCCGGTCTCGACTTCGTGTTTTTCTTCACTTATAAATGATATTGACCTTTTCGATGTTAGATGGTATAATAGGAGCGTTCAATGGTTGATACTCCTTTTTAACTTTACTCTTGCGTTTTCGTTTTACAGTCTGCTTATATAAAATAAAAGCCCTCCCGGAGGAAATTATGTATTTATTTCACGAGGATTTCAGAATATACGGCGACGACCGCCAGCCATACGGCGTATATGTCGAAGAAAGTTCCGCGTTTTATCATAAGCATACGCGGATAACCGAGCGCGGCTATTCGCTCAGCTGCGCCGGGAACAAATATCTCTGGAAAACGCCGCCGCTTTACAACTTCAAAAAGAAGATACGCTTTTCATATAAATACCCCACCGGCGACGCAAGGTTTACCCTTTTATTTAGGTATGACAAGGCGACCCGCCGCGGTTTCGGGCTAAGCATCGGCTTTGCGGCAGATGAAACGGTCATATTCCGCCTTTGTAAATTCGAAGATATCACCTGTACCGTAATTGAAGAAAAAAGCTGCCCCGGCGCGTCTTATCCAGTCGATGATACTTCATATATCGCCGATCTTGTTTTAAAAGACAATATGATAATCGGATGTGTCAGCGGTGCGTTATTTATATTCAATTTGCCCGATGAATGCAACGCGGCGGGGGAAGCCGGCATCTGCAGAAACGACTTTTTAGGCGAGATTATTCTTGAAGATGTCGCGCTCGAAAGCGCCGACGAGATCGAACGAAAGATAATGTCAGCTCCTGTGACCGCCGAAATCCCGACATACAGCGGCGGGATGATTCCCTATACCCTTACATATTCTGCGGAAGTAATCGGCGGCGTTCCGTATCTTTCGTTCACTTTAGACGGCGGAGTTCAGCGCCGCTACGATTACCCCACACTGCCGCTCAGCCCGGGGCAATACACGGTTGAGATCGACCGCATCAAAAAGCCGTATGTAAGATTCGGCGGAGTAAAATACTATCTTCACAACGGCTCATTGAATACCTCCGATCCGCGCCTGCACTGGCGGGATGTACTCTCCGAATGGTTCGATATAACAACGCTTCCCGTTCAGAAGACAGTCGCGATATCCGAATCAAATAAAATCGATAAAATTTCATTTGGATATGAGCGAATGGAAGCCGACGGGTATAAAATGCAGTCGGAGGGCGAGTGGGAATTTGTTTTTGACGGCAGCGGCGCTGTGATTGAACGCCGCGCGCCCGAAGATACCGACTTTTGCAAAGTCGATTCGGTGAAAAATGACGTTTATAAGCTCATTCCCGACGATTGCGTTCGCAGAGACGAAGTGCTGCGGCATTTCGACGGCAATCATTACTTTTCCGAAGCAGAACCGATAAAATTCGAGTTTTGCGTATATACAAACAAAGACCCGCGGTTTATTACACTGAGATGTCAGCTGCTTGATGTTTACGGCTGTCCGCTTAATGACCGTCCGGCGGAGCTTTCCGCCGAGAGGATTTCCGACTGCAAGTGGAAGGTAAAAAGCGCTCCGCTTCCCGTCGCGTGCTACCGCGTCATTGTTGACGTATTCTTCGGCACCGCAAAGATTGCCGGGCGCGATGTCGCGTTTGAAGTTTTTGACATCAACGGCGAAAAATGCGCTCCGCTCGAAAGCGGTCTGCCGTTTCTTTTCTCCGTTCCGAACGAACAGCAGCATCTCGACCGCGACCCGTTCGATCCGTGGAATCCTTACGAGTCGTGCAACATGGAGCATTATTATTGCTGCACATCGTTTACCGGTCATGTCGCCGAAGACAGGCGCACATGGGAGCTTACCCGGCCTTTTGCAAGAGAATGGTATGTCTGGCTTTCGGATCACAGGACTATGGTGGATCATGACCCGGAAAAGCATAAGGATATAGTTAAATATGCCGATTATATGTATTTTCCTGTTGACGATGAAACCGCTGTTCTGCGCCATGATTACTGGAACATAAATTCATACAGAAGCGGGCTTCTTTCGGTGCTTTCCGGATTCCTTGACGCGCATCCGGATATCCGGAATAAAGTCGGCTGGTCGGACGGAGAAGCTTTTACAAAACCTCACCTTGAAAAGCTGCTCGTAGCTGCGAAAAACGACTGGTATAGCTGGGCGAACCGACATTATCTCGAATGTTTCAAGAGACAGAATGAGTATTTCAAAGAGCGCAACCCGAACTTCAAGCGAGCCTGCTACGGACCTTTCTCTCTTTACGCAATCCCGATGCACACCAATTATTTCATCGACGGATTTGGATTCGCTCAGGGAGAGGCGCTTGCAAAAGACATATATAACGGCTTTTGCCAGTTTGAAGATTACCCCTGTTCCTGCGCGTATCAAACTTACAGAGGAGCATACTCCGCGGCGACAATCCTGCTTCACAATCCCGGACTTGTCATATATCCGGAACAGTATACATCATCGGACGGCGGCTGCATCGACGGTCTTGTAAAATTCGCAACGCCGCCGCTCGGAGCTTACCGGATGCAGCCGTGGTTTAATACGGCTCACGCGCGCGAGTATGTATACAATACGGCGTATTACAAAAACGGCGGATATCATTTCCTCAACAAATACGGATTTATGCACCGCGACCTCACTCCTGCGGACGTTGAATATTTCGTGCGTCATTGGAAAGCGGTTGTTGAACACAAACCCGCGCGTCCTCTGCGCAGCACCTGTTTTATAGCGGAGTGCAGCCCTTCCGACGACAGAGTCGAAGACTGGGGCAAGGATAAAATAGGCTATCAGCATATTTTCAATATAAGCGACAGCGGACTTGGCTTTGTATACGAAACATCACGCATGTCCGGTCTGCCCTGCGGATTTATGACCGACTGGGATTCTTTTGCCGGTCTCACAGAAGACGACTGTGACCTTATCGTTCTGCCTTCACTTGCCGAAGCTCCGCCCAAAGCCGTTGAACACATACGCCGTCTTTACAACCAAGGAGTTTCGCTGTTTGCAGTCAGCCGCGTCGACGGACTTGAGGATATTTTCGGAGTAAAACCTTCTTTCAGAAAATCCCGCGTCAATGTCATATCCGACACAATCGGAAACAGCGAATACATTCTCCCGCTTGACGCGGAATTCAACTATGCGCCGGACGGCGCGGAAGTTATGATGTACGCCGGAGACGAACCGGTAGTTATAAGAAACGACAGGGCGGTACTGCTCAATTCGGCGCCGTCGTATATCGGACGAGCTCATTATCTCGATATTCCTCAGCTCGGCGGATTTGACAGTATAAGCCGGCTTTTAAGAAAAGTCTGCTCAGGAATGCTCCGTCAGCTCTCCGACCCTATCGCATGGACGGACATCTCAAACGGCGATACAGTTACGGGACTTACGCTCATCCGCGACGAGCGCGGGCGCGACATCCTTCTCGCGATCGATTATTCCGATCATTCGCAGGAAGAAGTTGAAAGCCGAGTTACCGAAACGGTTGTCTGCTTCAAAGACAGCGGCTGGAAAAACATCCGCTTCTGTGAAGACGAGGGTAAAGATCAGGCAAGTCCGCTTATCGAAAACGGCGTTTTGCGCGGTGTGCATCTGAAACTTCATATGCACCAGTCATGTATGATAGAGCTTACGAATTAAAACGACATTTTTTCAGCCAAAGTGTAAATACAAAGAATTCTGCCTTTTACGCGAGGCAGGATTCTTTGCATTACACCCGTTTTAATATTCGGATCAAAATAAATTTTGCTTCGGCAAAACCCCTGCCGCTCTGAAGTATTCAAAATCATAAAGATAGAAATATTCACATCTCTGTGTTAAACTATTATTTATAATAATGCTTTTATAAACACACAAATCTTGCGAAAACCGGAAAAAAGGGGGCGTTGTCATGAACGACAAAAAAGATACGACAAACAAAAGGTCTCTTGACACGACCCATATGCAGGAGAAGCTGAAGGGGGAAACTTTCCCGCAGGATTGGGAAAACTTCCTCGATGACGACATACGCAATTTTTTTGACGAGCTTTTGAACGAAACCGGTCAGAAAAAAAGCGATATCATCAGAAAGGCAAACCTATCCCGTACCTACGGCTACCAGCTAATGGAAGGGCGCCGGAGGGGGAAGCGCGATTACTACCTGCTTATCGCGCTTGCGATGTCCCTCGATCTCAAAACGACGCAGCGGATGCTGTCGGTGACTCAATGCGGCGCGCTGCACCCGCTCATCAAGCGGGATGCCGCCGTGATATTTGCCATCAACCACGGGTACGACAGCATCAAAACATATGAATTCATGTGCTCCCTCGGTCTTCCCCCGCTGGAAGACGGCGCGGAAAGCGAATAAGGGGTTTTAACGCATTATAACATATTACCGAAAATTCACGGAGAATTCGCAGTGATAAAGCAAACAAGCGCAGCAAAAGCATTGAGCGTTTTTCTTATCGCCTTGTGCCTGATGCTGCCCGGCTGCAGCCGACCGACAGGCATAACGCCTTCGGCTGACGAGATAAAAGCGCTTTCCGCGGCGGCAGGTTTTCTTGCAGATAAAGCGGAAAGAAGCGGAGGGTTTATCGCCGCCGATGATCAAAGGGACAAAGCGTCGGGCAGCAACGCCTATCTTTATGACAATTCCCTCGCCGTAATGGCGCTGGTGTCCGCCGGCGCGCAGCAGCACGCCGAAATTATAGCGGATGCCGTTCTGTTCGCGCAGGAACATGATCGTACCTTCGATGATGGGCGGCTTCGGAATGTCTACATCGCCGGAGACCCGAAAAGCGACTCCGGCCGCTCGATTGTATCCGGCAAAGTATCGGTCCGTCTGCCCGGCTTCTGGCTCGACGGAAAGTGGCAGGAGGATTCCTACACCGTCTCCACCTCGACCGGCAATATGGCATGGGCTGTCCTGGCGCTCTGTTATGTCGCGGAGAATGCATCTGCGGAAAAACAGTCAGCGTATCTTTCGGCGGCGATGAAAGCGGCTGACTTTATCCTTACCCTCGAATCGGAACACGGCGGGTTCACCGCGGGATATGAAGGCTGGGATGACGCGCAGACCAAAGTCACATATATCTCAACAGAGCATAACATCGACCTGTATGCAGCCTTTTCCGCCCTTTCAAATGCGCTTTCGGAGAGCGACAAAACGAAGGCGGAAACCTACTTAAAGGCGGCGGATATTGCAAAAAACTTTATTCTTTCGATGTATGACGACAAACTCGGCTGCTTTTACACCGGCACACTCAACGACGGCAAAACGATAAGCGACGGCGTAATTCCGCTGGATACAAACACTCTCACCGTCCTTGCATTGGGTGACGAGCTTGATGATCCGTATAAGACGCTCGCATTCGTCGAGGGGCGCATGGCGGTAGGGGAAGGCTTTGATTTCAGCGCCGGCGATCTTGACGGCATCTGGAATGAAGGCACGGCGCAGATGGCCGTATGTTATCATATGCTGAAAAGCACCGAGAAATACGATACGGTCATGGCTTATCTGAAAACCCAGACCGCAAAAGACGGCAGTATCCCGGCAGCGGACAGAGACGGCGTTTCAACCGGCTTTGTCATCGCCGGTTCGGATATTCTTTGGGAATACAATAACGTGCAGAGCATCAGCGCGACGGGATGGCTCGCCTTTGCGCAGCTTGGCAAAAATCCGTTCGGATTTGATTTTTAGTGAGAACAGGCATGAGGAAGCTGAAAAATAAAAGAAGGAGAATTCCCGAATCATTGGGGAACCGGCTGTGCGGCATCCGGATATATGTTATCGTTCTTGTAATTGATGCGGCTGCCCACGGCGTCCTCTTTTTTCTTCACGGAATTACCCTTCTAAGCTTTTTTCGCAGCTTCCTGTCGTTTCTCTTTTTTATCTATCCCCTGCACTATGTGGCTGATTCGCTGTGGTCGCTGCGCCCCTCCGTCTGCGGCATCCTTTCGGGACAAACACTAATTAACCGCAAATATTACATGAATACCGTGCGGAAAGAAGTCGAAAGAGAGCAGCTTCTGCCGGTTACCGTCAGCATTCCCGTTTATCTCGAAAGCAATGAGATAATCTTCGATACAATGCGGCAGGCTCTCGCTGCGGCAAAGAGATACAGCGAGTTCAGCGGCGAGCCTTGCAATGTCGTGGTATCCGACGACGGCATCGCACCGCTGCTCGGCGAAAGCTGCACAAAAGAAAAAGCCGATGCGCTGATTTACGCTTTAAAAATCAAGGATCCGGCTTTAACGCCGCAGAAGCGAAAAGCGGCGGAACGCATTCGCTTTTACAGAGCGAATGAAATTGCCTTTGCAGTCCGCCCTGCGGAAGGGCGAGCCGGGCATTTTAAAAAAGCCTCCAACTTAAACTACACATTGAAGCTCGGGAAAGCCGCGGAAGGCGGCAGTGTACGGGAAGAGCTGACAAGAAAAGAGGGAGCTTTTGCGGGCGGCTATTTTGAAGGTGATATTACCGCCAATGAGATAATCCTGCTGCTTGATAAAGACTCGGGTGTGCCGGCGGGAATAATTGAAGCCATACTCCCGGAATTTGCAGAAGACGAAAAACTTGCATATGTTCAGTGCGCAACAAATGCCGTGAATCTCGAGGAGAATTACTATACCCGCGCCACCGGACGCCACGGAAACAGCCTGTTTAACAAAATCTGGCCGTGTAAAGCGCTGCAGAGTTTTTTTGTGCCGCTTGTCGGCCACAATGTTTTTATCAGAAAATCCCTGCTTGAAAAGAGCGGTCTTTGGGCGGAAAACCGGGTTTCCGAAGATTACGACAAAGCGCTTTGTTTATACGGCATGGGTTATCACGGAAAATATGCTCAGATACACGGGCTGGAATTTACCGAATATACAAGCCGGACATTTACCGAGGAAACCGGCAAACAGCGCCGGTATGCCTACGGTCTTTTCGAGCTGCTTTTTGACGGCACCGTTTTTTCCGGCAAACTGCGCGGCTGCGACGTCTTTTATATGCTGCTCTATTTCTGCTCGCTCATCAATCAGGTTATGCTGCTGCCGACCGTGCTTATCGAAAGCTATTTCGGAAATATCCATCTTTTGTGGGCGGGTTTTCTCTTCTGCATGCTGTGTTTTATTATTTTCCCGATAATCAGAACGATTGTTATGCGGCGATGTCTCGGCAGGGAACATCTTGCCGGGTTCGGAGACACGCTTATAATAGCAGTTTCCTTTGTGGGACACTCCTATTCAGCCTTCGCGGGCGCCTGCCGGTATCTGATAAACAAGATAGGGAAAATAAAGACCCCCTTTCCCACCACCAATGTCGATCGGTTGGGATACAGCTTTTCTGACGGCGCCGGGCTCCTGTTCCGTTATATCCGGAAAAATCCGTTTTTTATCGCGATTGCTTTCCTTTGCCTTGACAGGGGCATCTTTCTGCTTACTTTAAAAGAACTCGAACCGGTGACGACATTCACCTATTGTTATATATTGTTCTGCGCCGTTCTGGCTCCTGTTTTGCTTACACCGCAGCTTTATTCCGGCTTTTTCCGAAAAGCGGTTTCAACGGAGAATCGGGGGGTGAGAGGTCTGAACTTAGAAAAAGACACCGTGTCCAAGGTCAATTCAATGCCGAAACCCGAATACCGGGAACTGTCCCCGCTTATTATAGACAAAGAATCTCCCGATACGGCAAACGACGATATCGAGAGTTTCCTCGCCGGTTATCAAAAAACGCTTCAGACTTCTCTTGCGGAAGAAGGAATGCCGGAAGAGCTGCTGTCCGAGTATATCTTTGAAAGCTGTATAAGGAAGGATGCGGGAAGCAGGAAAGAGCTTTATCTGCTGAAACGAATTGAAGACGGCGCGAAAGCCCTGCTCCGCATCACCAAAAACTATCCGGAAGAAGACGCGCTGGAAGAAGCGAAACTGCTCAGGCGGCTTGACCATCCGGGTGTTCCGAAGGCGCTTTTTTCCTGCGAGAAAGACGGGAAAAGCTATCTTGTCCGGGAATATGCCGAAGGACGGACGCTGCATGAGATCGTAACCGAAAAAGGCTGCCTCTCGGCAGAGGATATATACGGCATTGCTGGCAAGCTGGCGGATATTCTCAGCTACCTGCACCGGCAGACGCCGCCCGTCATCCACCGCGATATCAAGCCGCAGAATATCATAGCCGGGACGGACGGCAGCATTCATCTCATCGACTTCGGCATCGCAAGGGAACACAAGCAGCAGCGCCGGCAGGACACTTCGATTGTATTGACACTCGATTACGCATCCCCCGAGCAATACGGTTTTGAACAGACGACACCGCTGTCGGATATTTATTCCCTCGGCGTGGTTCTGCTCTTTCTTTGTACCGGCCGCACCGTTCGTTCCGACCTTGAAGCGCAGATAGTAAACAACAGCCTCAGAGAACTGATAAGCCAATGCATAGCTTTTAACCCGAAAATGCGGATACAAAGCGCGGATGAGATATCGGAATTCCTTGCCCGCAGCAGCCGCAAAGCGCTGCGGCGGAAGAGAAGATATACAACCGCGGCGGGAATTGCCGCGGCGGCTCTCTGTTTTTCCTTTCTCGCCTATGGTTCGGGATACCTTGTCGGAAGAGGCAGAGCGGAAGCTCTCGCTCATGAGAGGGGTTATCAGGCTGGTTATACCGACGGATATCGCACATCGCCGCAGTTGCCGCGGGATATTTCGACCAAATCTGATGAAAACGCCGCTTTCGACAATATGGCCGTGCCCGGCGGCGCTTTTGCCGCCGAAGGCGAAGGGCTTGTTTTCTATATCTCGGACGAAGGAATACGGAGCATGGCGATAAGCGGGACAAACCCGAAACTTGTCGTCAATGACACAGACGTCCGTGCGCTGAGCTATAAAAACGGCTGGCTCTATTACTCCTCCGGTGATAAAATAATGCAGACCAATATTTATTCCTTCGAAAGCGATCTGCTCAGCCGGGATACCGGCGGCCGGCTTCTGGTCACAGGTGAATACTTCTATATACTGACATCGGAAGGCGTTTCTCTGCTCGATGTAAAAACCGGCGAAATTTTCCCGATTGAAAGCCTTTCGGGCTGCAAAACATTAAAGACAGACGGCGAACAACTGTATTTTATCGGCGGAGAAGACGGCGCATTATACCGCTGCAATCTTGCCGGAGAAGACCCTGCAAAACTATTTGACGGATCCTGCAAAAATTTTACCTTGTCCGGCAATGATATTTTTTGTATGGCAGAGCTTAACGGAACGGAAAGACTGATTCGGATAGACGCAGATACCGGCGAAGCAGAACCGTTGACGGAAATAAGCGCAGATATGCTGATTTCCGCCGGAAACGGCATCTGTTTTCTCGATACATCCGACAGCAGGATCTGGCGCTGCTCTCCCGACGGCCGAATCCGGCAGCGAATCTCCGCCAACCGAGCCCGCGACTTGAACCTTGCCGGCGGCTGGGTATTATATCATAACGAAGACGACGGCGGAAGGCTGTGGTGCGTTCGGCTCGACGGCTCCAACGACCACCCGATGCAGTCCGGGAGGTGACATCTTTGAACAAAAAGTTTAAGTTCCTCCGAAACGGCAAATCGGAATGCTCGCTTGCCGGAATCATCGCCGAATACGGACCTTTAAGAGACGGGGAAATCATATATATAATCAAAAAACTCTGTTCTCTGCCGGAAATGCAAAATACCGACGTTGACAGCAGTCGGAAAGTATTCCCGCACCCCGAAAATATCATAATAAGCGCGGACGGGAATATCAGTACTGCTGACAACACCCCACCTCAGCCCGCATATCTGCCGCCAGAACTTACGCAGGCCGATATATCCGCGCCGGGCGCGAAAGTATATGCGATGGGCATTCTTATGCTCTATATGGTAACGGGAAAAGAAACAAAAGATGAGATCGGCAGCCAAAACATCAGCCGCACGCTTCGCTCCCTGATACAGCGCTGCACCGCTTTCGACCCGAATGAACGTTTCCGTGACACAAAAGAACTGCTTTCGGCTGTAAAGCGTGAATCGGGATTCGGGAAAAAAGCGCTGAAAATTCTTCTGCCGGCGCTGTCGGTCATATTGATAGCCGCCCTGCTGTTCTTTTTCGGCCGCGAGGGATTGCTTCGCGGCGGTATATCCGGCGAAGAAGCCGGGTATGTTTCCGGTTTTTCGGAAGGATTCAGGCAAGGCTTTTCCGACGCTCCCGGAATAGGTCTGACCCCCGCTTCCTTTGACGCCCGAAACGGAAACCTGTCAGGAAACTTCATCCCGGATAACGGTCCGTTTGCTGTTGGAGCCGAAGACGACGTCTTTTATCTTGACGGAGAAAATCTCTGCCGGATGCAGCCGTATACACAACAAATCGAAATAATTGCGGCTGCCCCGGGCGCCGATTCCCTGCAATACCATAAAGGACGGCTTTATTACCGCAAAGGAGAGAATCTCTGCCGGATGAATCCAGAAACGGCGATGGAAGAAATCATCTGCGAATCGCCGGGAGGGCAGTTCTTTATCTTTGAAGATGTTTTTTATCTTTACGACAGCATCGGAACCGGATATCTCTACGGTATTGACCCGGACAAAGGGACGCTTACACAGCTCAACGGCGCCGCGAAATACAACTGCCTGAACATCGTCGGAGGACAGCTTTATTATATTTCCCCCGATAACGGCAATTGCCTCTGCCGCAGCGATATCGACGGCGGCAATCTGAGCGTCATAAGCAGCGGATCGTATGAAAGCCTCTGCATCTATAACGGCAGCATTTACGCCGCCGACGGAGAAGGGCTCATCCGCATGGATTTAAACGGAGGCAATCCTGCGGCGATTATCTCCTGCCCCTTGTCATCCCCGAATGTATCCGACGGAGGCATCTTTTACATTTCCGGCAAGGGAAGGGTTCTCGAATGGATGTCATTGGACGGAAAAACCCGATATACCGTGGTTGATTCCGAAATAAGCTCCTTCAATATTGCGGGGCAATGGATTTTTTATCGAGACTTTAACGACGGCTTGCTTTGCCGCATACATAACAGCGGCAAATATAACACAAAGGCAGCGGATTGAGAATGTCCGCTGCTTTTTTAATTGTTAATTATTTATAAACTCTCGTTTTGTATGCTCACGGCAGACAACTGCCGCAAAAATCCGGGTTATAATAAAGTAAAGTCAATAACCATAAGAAAATACAAGGAGAGGAATATCATGACACAGTATCTTGAAAACACAAATAACCCGGTAAACGAGAACCGCATCACGGTCATGTCAAAGGCAGGTTTTGCGCCGGAACCGAAGCGCAGCTATGCCGGCGATATATGGGGAATCATAGTGAGCATCCTTCTTATCATCGGCGGCGCAAGCGGACAATTTGTTCTGCGCGGCACCAACAGCAGCGCGGCGCTTATAGTTGCGGGCTTCCTTTTCCTTGCCTGGGATATCTTTTCGATCATCTACAAGAACAATACCTTTAAGAAAACCGAAGCGGAATACTCCAACCGAAAAATCAGAGTTTCAAAGCTTGAGCGCATGGTCAAGGCGGACGGGCGGGTTCTTTCGGTTCCGGTGAACGTTCGTATCGTCTGCGACAAAGGTCTTACGATTCTTGACTACGGTCCCCGCCTGAACGGCACCCCGATGACCCGCGACTCAAAACTCGGTGAATACAGCGGCAGCACCTGGTATGTAAGAAATATCCTGACCTTCGAAAATCTTGACCTGACAGCCGTATTTGAAGCCGATTATTATCCCGCCGAGATAGTCATCCGTCTCTTCAGCGACAAGAATATCATAGGCATCGACCTGCCCGGAGGGCTGAATCTGATACCTTATGAAACTCCTCAGCAGAATCCTCAGCAGATTCCTGAGAACATTCAGCGGTAAGCTGAGCGCCAAACAATAATAATTTCCGGCTTTCCTTACGGAAAAGTTCGGGAAATTATAAAATATCCTTGATTATCGGCATCTGAAGCTGTATAATATAAACAAGATATATGTTTCCTTTTTCACGAATTTAAGATATACCCCGAAAAGGAGGGTTTCCCATGATCAAAGCATACAGAGATTACTGGATGGGATATATTGACTTCAAGGGCAGAACCAGCGTCGCCGGATACTGGTATGCCGTGCTTGCCAATATACTGACATCTTTTATCCTTTCTTTTATTCTGGGATTGATCTCGGGTCTGACACAGAATAATTCCATTCAGACCGTTGCTCCGTATATTACTTCATTTTCGCTTGTTTGCATACTGCCATCTCTGGCAATCGTAATTCGCCGCCTTCGCGACGGCGGCAACTCATGGGCAAATATTTTCTGGACGCTCCTGCCGCTGGTCGGTTCAATTATTTTGATAATAAAGCTTTGCCAGCCGTCAGTTGCGCCGGTTTATCCGGAACCTTCGGAAGTACATAAAGCGGCTAAGAACGACCTCGGGCTTTCCCGCATTCCGGCGGCAATCCTGCTTCTATGGAGCAACTTCGCCTCGATTATGTCTTTAATATATCGCGGAAACATTTTGGCGGTTGATATTACCTGGTGGCTGGCAAGACTTGCAATCTTTGCTCTTGTCATATTCCTTTTCATCGGGAAAAAGAATATAGGTCTTCTCATCCCGCCGGCGGTCTATTTCGTGCTTAGTGTTATCTGGCTGATACGCAATTTCAGCGTATATAACTTTATTTACCTGGCGGCATGGGCGTCGGTGTGCGCTGTCATTGTTTTTTCGACCTTAAAATCCATGCCGAAGGGACTTGTTTATCTGCCGGCCGGACTTATGCTGCTTGGTTATCTCATCTCGCTTGGCTTTTCTGTTTTTCGCGGCAGATTCTCAATCTTATTTATCGTATATTTTATCAACGAATTGTTATGGGCGCTGAGTTTTCTCTTCCTCGGAAAATCGCTCGTCGAAGACCCGAGAAAACAGTCCACGGGTGATTATTATCAATACGGCGCTCCGGCTTACGGCGCTGCTTACGGAACCGCTTACGGCGCTCAGCCCGGATATCAGCAGCCGATGCAGCAGCCGCCGCAATACCGACCGCAGACTTCCTATCAACCTTCGGCTCCTAATGCTCAGCCCTCCGCTTCATATCAGAGAACCGAGCCCGGCGTTCTGCTCGTCCGGTTTAGTATCGATAAACTGAATAACCTCAGCGGTTCCTACGGTTTCCAGTCGGGATTTCTGATCGGAAAAGCCGTTCCGCCCGCACTTTTGGAAGGAATGGCAATAAGCGACGGCGATTCGGCGGCGACGCTTGCCGGCAGCGAATATGTCTGTGTGGTATCCATCGCGTCGATCAACGGCGCCGTCCTGAGAGACAAGATACAGCCGCTTATCCTCGCAAGTCAGCAGATCCGGGAAAACGGAGCCATCCCGCTCACCCAGATTGTCGGCAGTTCAAGAGAACCGCTTGTACTGAACGGAGTTGTGAGAAACGGCAAAATAGAAGGTCAGGGCGGCTGGTGCGCAAGAGGACTTATGGCCGCCTGGCAGGAATCTTCCGATCAGGCGTAATATAATAAATACCGCAGATTTTTAATCGGGGGGAGGCTTATATGAAACGCCGAAACAAACTGCTTGTGACAACTCTTATATTGCTCCTGACGCTGCTTTTATCCGGCTGTAAAATGTCAGATTATAAAGCGGCGAAGGAACTTATGTCGGCAGGCGAATATAAGGAGGCGATAACCATCCTCTCCGCGCTCGGCGAATACAAAGACGCGCCGGCGCTTATCGCCGAATGTGAAAACGAGATTGCATACGCGGAAGCTTCGGCGCTGCTCGATCGGGACGATTACGAAAACGCGCTTGCCGCTTTCACGGCGCTCGGAAATTTCCGCGACTCTGCCGACAAAGCCGCCGAAGCAAAGCGCGAGCTTGATTACATCGCAGCCGTCGGGCATATGGATAACGGCAGTTACGAAGAAGCGCTGACGCTCCTGCAAACTACCGAAGGCTTATATGATACTTCCGAGAGAATAACCCTCTGCCAGAACGAAATCAACTACGCGGAAGCCGCAAAGCTATTCGACGGCGGCGACTACCCGGGCGCGCTCAAGCTGTTTTCGCCCCTCGGCGATTTCCGCGATGCCAAAGACAAAGCTAAAATCTGCGAAAACGAAATCGCATATTCGGACGGCGTAAAGCTGATGAACGACGGCGATTATTCCGCCGCGCGGGATAAGTTCGTCTCCCTCGGTGATTTTCGCGATTCTGCGGACAAAGCTAAGACCTGCGAAAATGAAATTGTTTACTCTGAAGGCGTAAAGCTGATGGAATCCGGCGATTACAGCGCCGCACATGATAAATTCAGATCGCTCTGCGTCGTTGATGAGTCCGCGGCAGAAGAATACCCGGATGAATACAATGCACTGGTGGAGGAACTGCGCGAAGCGGGGATGGAAGAAGGTACAATCAAAGCTGTGCTCTACGATATGTTCGAAGATATGGTTTTCGACGGCGCGGAAGAGGTTCTAACGGGCTACCGCGACAGCGGCGAGCTTGCAAAGAAATGCATGATGGAAATGCTCTACGCCGACGCATCCGCCGCTTACGATAAAAAAGATTACGAGACCGCATACCCGCTTTTCGCAGAGCTCGGCAGCTTCCGAGACTCCGAGAAAAAAGCCGCCGAATGTTATGATCTTACCATAGGCGCGGAGCTGCGCGCGACAGCTCTCGGCAGCGGCGACATTTACGACAGGGCAAACGCGATATTGCAGCTTGCCGATACCGACCCGAAAACGTCTGCGAAAGGGGCGTATAAGCTGATCGGCGAATTTAACGGCGCAGATGAAAAATGGGACGCCTTCTATGTCCTTCGCTTTGACCGGCTGCTTGAGCTGTGCGACAAACAGGGCTACAAAGACTGCTATGATTTGTTTGCAAAGCGCGCGCTCGAGACCGTCAAATATAACGCCGATAAATATTACACTCCCGGCCTGACTGCTGTCATGAATACGGCGGGTTCGTCCAAGCTTATGCTGGATAAGCTTCTGCCGGTACTCGTCAGCAGCGGCTGCATAAAGAAATTCGCCTCGACGGACGAATCGATTTATTACAGCACGGTACAGATTCTTTCGGAAATTTGCCAATATTTCATCGATAACAGCGATTACGACACATTATCCTCGCTTCTGACCGCGCGCGCCGCAATCAAAGGACTGTATAATAGCTTTGCCGATTCGAATTATTATCTTACTCCGCGATACGCGCTTTCGGATGAGACCGTATACGGCATGACGGAAAGCTATGAAGGCAAAGTCCCCGCATTCTCCGGAACCGCCTCGGTCAATACCACCGCCGGCAAATACATCGTAATCACCCGGGATATGAACAAAAACGGCAGGACAACGCCGTCTGCATGGCAAATCGACTACGGCATCATGTTCGCGCTCGAACCGGAAAACATACCGGCCAAAACAAGCGACGCCGATTTTATCGTAACAGTAGAGAACACCTGGAGCAAAGGCGAAAAGCTGTACAACGGCGACAAAAGCCTGCAATCGTATAACGCGACGTCCGAAGTGAAACTTTACACCGCCGACGGCAAGCTTATAAGAAACTTAGGCAGCGCTTTCAACTCTTCAAGCTTCGTAATGGCATATGAGAATGCGACCGTCTACTACACCGAACCGGACCGCGCCGGAGCGGCAAAAAAACTGATGCAAGGCTGGTTCGGTTATTATAATTGAACCGAGACATAAAAACGAAAAAGAATATCGCTGTATTGACACCGAAAAGTGTTATACAGCGATATTTTTATTTATATGTTTTATCCGCGGCTTCCGAGCCGCATTTTGAAATCCAGATAACCGAAATCGGTCAGTTTTGTGAATTTCCCATCAGCGCTCATTTTATAAATATCCGGCAGAGGCATGCCGTTAAAGGTGTTGTTCTTGCAAGTCGTATAAATCGCCATATCCCCGAATACAAGAATATCACCGATATTCAACTCATCGGCAAAGCTGTATTCGCCGATAATATCTCCGGAAAGACAGGTCGGTCCGGCTAAACGATAGGAATAATTCTTAACTCCGGTCGGATATCCGCCGAGCAGCGGAGGGGTATACGGCATTTCGATAACATCCGGCATATGACATGCAGCGCTTGCATCGAGAATAGTGGTCTTTATCCCGCCGTTCTCAACAATGTCAAGCACCCGGCTGATAAGATACCCCGCATTCAGCGCGACGGCTTCGCCGGGTTCAAGATATACGGTCAGATCCCACTTATCCCGCGCATATTTGATGAGTTTTTCCAGCAGCCGCACGTCATAGTCTTCTTTTGTGATATGATGCCCGCCGCCCATATTCAGCCATTTCATGCGCAGAAGCACATCGCCGAAACGCATCTCAACGGCTTTCAAAGTCGTTTCAAGCGCGTCGGAATTCTGTTCGCAAAGGGTATGGAAATGAAGCCCGTCGAGCAGCGAAAGCAGACTGTCCGTCATCTCCCGGTTCCAGACATCGCGGGTAACGCCGAGACGGCTGCCTCTGGCGCAGGGGTCGTATATCTCATGATCGGTTTGAGTCGAGCATTCGGGATTTATCCGCAGTCCGATGCTTTTTCCGCGTTCTTTTGCCGCGCCTCCGAACTTTTTAAGCTGATTTACCGAATTGAAGACGATATGATCCGCGTATTCCAGAAGCTCCGGGAATTCGTCGTCGCGGTAAGCGGCGCAGAAAACATGAACTTCGCCGTCCGGCATTTCTTCATATCCGAGTCTCGCTTCAAAAAGCCCGCTCGCTTCGGTTCCGGATATATACCGCGATAAAAGCGGATAGAAATCAAAGTTTGAAAAAGCCTTTTGCGCCAGCAGTATCTTGCATCCGGTGTTTTCAATAACCGATGAAAGAATTTCGGCGTTTGAGATCAGCTTTGCTTCATCAATAATATAATAAGGCGTCTTGATATCGGCAAAGAATTCGGGCAGCAGTTTACCGGACAATCCTTTAAAAACGCTGTTTGTCATTAATCCACCAGGACGGGATTATAGCATTCCCTGCGGGGCAGACCGTATTTGTCTAGCGCGTCAAGGAAAGGATCCGGGTCGAATTCTTCAACAGTATAAACGCCTTTTTTGTCCCACTTGCCGGTCAGAAGCATCAGCGCGCCGCACATGGCGGGAACGCCGGTGGTGTAGCTTATCGCCTGGCTCTTTACCTCTTTGTAGCATTCCTGATGATCGCAGACGTTGTAGATGTAATATGTCTTGTCCTTGCCGTCTTTTTTGCCGGTGAAGATGCAGCCGATGTTTGTCTTTCCGTGCGTGCGGGGGCCGAGGCTTGCGGGGTCGGGAAGCAGCGCTTTGAGGAATTTAATCGGCACAATCTGCCGTCCCTCGAATTCGATAGGCGTGGTAGAGAGCATCCCGACGTTTTCAAGGCAGCGCATATGCGTAAGATAGCTCTGTCCGAAGGTCATAAAGAAACGGATTCTCTTTACTTCGGGGATGTTTATTGCCAGAGATTCGAGCTCCTCGTGGTGAAGCAGATACATATCCTTTTTTCCGACGCACTCGAAGTCATATTCCCGCTTGATGCTCATCGCCGGAACTTCAACCCATTTTCCGTTTTCAATGTAGCTTCCGGGCGCAGAAACTTCGCGGAGGTTGATTTCGGGATTGAAATTCGTTGCAAATGGATAGCCGTGGTCGCCGCCGTTGCAGTCGAGAATGTCTATTGTGTCGATGGTGTCGAACTCATGTTTTTTCGCATACGCGCAGTAAGCCTGTGTAACGCCGGGGTCAAAACCGCAGCCTAAGAGCGCCGTAAGGCCTGCTTTTTCGAACTTTTCGCGATACGCCCATTGCCAGCTGTAATCGAAATACGCCGAGAATCCCTCCTCCTCGCACCTTTTTTCGTAAATTGCCCTCCAATCCGGATCGTCGGTGTTTTCCGGCTCATAGTTTGCGGTATCCATGTAATTGACGCCGCAGGCAAGACAGGCGTCCATTATAGTCAGATTCTGATACGGAAGCGCGATATGCATGACGAGGTCGGGTTTGTAGGAATTGATAAGATCGATCAGCTCCCGAACATTATCCGCATCCACCTGCGCCGTGGTGATTTTTGTCGAGGTCGTACCCTTCAATTCTGCCGCAAGCTCGTCGCACTTTGATTTTGTGCGGCTTGCGATGCAAAGCTCGGTGAAAACGTCATCGACCTGACAGCATTTTCTGATAGCCACATTCGCAACTCCGCCGCATCCGATTACTAAAACTCTGCTCATATTTATATTCTCCTTTTTTTATAATCCTGATTGTAAAAATTCTGTTATCTATAAATCGCCAAAAGCATCTCTCTGACTGTTTTACAAGCCAAAGCGGTTGACGCGCCGCTTAAGTCTATCATCGGTGCAAGCTCGTTTACGTCGGCTCCGACTATATTTGTCCTGCACACGGTTAAAATCGCATTCAGCAACTCGGTAAAACTCACCCCGCCGGCTTCGGGAGTTCCCGTCCCGCAAAATACGGACGGGTCAAGGCAGTCGAGATCAACCGTCAGATAAACCGGCGTTTTATCTCTGATAAGCTTTTCCGTCAATCCGCAAAGTCCGTCAAAGCAGAATTTATGCATATCCGTGTGCTTTTTTGCAAATTCAAACTCCGCCTTTTCTCCGCTCCTGATGCAGAATTGATGTATCTTTCCGTCACTAAGAAGTTCATGGCACCGCCGCATAACGCAGGCGTGGCTCAGTTTGGCGCCGAGATAATCATCCCGAAGGTCGGCGTGAGCGTCAAATTGAATGATATGCAAATTCGGGTACTTCCTCAAAACCGCCCTGACCGCTCCGAGCGTTACAAGATGTTCGCCGCCGATCAGAAAAGGTATTTTTCCGTCATTAAGAATTTCCCCGGCTTTGCTCTCGATATCACAAAGCGCCGATTCCGCAGAGCCGAAGCAAAGCTCCAAATCCCCGCTATCGAAAACGCTCGTTTCGGTTAAATTTTTGTCCTGATAAGGGCTGTATGTTTCTATCCCGAAACTTTCGTATCGGATGGCTGCAGAACCGAATCTTGCGCCGGGACGGAAACTCGTTGTCGAATCGAAAGGCGCGCCGAATAAAACTATCTTGGCGTCCTCATATTCGCCGTCGCAGCCGATAAAGGTTTCAACGTTTTTCTTCAATTCTCAACCTCTTCCAACATTTTTTCAAGATATGCCGGCAGATAAAAGGAGCCTATGTGCAGATTCGGCGTATAGTATTTGGTGCTCAGATGCAGACTGCGCCACCGTTCTTTATCAAAATCATTGATTGGATGATATTTCTTGCTCGCGAACCCGAACAGCCAATATCCCGCTGCGTATGTCGGTATATGCGCCTGATAAACGCGGCTGATGGGGAAGGTATTGACGATTCTCTTATGGCTTCTCTGCATTGCTTCCGCGTCATGCTTATAAAAGGGACTTCCTTGCTGATTCACCATGATTCCGTCTTCGCTTAGAGCGTTATAGCAAATCCCGTAGAATTCTCTCGTGAAATATCCCTCGGACGGACCGAAAGGGTCATTTGAATCTACGATTATCAAATCGTATTCGTCCTTGCACCGCCTGATAAAACGAAGCGCGTTGTCGAAATAAATATGAACCCGACTGTCATCAAGCCTGGAAGCATTTTCCGGCAGATAAGCGCGGCAGGCTTCTATAACCTGTCCGTCCATTTCGACAAGGTCGATGCGCTTCACGCAGTCGTACCTTGTAAGTTCCTTCACAACGCCGCCGTCGCCCGCGCCGATTACCAGAATATCTTCAACATTCGGGTGAACCGACATCGGTATATGCGTAATCATTTCGTCATAAATGAATTCGTCGCGTTCGGTAAGCATTACATTACCGTCAAGAGCCAACACCCGTCCGAACTCCGGCGTTTCAAAAATGTCGATCTGCTGATATTCGCTTCTGCTTGAGTAAAGGTGCCTTGTTACTCTCAGACTGTGTTTTACGTCGGGCGCGTGGCATTCGCTGAACCATAAATCCATTATACGAATTCTCCTCCTACCAGAATATTCAGATGTTCTATTTCGGGATCTTCGGGACCCGTCATCGAGCATCCCTTTGCTTTTGCGTAACTTATATAATCAAGTATCTCTTTTGTTATCCGCTCGCCGGGGGCAAGTATCGGAATTCCCGGAGGATAGCACATGACAAATTCGCTGCAGACATATCCGGCGCTTTCGCCTATCGGAATGCTCTTTTTGTCGGCGTAAAACGCCTTCTGCGGACTTATTACAACCTCGGGGTCTATATATTCCTGACTCAGAAGCCCGTGGGGGTTCTTCATATATCGTCTTCTTATCTCGGCAAGCGCGCTGACAAGGCGCTCCATATCCTGCATCCGGTCGCCGATGGAAAGATACGCCAGAATATTGCCGATGTCTCCGAACTCTATCTGGATATCGTATTCGTCGCGCAGAATATCGTAAACTTCGATTCCGGCAAGACCGATATCCCTCGTGTGTATACTCAATTTTGTCGGGTCAAAATCAAATATCGAGTCGCCGTTGTTAAGCTCGCTGCCGTAGGCGTAATAC
>DUUJ01000095.1 GCA_012841635.1 Clostridiales bacterium | reverse complement strand
TCACTCTGACGGTGGAATCAGGCGGAATCGGCGGGCTGCCGGCATCGGGCAGCGCTTTCGGCGCGACGATCGGCGCCGATGCCATATACCATATGTCGATGCAGTTTGACTTCTATGACGGCGGAGGTCTTGATATATGCTTCTTAGGCGCTTTGGAGGTTGACCGTTTCGGAAATGTCAACTCGCATCGCGGACCGGATGCATTCGCGGGAATAGGCGGATTTGCCAACATAGCCTCCGCCGCAAAAACGGTAGTGTTCTGTTTGACCTTTAATACAAAGGGACTCGAGACTGTTGAAAAGGACGGTATGGTTTGTATTAACAGCGAAGGAAGAATTCCGAAATTCAGGAAGGAAATCCGCAGCATAAGCTTTTCTGCGCAGCAGGCGACAAAGAACGGGCAAAGGGTGTTATATGTAACCGAGCGCTGCGTATTTCGGCTGACAGACATCGGGCTGGAATTGATTGAAGCCGCTCCGGGTATCGATATAAAGCGTGATATTCTTGACCGCCTTCCTTTTGATGTATCGGTATCGCTACTGAACAATCAAAACAACAGTTGAGCGAATAACAGAATTGTCAAACAAATATCGTAACGAGGTGCTGTAATGTCTTCAAAAAAAGACGACGCTTTACTGCCGGCAAAGTTTATTTATGAACCCGTAAAGATTGACCCCGGCTGCCGGTTCGCAAATTGCAGCCGCAATTTTCAAGGCATACCGGGCATTGAAAGAACATCCGAAGGACGATTTTTCGTGACATTTTACGGCGGCATGTCCGGCGAGGAAAGCGGGAATTTCGTGGTTTTGCTGAAAGGCGAAAGCTATGACGCCGATTTCGGAGAGCCTTACATGGTTGTTGAAGCTCCGACTCCCGAATGCCGTGTTTTCGACCCGTGCCTGTGGATCGACGATACCGGCAGACTCTGGCTGTTCTATGCGCAGAGCTATTCATATTTTGACGGCCGCATAGGGGTATGGGCGGCTGTGTGCGATGATCCCGATGCCGACAAGCCGATATTTTCGGAGCCGAAACGCATTGCAAACGGCATTATGATTAATAAGCCGGTTATATTGAGTTCCGGCGAGTGGCTTGCCTGCTGTTCGATTTGGAATGTCGGTTCTTCCGAATATAATTATCTGCCCGAAGAGCGTTTCTCGAATGTATACCGTTCAACGGATAAAGGCGAGTCGTTTTCGCTTATCGGTCATACCGATTATAAGCACAGAAGCATTGACGAGCATATGATTGTCGAATTGAAGGACGGCAGATTATGGATGCTTATCCGCGCCAAGACCGGCATCGGACAGGGGTTTTCCGATGACAAAGGGCATACATGGTATTGTGTAAGCGACAGCGGTCTCGGCGGTCCCTGCTCGCGATTCCATATCCGGCGCTTGAAAAGCGGCAGGCTTTTGCTTGTCAATCATCATGATTTTGCCGTTCAGGACAAAAACAGAGGCATCGCGGGATATGGGCGCAGCAATCTGAAAGCCATGCTGTCCGACGATGACGGAAAAACCTGGCGCGGCTTTCTGATGATCGACGAGAGGGAGAATGTGTCATATCCTGACGTCACCGAAGATAATGAAGGAAATATCTATATAATTTACGACCGGGAAAGATATACCGAGCGGGAAATACTTATGGCGAAAATCACGGAAGACGATGTCACGGCGGGAAAGCTTGTAAATCCCGAATCGAAGTTGAGGGTGCTTGTAAATAAAGGCGGAATCTAAGGTTATCACCAAAAAAGCGTTAATACTTAAAACGAGATGACAAAAAATACGGGCGGCTCATATACCGCCCGTATTATTCCCGTATTATTATTGAATACACTCTTGAATATTATTCTGAATTATGCGATCGGGCTCATGCAAGATTTTCTTTTATAGTAAATCAAACCGACCAAATCCGCCAGAACCCAGCCTATCGGTATAGCCATCCAGATTCCGATGACCCCTATCGAACTAAATCCTGACAGTATATTGGCGAGCACGACCCTTGTGCCGAGAGATATGACTGTCAGCACCACCGACATGCCCGGTTTCGCAAGACCGCGATATATGCCGTATAACAGGAACAAAACTCCGATGCCTACATAGAAAGCTCCTTCGATTCTCAGGTACCTGATGCCCGTCTTGACAACGGCTCCGTGCGCCGATGTATCTATGAAGAGTCCCATTAATTCTTTGGCAAACACATTGACGAAAACAGACGCCAAAACACAAAAGACGCTTGAAATAAGCAGCGCCTGCCTAAAACCGGTCTTTATCCGGTCATACTTTTTGCCGCCGAAATTCTGAGAGACAAAAATCGAAAACGCATTGCCAAAATCCTGAGCCGGAAAATATGCGATGGCGTCGATCTTCACGACTATGGCAAAAGCTGCGCTTACAACCAGACCGAAAGAATTCACCAGTCCCTGGATCATCAGGATACCGAGGTTCATAATCGACTGCTGAACCGAAGTCAGAACAGAATTTGATATTATATATTTCAAAAGCTCAGGAGAGTAGACGATTTCACTTTTGGACGGCAGCAGATTTTTAAATCTGGCAAAAAAGTAGATTCCGGTTCCGAGAGCCGACAATATTTGCGAAATAACCGTCGCCCACGCCGCGCCGCCTACTCCCATATCAAACTTTATGATAAAAACCAGATCCAGAATTATATTGGTGACAGCAGATAAACCGACGAAAATCAGCGGTACCACCGAGTTGCCGACGCTTCTTAAGAGCGCCGAAAAATAATTGGTGATGAATATCGGTATGATGCCGTATAAGACAACGGTCATGTAGATTTTGGCATATTCCGAAACTTCGGTCGGGATATTCAGCCATATTATCAAGTTGTCGACCAAAAGAAGGGATATGACATTGATGACAACGGAAATGACAGACATTAAGACGAAGGAATTTACCATCCCTTTTTTCAGATCGGTGATATTTCCCCCGCCGAAAAACTGGGCGAAGACCGCTCCGCTTCCCATGGTCAGACCTATGATTATCGAAGTCAAAAAGACCATGAGGCTGTAAGAAGACCCTACCGCGGACAAGGCTTCCTCTCCGATGGTGTGTCCGACTATCACGGTATCCGCCACGTTATACATCTGCTGGAGTATATTGCCGGCAATCATCGGCAGGCTGAAAAGAATCAGGGTACTGCCGATATTGCCTTTTGTCAAGTCACGTTGTTTTCCCATGCTGCTGCTTTCTTTAAATGAAATAATAAAGAATACGACATATTCCGGCAGTTTTTGCCGCCGGTTATGTCGTTTTTATTCGATATCTGAGTTGAATGAATTGTTGTGTGTTTTTTCTATGTCTTTATATTAATCTATAAACCGGCTGATTATTCTTGTCATAAAATGATATCACATGAAAAGAAAATATTCAAGGTGCAAGTATATAATTCGCTTAAAACATTTCGGGTATAAAGCAATGTTTTAATATCAAGAGGAATATCCTATAAAAATGACGGAGGCGTTTTTGATGACGCCTCCGTCATTTTTTTGCCGTTTATATTACTTTGAAATAGTTTAATTCTCTGCCTTTCCGAAGGTAGGTCCCTCGATATGAAGCGCGCCGTCCTTGAAATATGCGTCGTCTATGCAGGTGAGTCGCGGATGAATTTTTTCGAGTGAGTTGTGGCAGTGGTAGACGCAGATAAGCTTCTTGCCGTCCTTTGATGTGGTGAAGCTGTGATGTCCGATTCCGACGAGCTTATCGCTGCGGCGGAGGATGGGGTTGCCCTCATATTTAACAAAGGGGCCTAAGGGAGAGTCGGAGACGGCGTATCCTATCGCATAGTCCCGGCAGGTGTAGCCGTTTGCCGAGTAGGTGAGATAATACTTCCCTTCATGTTTGATTACGAAGGGGCCTTCGGCTACCCTGCCGTCTATTGTCTCCCAGGGGTATTTGTCCTCAACTTCCAGCAGCCTTGTTTCATCATCGATGGAGAGGGTGTCGACCCTCTGCGCAAGATCGGCGGTATTGTCAGCAAGCCTTGTCCCGTAGATGACATTGCCTCTGTCGAAGCGAACGTAGTAGAGGTATACCGTTCCGTCATCGTCCACCAGAAAATCGCCGTCGATGGCGCAGCGCTCGCTCATAAAGCGCTTCACATTCTGTACGAAAGGGCCGGCGGGGCTGTCGGATACCGCCATGCCGAGATGCTCATCGGCGGTGTAAGCCATGTAGAATTTGCCGTCGGCTTCGAGGATTTCGGGCGCCCAGAACCATTTTTCCCCCTTTACGTCTCCTTTTTTGAGACCGTAGCCGAGTTTTTTCCACTCTTTAAGGTCGTTTGAGGAATAAACGTAGTAGCCGTCGGGGGCGTCGGTGGCGTAGTGATAGTATACGCCGTCATAAAGAAATACGAAGGGATCCGCGCCGACAAGCACGGGGTTGTTATAGCCGCTCATTTTTCACACCTTTTTTATAATTCATTTCATAAATCGAATGTAGTCGATTTCCATGCTTCCCACCGCGTTGAAGGGGTCGAAGCGCAGCTGCTTGATTATGCCTTCCCACGTCGGAATGCCGGTAAGATCGGCGCGCAGAGTCTCCCATTCTCCCTCCGAGTCGGCAGAGCTCAGAGGCAGTTTTATCGACATGGATTCGCTCATGGTGCCGTCGCTGTCGGTGGTAAAGTAAACGGAAATGTGATCGGCATATGCAGAGTCGTATTTATATCGGCAGCGAACTTCAAGCGCGGTGTATTCGGAGGCGGTGAGGTCAATGTCTTTGCCGTATACGATGATCGGGTCGGTGGTGTCGGAAACCGAATTGACGGTGAGTCCTCCGGCTGAAACGAAAAGTGACATATGCGGGGAGCTCCAGCCTTCGGTGTCCCCCGGAGTGTCGAATTCCCATTCACCCTTTGTCCGGCTGCCGGTCTTCTCATAGTATGCCTTCAATGGGGTATCGATTGAAAGCTCGCTTTTTTCGGTAAGCGAACAGGTATAGCCGACTGCCTCGCAGAGAGCGGCAAGCGGGAGCATCGGGAGTCCGTCAGTTGTGTAGAGGGTATAACCAAGCGGTCTTTCTTCGCCGTCCAGCGTCCAGGTGTCTTTTCCGACGGTGAAGACGGCTTTATGACCGTTCATCTCGATGGTAAGGGTCTTTGTCGCATAATCCCAGGTATCAAATGCGCTCAGCCGGTAGTTAAGAGCTGCCGCGCCGTCCCAGGATATGAGGGTTTCGCCGTTCTCAGATACCTCCGGCCAGAGCTGCAGCTCGCAAGCGCGGCCGTTTATATATATAGTGCGGGACGGACGCTCGGGACAGCTGAGGAATTCGGTTTTGACAAGCCGGAAGTAGTTGCGTTCGGGGTCTCCGGCGCCGTCGGCAGTCTGTCCGGGATCGACGCGGAAGGCGATTATTGTATCCTTCCACAGTTTCTTTTCGCTCATGTTGATGAGATATTCGGCGGCTCCCTCTCCGTTCGCGGTAAACTGGGCGCTCTTGTCCTGGGTCCAGTTGCTATCCTTGTCGGTGATGTAGAACACCTCGCAGGCGGTGCCTTTGGGAACATCGAGAGTTACCCGTATATATGGCGAGTCGGAGGCTTTAACGCCGATGCCGTCTTTTATTATCAGCGTATCGCCGTTGACGGTGCCGCGCAGACCGTCGTCGCCGAATACCGGTTTAAGCGCGCTGCCGATCGATACTTTTGACCTGGAGCTGTAATCAATCTCGAATATCGGGGTAAGTGTCGATGTGTCCACAGTCTCGGAGTAATAACCGGTTTTGCGCAGCAGCCGGCGGTATTGGGGATAGAGGTGATTTATGCGATCCTTCTGAGCGGCGGTGGGGATAGTGTTCACGTTCTCATCCGGTCCGGCGTCGGTATAAACGGAACGGATTACATCCAGATAGCCGAATCCGCCGTTGCCCGCCGAGGGCATTATGTAAGTGCCTTCGCCGTATTCGTTCCAGGTGGAGAGCATGACGAACTTGTCCTGCCAGCCGTTCTTATCTGCGTATTTAGGCAGATATTCGTCCCTTACCCAGAGGTGGGCGGTTTTGTAGTCCTCAACCGTCATCATCGGGTAGCGGATGCCGTGCCATGGGATACTGTTAAAGCCGACGCTTATCGTTGGGACGGTATACATAGACTTGTTGGCGGCGCTGTTCAGTATGCCGTTGATATTGGTGTTGACTTCACAGCCCGAGGTGCCCCAGTTGTATGCGTAGCTGGCGTCAAAACCCATTTTTGCAAGCGAATCGGAAGCCGAACCGCAGGAGAGATATATCATGCCGTCGAATCCCAGCTTGCGCACCTCGTCTTCGAGATAATCGAAACACTTTTTGACGTTGGCTTCGCCGCCTAAAGTTTCGCTGAGCCTGCCCGCGCCGAAGACGCAGAGCACCGGCTGATTGTCGATGACCATATGGCGGCTGTCTTTGATATAATACTCAAGCAGATAGGGAACGAAATAATCGCGCCAGGAGTTGAAATTAGAGGGACGGGCGGCGTTCTGGCATTCCCAGATAAGGCAGTATTTCACGTCGTCGCTGTATTCGGCGTACATATAGCCGTCGTGGAGATGGGCGGCAAGCGGTCCTGCTTTCAGGGGGGCGTCGGAGGCGGTGGCATACCAGCAGAACGCCTGGAAGTCGATGCCGTGTTCAGCCATGTATTTTATCTCCCAGTCGGCGGTCTCGGGAACGCCCTCGTCGTAGTAGCCCAATACAGGCTCGGCGTCCTCATAAGCCGAGACGCAGCTCCAGCCCCAGTGAGTGCCCTCTTTCCAAAGCGAGCAGACATTCATTCCGACGGTATATTCGCTTTCACCTTCAGGTTTTACCGGCGCTGAGGGGTAGTCGTCGGCGAGTATCTTCTCGAACACCGATACTCCGTCGAAGTATACCGGAACGCTGTCGGCGTTCTCTATCCGAACACCGTCGATGTGGTTTGTCACGGCAAGTAGAGGAAGTTCTGTGATTTTTCTGCCGTTTATCCAAATCAGAGCCGAGGATTTCGCCGTGTCGATATCCATGCGCAGACGGTACCAGAGATTTTGAACATATGGATTGTAAATCTCGCTGCCGTTGACATAAAAGGCGGTTTTATCGGCAGTGAATGATATAACCGGCTCGCCGCCCGCCGATGCCGTAACGGTTATCGCCTGGCCGCGGGTAAGGTTGAATTCGGTAAGCAGCGAAACGACGCCTCCCACC
>DUUJ01000094.1 GCA_012841635.1 Clostridiales bacterium | reverse complement strand
CGTATCCGCAGGCGGTGAGCATTTCAAGCGCCTTTTCTTCGATCCGCCCTTTTGTAAGCGCCATCCGTATCATTATTCCGCCTCCTTTCCCGTTTCAACCGTTCTTGCGTCGCCGTTTTCGATGATGATCGCTTTCTTTATGCCGTGCTCCCGGGCAAAATCGATCGTCTGAGCGGGAGCATCAAAGCAGGAAAGCGCCGCTCGAAGCCCGTCCCGGCGGAGCATGTCCGCCTGTTTCAGCGCTTCTTTTATGTCGTCGCCGCCGAAATGTATTATAACATCCGGCGCGGCTTCCGGTTCCGATTCGCTTCTCAGCGCGTCGGCGGCAAGGCTGACGTTTATCGCAAATCCTATCGCCGGAATGTTTTCGCGGCCGAAATTGTCTATCAGATTGTCATAGCGGCCGCCGCGCAGCACCGGCTCTCCGGCGCCTTCGATATATCCGGCGAAAAGCGTGCCGGTGTAGTAGTCAATAGAATGAACCATGCCGAGATCAATTATCACCCTGTCGCCGAAACCGGCGGAACAGAGCGCGTCGTAAAGCCCGCGCAGGTAAGCTAAAGCGCCGAGCGCGCCTTCGTTGTCATGGGCAAGCGCTTCGGCTTCTTTAAATACCTCGCCGCCGCCGTAAAGAAGCGGCAGCCGCCGGATGCGGTCGAAGCCCTTTGAAGCGTCGCTGCCCCTGAGCTTTCGCCCGATTGCGGCTAGCTTTACCGTATTTTTCGCGTCGACGTATCTTCTGACTTCCGACTTTTCCTCATCGGACAACGGAAGGGAACGGATCAGCGCGTCGTAATAGCCGACGCAGCCGAGTTCCAGTTTATATTCGGCGCCCAATGATCTGAGCGCGTCGAGGGCGAGGGAAAGGCAGATAAGGTCGCCTTTTAACCCGCCTGCGCCGATAAGTTCGGCGCCCGACTGCAGTATCTCCGAGCGGCGGCCGGAATAGCCGCGGCTGATGCGCCAGACGTTCTGGCAGTATCGGATCATGAGCGGCAGCCGTTCCGACTGAAGCCGCGTCGCGGCAATGCGGGCGACGGGAGTTGTGTTGTCGGCCCTCATTACGATGAGATTTCCGCTGCTGTCGGTCAGCTTGTACATTTCGTCCTGAGATATCGCCTGGCCGGGATAGTCGAAGACGTCGTAATACTCGACCGCCGGGGTCCTGATCTCGGAAAAGCCGGCCGCTTCAAAGACAGCGGCAAGTCTTTCCGAAATCTCCCGTTCGAGTTTTGCTTCGGAAAAGATGATATCGCGGGTGCCTTCCGGCACGCTGCGGTTGTTTTTTGACATAGTATGACCTTTAATATTCTGACTTCCTGATTTTATCGTACTAATATGATAACATATTATCACGCTAAAGTCAATTCGGAAATCCGACAAAAATATTTGCTCGCAAAGCAAGGCATTGGCAAATATTCCGAAAACAATGAGGGTTTGTCAGAAAAGCGTTATCTGGTTCGTTTCGCTCATGTTTTTAAGAACGCCGTTCCGTTCCAATATCTCCATCACCGCTTTCGATATCTGCGCTTTCTGGCGAAGCTCTTCCTTCGAAAGCTCGGGATTTGCCTTCGCCGTTTCGGCTATCGCCTTTGCGGCGGCGTCGCCGAGTCCCGGCAGCGAGTTGAAGGGCATTCGTATCGCTCCGTTTTCCGGCAGGAAATACCTCTCGTCGGATTTGTATAAATCGACCGGCAGGAATTTTATTCTTCTCGCCATCGCTTCGTTTACAAGCTGGAAAGTGGTGTAAAGTTCGTTTTCCTTCGCGGTGGCGGTGTTGCCTTTCTTTTCGATATCTTCCATCACGCGCTGAACGGCGCCGCGGCCGCGTCCGGCGATCTCGCCGTCAAAACCTCCCGGAGCCGCCGAAAGGAAAGCGGCGTAAAACTCCATCGGACGGTGGACTTTGTACCATCCGAGGCGTATCGCCGACATAACATAGGCGGCGGCGTGCGCTTTCGGGAACATGTACCGGATTTTGCGGCAGGAGTCGATATACCATTCCGGCACTCCGCATTCCTGCATCGCTTCGACCATGTCGGCAGGGATCGGCGCGCCTTTCTTGTTTTTGCGCACTATCTCCATTATCCTGAACGCCATAAGATCTTCGACGCCGTATTTCTGAATCAGCGTCAGCATGATCGAGTCGCGGGTTCCGATCGCGCCGGCAAGGTCGGTCGTTCCCGACTTGATTAGGTCCTGCGCGTTGCCGACCCAGACGCCGGTACCGTGGGTAATCCCCGAAACCTGAAGCAGGTCGGAAAAGTTTTTCGGTTTCGCGTCAACCAGAACCTGCTGCACGAATCTCGTTCCGAATTCCGGCAGCCCGAGAGTTCCCAGAGGACAGCCGATATCTTTGGAAGTAAGTCCCAAAGGTTCCGGGCTTTCAAAGAGGGCGTATACGTCGGGGTCGTTCATCGCGGTGTCGAGCACCGAAATGCCGGTGTATTTTTCCAGCATCTTGTATTTTGTCGGCACATCATGCCCGAGTTCGTCAAGCTTTAAGATGGTCTCATGCAGATAGCTGAAGGCGAAGTGGGTGGTAACGACTCCGGAGCTTGCGTCGTCGGCGGGGTGCTGCACCGGGGTGAAATCGGTGACTTCGTATTCGCGCGGGATAACGACGATTCCGCCCGGATGCTGTCCGGTCGTACGCTTGACGCCGACGCAGCCGCTGACAAGGCGGTCGACTTCCGCGCGGTTTGTCATAATCCCCTTGCCTTCGAGGTATTTCATCACGAATCCGAAGGCTGTCTTGTCGGCGAGGGTGCCGATGGTTCCGGCGCGGAAAACGTTCTCCGCCCCGAAAAGGTCCTCGGTGTATTTATGTACCTGCGCCTGAACGTCTCCCGAAAAGTTCAGGTCGATATCCGGCTCTTTGTCGCCCTTGAAGCCGAGGAAAACTTCGAAGGGGATGTCATGGCCGTCGCCGATAAGCTTTGTGCCGCAGACGGGGCAGTTTTTGTCTTTTAAGTCAAATCCGGAACCGACTTTTTCTTCGTTTTTGAAATCGCAATACCGGCATTTCGGGCAGCGGCGGTGCGGCGGCAGCGGGTTTACTTCGGATATTCCGGCAAGCGAAGCGACAAAGGAAGAACCGACCGAGCCGCGCGAGCCGACGAGATACCCCAGGCTCTCCGAGTAAGCGACGAGTTTCTGCGCGATGATGTAAAGCACGGCAAAGCCATGTTCGATGATCGAATTCAGCTCCCGATCCATCCGCGCCGACACGATATCCGGCAGCGGGTCTCCGTAGAGTTTTCCTGCGTTTTCGCGGCAGATGCGGATAAGTTCCTCGTCAGCCCCTTCGACCTTCGGCGTAAAAGTGCCTTTCGGGATAGGACGGACTTCTTCGATCTCATCCGCAACGGCGTTCGGATTTTCGATGACTATCTTCTGCGCGACATCCTCCGGCAGATAGGAAAACTCCCGAAGCATTTCATCGGTGGTGCGCAGATAGAGCGAAGACTCGGCGTCGGCGTCGCTGAATCGCATACCGGCCTGCATTATCTTGCGGAAGATCTCGTCCTCGGGATTCAGGAAGTGCGCGTCGCAGGTGGCGCAGACCCTGACACCCGCCTTGTCGGCGATATCGATCGCCCGGCGGTTCAGCTTCATCAGGTCTTCTTCGCCGGAGGCTTTTCCCTCGTTTATCAGGAATCGGTTGTTGGCAAGCGGCTGCACCTCGATATAATCGTAGTATTTCGCGATTTTGATAAGGTCGCCTTCCGAGCGGTTGTCCATCAGCGCCGAGAAAAACTCTCCCGCCTGACAGGCGGAGCCGAGTATCAGCCCCTCCCGGTACTCGTCAAGCAATGTCTTCGGTATACGCGGATTTCGGTAGAAATAGTCGAGATATGACCTCGAAACCAGCTTATACAGGTTTTTAAGTCCGGTCAGGTTTTTAACAAGAATTATAATATGATGCGGGCGGAGCATCAGCGGGTCGGCTTTATCCGACATTACCCGCTGCATCGCGCCGAGATCGGTTATTCCTTCGCGGCGGAGTTTTTCGCACATCCGGCTGAAGATCAGCCCCAGCATTTCGGCGTCTGCGTCGGCGCGGTGATGGTCGAAATCGCCCATGGTGAAATATTCCGCCAGCGTTTCAAGCCGGTGATTTTGAAGTTCCGGGTTGATAAACCTTGAGAGCGCGACGGTGTCGAGATAGGGATTCGAAAACTCAATTCCGTTATCGTCGGCGACCCTGCGGATAAAGCTGGTGTCGAAGTTGGCGTTGTGAGCGATAAGCAGCCGGTTTCCCGCCCAGTCAAGGAAGGATTTGACCGCCTCATAGTCTTTCGGCGCGCCCGAAACCATCTCGTCGGTGATATTCGTAAGCGCCGTGATATTTTCCGGGATATGACGCTCCGGATCGACAAATGTCGAGAAACGGCTTTTCACTTCGCCGTCCTGCATCAGCACGGCGCCGATCTCGGTTATCTTGTCATGAAGCGGGGAAAGCCCCGTCGTTTCTATGTCGAAAATGACAAATTCATTGTCGAGCGACTCGTCGCATTCGCCGTAGACCGCCCTTGCGGTGTCGTCGACGAAATAGCCCTCCATTCCGTAAATGACCTTGATTCCGCCGATCTTTTCCGCCGCTTCCATCGCTATCGGGAACGCCTGAACGTTGCCGTGGTCGGTTATCGCAACCGCCTTGTGTCCCCAGGCTTTCGCGAGCTTGACGGCTTCGTCGGGCGGTATCGTCGAATCCATCGTCGACATCTGCGTATGAAGATGCAGTTCCACCCGCTTTTCGGGGGCGTCGTCGGTGCGCCCGATAGATTTCAGCTTCATCACGTCGGAAAGATTTAAAATCAGTTCTTTGTCGAAGTCGTCTTTCCTGAGCGAGCCGCGGAGCGCCACTGCGTCGCCTTCGGATACGGCGTTCATCAGCTCGTCGGTCTTTGCCTGCTCTGCTATCAGCTTTACTCGGAGTGAGGCGTCCTTGTCGGTGATGTTGAATGTCGCGGCCGTTTTATCGCTGCGGCGGAGCGGCTTTGAGTCCAGGTTGAAGACAACTCCGTAAACGACGGCGTTCCGTTTCGGTTCGGTGAGGCTTCTTATCGGGTCAGGTTCGGAAAGGTCAAACTCCGAGCCGAACACCGCCTTCGCCCCGGAGATGTCAAGGGTCAGAAATCCGATTTTAACGATTCCGTTATCAAGCTCCCGATATATATGCTCCTCCGGGTTCAGCGTGCTTACCCGGGACAGTTTTGACATATCGTTCTTGCCCGCCTCATTTTTTACCGCCTTTTCGGCTTCGGCGGCGGCAATTTCGGCATTTCTTGCGATAGCGGCGGAGACATCGCTGCAGAATCGTTTTTCCTGATCGATTATCGACTGTTCGAAATCTTCGCTGTTCTGCTGCCAGTTTTCGTTCTGCCGTATCTCCACCTTATAATCAAGTCCGAATTCGGAACGGATGATACCGGAAATCAATTCGGGGGTGTTGGCGCCGCAGAGCAGCTCGATCCCTCCGTTGCAGCAATACACATCGATTTCAAGAATATCGCCGTCCCAGTATGCTTCATAGTTGTCGAAAAAACCGCGGGAAACAGAGCCTATCCGGTAAAGCTCGGTTATTATCTGCGGCAGATAAGCGTGAGAAAAAAGCTTCCCCGGATATCGCGGCATCAGCCGGACGATATTCAGTTCGTAAGCCTCTTTTATCCCGTCTTCGACTGCGTAAAGCTCGTTTTTATCAAAAATGCAGCCGAAGGAGGCTGTAATCTCGACTATTTTTTTCTCCCGGTCGCAGCGTATGCGAATATCCTGCGCCGCGTCGGTCACCGGCCGCAGTTCGGGATCGGGAGCGTATCGGGGAAAATAAAAGGAAAAATCCTTTTTCTGATGCGAGTTTTGTTTTTTGTCTGCCATATCAAAGCCTGTTGTAAAAATCAGCGTGACAGGCGGGAACCGCTTTGTCACGCACAGCGTTGTTACGTGTGTTTATTTCGCCGGATAGCGGCGTTTTATTTCGTCGATCAGGGCGTCCACCGCTTTTTCCTGCTCGACCGTCATAAGCGTTTTTCCCTGCGAGAAGATTGCGGCGCGTCCGCTGCCGCCGGCAAGCCCGATGTCGGCGCGGGAAGCCTCGCCGGGACCGTTGACTATGCACCCCATAATAGCGATGCTTATGTCAAGCGAAGAAAATCCGGGAATCTCTGCCGGTGCGCGGCGGCAGAATTCGTCATAAATGCCGATGAGGTCTATCTTCGTCCGTCCGCAGGTCGGGCAGGCGATTATGTCGGGACCGCTTCTCAGCGAAAGCGCGCGGAGAAGCTCGATTCCCGCCCTGACCTCTTTTTCGGGCGCCGCGGTAAGCGAGATGCGGATGGTATCTCCGATCCCCTCGGAAAGCAGCGTTCCGATACCGGCGGCGCTTTTTATGATGCCGGAATATTCCCCTCCGGCTTCGGTAACGCCGATATGCAGCGGATAGGGGCAGCTTTCCGCCAATATCCGGTTTGCCTTTATCGTCGTCGGCACGTCGGACGCTTTGACGGCGATTATTATATCTTCAAAATTACAGTTTTCGAGCAGCCTGGCGTGATATAAGGCGCTTTCCGCCAGCGCTTCGGCGCAGACGCCGCCGTATTTCTCGACGATTGACTTTTCCGCCGAACCGCCGTTCACTCCGATGCGTATCGGAATACCCCGCCGCCGGCAGGCGTCGGCGACTTTGCGGACATTGTCTTCGCCGCCTATGTTGCCGGGATTAATGCGTATCTTGTCCGCGCCCGACTCGGCGCAGGCGAGAGCAAGGCGGTAATCGAAATGAATGTCGGCGACAAGCGGCGCGTCCGGCAGCGCTTTCTTTATCCTGCCGAAAGCTTCGGCGGCTTCATTGTCGGGAACGGCAAGCCTGATAATATCCGCTCCCGCGGAATAAAGCGATTTTATCTGATTAATGGTTGCATCGGTGTCGCGGGTATCGGTGTTCGTCATCGTCTGGACGGAGACCGGCGCGCCTCCGCCGATTTTAACCGTCCCGACGGTTGCCGAACGGCAGCTCCGCCTCTTGTATTCGTTGTTTGCCATCTTAATTTATCAGCTTAAGAATGTCTTTGAATGTGACGACGACCATCAAAAGAAGCAGCAGCGCGAGCCCGGCCATGTTGATGTATCCCTGTATGTTTCTCGGCACCGGCTTGCGGCGGATAAGCTCGATTATCAGGAAGAGAATATGCCCGCCGTCAAGCGCCGGGAAGGGCAGAAGATTAAAAATGCCGAGGTTGAGCGATATCACGGCGCAGAGATATAAAAGGTCGTAAGCCCCCTCGTCCGCCGCTTCGGATATCGCCGTCGTGACCCCGACCGGCCCCGACATATCGTCAAGACCGTATTTCCCGCGCATTAAATCGATGAGGGAAGTCCAGATCATCTTCATCGAAGACATCGAATTGAACCAGGACTGCTTCACTACATTGACGAAGTTTTTCTCCTCCGGCCAGACAAAGAAGTCGACATTGCCGAAAGTAAGCCCGGCTTCGGTAAAAGTCGGAAATTCGACGTCTTCGATCACTATTCTCTCGCCGTCCCGCTCGACGGTTATGTCAAGCGGCTTTGTGCCGCCGTACATAATCTCGTAAACCAGTTCCGTCGCGGTATGGACGCGGGCGCGTCCGACGTAAATAATCCGGTCGTCGGCGCGAAGGCCGGAGAGATACGTCTTCGCTTCCTCGCTCGCAAAGCCGTAGATCCTGGTTGAGCCGAGAGTGGTTGCCGTCGCCGAGACGACGCACATCAGAAGCACGCCGAGCAGCAGGTTCATCGCCGCGCCCGCCGCCATTATCATTCCCCGCTGCCATACAGGCTTGCGGTCGAGGGAGTTGGGATCGTCCGAGTCTTCTTCTTCGCCCGCCATCGAAACAAATCCGCCGACGGGAAAGAGCCGCAGCGACCACCGCGTTCCGGTCTTTTCCGAAACTTTGGATATCAGTTTCGGACCCATGCCGATGGAAAATTCCATAACGGTGACGCCGAAGCGCCTCGCCCAGAAAAAATGCCCCAGCTCGTGTATCAGTATAAATGCGCCGAAGATAAGCAGCGCCAAAAGGATATAAATAATATGCCTCCCGAATTGTCTTTTTCGGTTTTTGTATGTTTATTCGAAATATTTGAAAAATTCTTCCCCTGATTTTTCAATCCAACATTATCATACAGGAAAATCAATCTCATACAGCCATGTTTCGGAATAAAGGTCATGGCCTTCCCCGGGGATTGAATGCATGCCGATACGGGCAAGCCGTACTTCCAGTTTCAATGTTTCTCTGTTTTCAAGCAAAGAGAAGTTCGAAAGCTGAACCAGCTCGGAATCACCCTCCCGCCGTGTGTCTATCTCGGTCAGCGTATCTTTGACAAGACAGCCGTATTTTTCGTCCACCTCGCAGATATGAAGCGGGTAACGCGGATAGTTGCCGTATGTTTTTTGAGGGTCGGTAACGTTGCCGATCCAGTAAAGGCGTCCGTTTTTGGTTGAACGGAAAAACGTCGAGAGGGTCGCAGACGAGTAAACGACTTCGCGGGTGTCAAATACCCATGGCATAATGGGGGAAAATGTCCTGCCGCCGTCGTCGGAACAGCAGTACCATTTGAACCCCGGCGCGCAGGGGTCGATTCTTGTCTTCCACGCAGGACTCCGGACATTCGAACCGCGTATAGCCACGATTATTCGCCCTGAAGTAAGCTGGGCCACGCACGGCTCGCATACCCCTCTCGAGCTCTGCAGATCGTTCAGTACGACCGGCTTTGAGTATGACAATTCATAAGCGCTGCCGTTCCAGCGCGCGCGCACAAGAATCATGCCGCACATTATCTGCGGGCAGGAAGGAAAGACTTCATTGACGTCAATTCCGAGTATCCGGCAGCAAGCCCCGATCGAAGCCCCTATGGGAATCAGAAGATCGCCGTTTGACGCGAAGCGTATATCGCCGAAGTAGGCGTTGCTTTTGTAAAGATAATCTCTGTTGCGGGGATTTGCGAGATCGTATTCGTCGCATTCTTCAAAACGGAGAAGCTGATATTCCGCCTCTTCCCCCGGCTTTTGGGATATGAGATAACAATGGTCGCGAACGTCGTCTCCGCCCTCTCCCCATTCTTTGCGGTACGCTTCGACATGACCGCCTATAAAATAACGCTGCATACCGCAGGTAACGAACCGCCCGCTTCTGGGATCATATAAATCCGGGTCCCGGTTGCACCAGAGTATTTCATCCGCGTCGGTTCCGTCGACATACTGAAATACCTCGCCGTATACGTCGGTCCATTCGCCCCAGGTGCGGCCGTTGTCCGGGCTTTCGCGCTTCCAGTTTCCGTTGGAAAAGTCGGATTCGCTCGCAAAGCTCTTGTATTCGGTCATCCTGAGTCCCGTCGGTTCGTTGTAACTGCGTTTTATTAATTCTTCACCATCGGTATGTACGCAGATGCGGCTGCTTTGAACGGTGATTTTCTTGCCTCCCATGTTTATTTCCCCCGTTGTTGATTCGGAATAATCTTAAATATTGAAATATTCGTCGATCTTTTTTCTTGCTTCGAGGTCAGCCGCATAAACGGCTTCAAGGCTGTCCGCCGGGTAATTTTCGAAGGATGAGGTAACGGCTTCAACCGAATCGGTTATGCCGCGGAAGGATATCCTGCCCTCCAAAAAGAGCCCTACCGCCCGCTCGTTTGCGCCGTTCAATACAGCCGGGATCACCCCGCCGCGCTTCATCGCCTCCCCGGCAAGCGGCAGAAGCCGGAATACCGATGTGTCGGGCGGGGAAAAGTCAAGATTCATGTTTTTTGTAAAGTCGAGACGTTCGATAAGTCCGTCTCCGTCTGCCCTGCGCGGATAGCTGAGCGCGTACATAATGCAGAGCCGCATATCCGGGCAGGAAAGCTGAGCTTTCACCGAGCCGTCGGAAAATTCCACCATCGAATGTACGATGCTCTGTCGGTGAACGACGACTTCGATTCTGTCCGTCGGCATCGAGAACAGATAAGCCGCCTCGATGACTTCAAAACCTTTGTTCATCAGCGTAGCCGAGTCGATCGAGATCTTCGTGCCCATGCTCCAGGTCGGATGACGCAGCGCGTCCTCCGCCGTGATATTTTCGAGCTGCTCCTTTTTATATCCGAAAAACGGCCCTCCCGAGCAGGTCAGGATAAGCCTTGACGGAGGATTGCCGGCTTCAAGGCATTGCCAGATCGCGTTGTGTTCCGAATCGACCGGACGTATAAATGAGCCGGTTTCGGCTGCGGTCTTCATGACCAAATTTCCGGCGGTGATGAGCGATTCTTTATTTGCGAGCGCTAAAAGACGTCCGTTTTTCACCGCCGCCATCGTCGGGGCAAGCCCGGCTATGCCGGACGCCGAATTGAAAACGGTATCGGCCGACGCGGCAATTTCGTTTACGCCGTCGGCGCCGGATAAAACTTTTATGCCGGTGTCGGCAAGGCGGATTTTAAGGTCGCGGGCAGCCGATTTATCAAAAAGCGCGGCGGTGTCGGGCCTGTAAAGCCGGCACTGCCGCTCAAGCCCCGCCGCATCCGAATTGGCGGCTAAGGCTGCGGGGCGGATCCCTAAGTGAGAAAGGACCTCAAGAGTCTGGCAGCCGACAGAACCGGTAGAGCCTATAACGGCCGTGCTGCCGGCGGTTGTGTTTAAATTCATTTATCGGAATTGATTTTATATTCAGTTGAAAAAGGTAAAAGATATCGGCGATGAGAAGAAAAACGCATATATCGTGCCGACATGTGAGCAGATGAGGAAAATAAACGGAGCGACGGCGAATATCGAATCGAAGCGATCCATTATCCCGCCGTGACCGGGGAGCATTTTCCCGAAATCCTTGGCGCCGTAATGACGCTTCACAAGCGAAGCGATGAGATCGCCCAGCTGAGATACGACGGCGACGGCGACGGAAAGGACGATTATAAACGGATAATTGGGCCTGAGATTAAAGATCGCGCCGATGACCAGGGCGTAAACAACGAAGGTGACAATTGAGAACAGCACGCCGCCCAAAGCTCCTTCGACCGTCTTTTTGGAGCTGATATGTTCGCAGAGCTTGCGGCGGCCGAGAAGCCGGCCGATAAAATATCCTCCCGCATCGGTCATCCATGCCGACATAAAGATAAGCCAGAAGAGATACTGTCCGTGTTTGATGTCGCGCACCAATACGACGGAAGACATTCCGAAGGTCGTGTAGACTATCATGACAGCAAGCAAGGTGATATCTTCGATCTTTAGCCGCGTCGGCGAAAATACGACGCAGGAAAGCAGGTAGAAGACATATATAAATCCTGCGACAAAGGTAAAGCCGAGATAATTTGTCTGTATATCGGATATCCGGGTGCAAATCGGCAATGCGGCGGCGAAAAGATATGTCGGGACGGCAACGGCAAGGTTTTTATGAACCCCGATGCATCGCATGAGCTCAAATGCGGCAGCGACCGAGCAGGCAGCCGAGAATATAGGCAGGAATATCGTATCCGACAAAAAATAAAAATAAGGTATGAGCAGAGAGAAGGCGACAACAGCCGTAAGAACCCGCGTTCTGGTCGAACCGGGTTTTTTTGTTTTCGTTTGCTCAGAGGTGTCCGGAGACGTGTTTTTTGCGGGCGTATCGTTCATCTCGCTTATTCCTTATCTAACGTGAACTTTTGCTCTGCCGCAAATTCAAGCAGAGCCGAAGCGGCGCTGTCTGCGCGAATATTCCTCGATCGCGGCGTCGACATCTTTTTCCCCGAAGTCGGGCCAGAGGGTGTCGGTGAAATAAAATTCCGAATATGCCGCCTGCCATAGCATGAAGTTAGACAGCCTCAGCTCGCATCCGGTCCGGATTATCATATCCGGCGGCGGGCAGTTTCCGGTGTCGAGGGCGGAGGTGATATCATCTTCGGTGACGGATTTGTATCCGCCCGCGATAAGCCGGTTGACGGCGCGGACGATCTCATCCCTGCCGCCGTAATTTACGGCGATATTCAGCAGATATTTGTAGCCGGAAGTTTTTTCTTCGACCTCGTCCATCATCTCAATGAGTTCCGGCGAAAAGGCGGATCGGTCGCCCGGGAATTTCACCCGGGTGTTGCGCTTGGGCGCCGTTACGAGCGCGTCTTTGATATATTCCTTCAAAAGCAGAAAAATCGCGTTCAGCTCCTGACGGCTGCGGTTTTTCAGATTTTCGGTGGAAAGGGCGTAAGTCGTAACATATTCAACGCCCCGGTCCTGGCAGTAGGTGGAAACAGCCTTGAAGACCCTTGCTCCGACGCTGTGCCCGTATTCGCGCGGCATGCCGCGCTTTCGGGCCCATCGGCCGTTTCCGTCCATAATAAATGCCAGGTGCCGGGGGATTTTAATATTGTTTTCAGACATGAAAATACCGGTTCGAAAAGCAGATATCCGGGACTCAGATCTCCATGATCTCTTCGTTTTTGGCTGCGGTGACTTCGTCGATCTTCTTGATGAATCTGTCGGTCAGTTCCTGAACCTCTTTTTCGGAGACCTTCTGCTCATCTTCGCTCATCTCGGAATTCTTCTTCATTTCCTTGATTCTGTCGTTTGCCTCGCGGCGGATGTTGCGGATATTGACTTTGGCGTCTTCGCCGCGCTTGTTTACCTGCTTTGTCAGGTCGCGGCGGCGCTCTTCGGTCGGCTGAGGGAAGGCGAGACGGATGTTTTTGCCGTCATTTGTCGGGTTAATGCCGAGGTCGGATGCCTGGATAGCCTTTGTGATTTCCTTGAGCATGTTGGTTTCCCAGGGAGTGATGGTGATGGTGCGGGCATCGGTCACAACGACGTTGGCGGTGTTCTGAATCGGCGAAGGAGCGCCGTAGTAATCGACCCTTATGTCGTCAAGAACGGCGGGATTGGCGCGTCCGGCGCGGATCGTCTGAAGTTCACGGTCATATGCGGCGACCGATTTTTCCATCTTTTCTTCAAATTCCGTAGTGTCGAGCTTCATTTTCCTTACCTCTTTTTTTAATTTGTCTTAAAGTGATGTGTATTGCCGGAATTTCCCCGTCCGGCGGGTTTTTGCGGTTCAGTTTTGGGGAGCGATGACCAGTGTTCCGATCTTTTCGCCCAAGACCGCGCGCTCTATGTTCTTGGGATTATCGAGTCCGAAAATCAGAAGGGGTATGTTGTTTTCCTTGGAAAAGCTTGCGGCGGTTGAGTCGATTACCCTCAGCTCGTGCTGGATTATATATTTATAATCGACGGTGTCGAGCTTTACGGCTGTCGGGTCTTTGCGCGGATCGGCGGTGTAGACGCCGTCGACGTTCTTTGCGAGCATGACAATATCGGCTCCTATCTCGGCGGCGCGCATTACCGCGGCGGTGTCGGTCGAGAAAAACGGGTTGCCGATTCCGCATCCGAAGATAACGATCCGTCCGTTGTTGAGGTGATGCACCGCTTTGTTGCGGATATACGGTTCGGCGAATTGCTTCATCTCGATCGCGGTCATAACGCGGCTTTCGACTCCCAGCTGATCGAAGCTGTCTGCGAGAGCCAGCGCGTTTATCGTGGTCGCGAGCATCCCCATGTGATCGGCGCGGGTGCGGTCCATCTTTACACCCTGACGTCCCCTCCAGATGTTGCCTCCGCCGACGACGATACCGACCTGGACTCCCATATCGGAGACGTTTTTGATCTCGCGGCATATCTGGAAGACGATGTCGTGATTCAGCACGTCTCTGCCGCCGGACGCGAGCGCCTCTCCCGAAAGTTTTATCAGAATCCGGCGATACCTCGCCTTTGAGCTAACATTGTCAATAGAGGCCATAAAAGAGCACCATACCTTTCCGGACAGATTAATTACATGAATTATACAATAAAAAACTTGTTTTGTAAAGACGGAAACGGCAAATTTTACAGTTATTTTCAAAAGACAAAGGTTTTGCCGCCGACGCGGGTGTTGACAGAATTTAAAAACCTCCTCCGCGAAGGTGTGTCCCGCTCCGATTTTATGCATAAAGCGAGAATCGGGGCAGGACAGAAGCGGAAGAGATTTTTAAAGATTAAATTTTGCCTACGAGTTTTTCGATTTCGGCGGCGAGGTCGTCGCTACGCTTTTCAAGCCCTTCGCCCTTATCGAAACGGACAAAGCCTTCTATCTTCAGAGCGCCGCCCAGAGCCTTCGCGGCAGCGTCGGTGTATTTAGCGATGGTGAGCGAATCGTCTTTGATATAGACCTGGTCGACGAGACAGTAAGTCTCAAAGAACTTGCCGAGGCGGCCGGTAGCCATCTTTTCGATAATGTTGGCCGGTTTTTTCTCGTTTGCCGGGTCGTTCTTAATGGTTCTCATGATGACTTCTTTTTCGTCGTCAATGGCTGCCTGCGGCACATGATCGCGGTCGAGGTAGAGGCAGTTCATCGCTGCGACCTGGAGAGCGACGTTTTTCGAATACTCGTCGAATCCTTCCGACTTAAGCGCGGCGTCGTCGCCCGAGAAGCTGACTATAACGCCGGTAACGCCGTTTCCGTGGATATAGGTGGAAACGAGACCGTCAACCAATACAAAGCGGCGGATCTTGATGTTTTCTTTGGTGTTGGCGATCTGTTCGGTAAGAGCTTCGCCGACGGTCTGAGTGTCGTTCATCTTGCCAGCGAGCAGAGCGTCAAGGTCGGCGGGACGGTTCTTTATCGCTGCGGCGAGCACGTCTTTTACGAATGCCTTGAAGGTGTCGGTGTTGGCGACGAAGTCGGTCTCGGTGTTGATCTCGACCATTGCGGTTACATCGCCTTCGGTCAGAATGTCGACTCTGCCTTCGGCGGCGATGCGGTCGGCTTTCTTCGCGGCAACGGCTACGCCGCTTTCGCGGAGATATTTGACGGCCTCGTCAAAATCGCCGTTTGATTCGGTGAGCGCCTTCTTGCACTCCATCATGCCCGCGCCGGTTTTTCTGCGCAGTTCGGCTACGTCTTTTGCGGAAATTGCCATTTTATATATATCCTTTCAACAGTTTTGTGTGGCGGAGCTTATCTTCTTGCCTTTGCGGCGGCTTCTGCGTCCTGCTCCTCTTCTGCGGCGGTGATCTCGGCCTCGGCGGCATCAAGCTGCTCGCCCTGGCGTCCTTCAAGAACCGCGTCGGCGATAACCGAGCTGATGAGCCGGATTGCGCGGATAGCGTCGTCGTTGCCGGGGATAACAAAGTCGATCTCATCCGGGTCGCAGTTGGTGTCGACGATGGCGATTACCGGGATGCCGAGTTTGCGGGCTTCAAGAACGGCGTTGCGCTCCTTGTGCGGGTCGACTACGAATACCGCGGACGGAAGTCCCGGCATATCCTTGATTCCGCCGTAGTCGCGCTCAAGGTCGCCCATCTCTTTTACGAGAGCGGCGACTTCCTTTTTCGGAAGCAGATCGAAAGTGCCGTCTTCCTGCATTCTGATAAGGCTGTTGAAACGGGAAATGCTCTTGCGGATGGTGTTGTAGTTGGTCAGCATTCCGCCCGGCCAGCGCTCGTTAACATAGTACTGGTTGCATCTCTGGGCTTCTTCTTTGATGGCGTCTGCAGCCTGCTTCTTCGTTCCGACGAAGAGAATGGTGCCGTTTGCGGCGGAAAGATCACGGACGAACATATACGCCTCGTTGAACTTGCGGACGGTCTTCTGCAGGTCGATGATGTAGATACCATTGCGCTCGGTGAAGATGTATTCCGCCATCTTCGGGTTCCATCTTCGGGTGTGGTGTCCGAAATGGACGCCTGCCTCGAGCAGTTGTTTGATAGTAACAATAGACATTAATTTATGTCCTCCTTCGGTTGTATCCACCACGGCGAAGCCGGTGCGCTGGTACTGTATTACGCGCCGGACCGAATATTTGCCGTGTGTGAAATTACATTACATTATACCACAAATCCCGCAGAATTTCAAGCGCTGATAATGAAAATCCCGGATCATTCATATAATTGTTACAACGGCGGTCAGAAGCCGTTTTCTTTGAGCACCCCCGCCGAGACGGCTTCGGATATGTTGAAGTCGTAGATATAAGATACGCCGGATGTGTCGTTCAAAATATAAGAGCGCCGTTCAAGGCAGGCGCGGCAGTCTTCCCTGAGACTTTCGCTTATCTGCTCGGATGAATAAAGCCGCAAAAGCTCCCGTTCGACATTCGGGCTGTTCGAAAGCGAATCAAGCTCATAAAGTTCAGCCTGCTTGCCGCCGATACAGCGATCGACCTGACTCTTTGCGATTACGCCGTCGATATCCGGCAATACTGCGGCAAAGCTTACGGCAACCGATATCGCGACGGCCGCGGCGAACAGATCGATACGGCTGATATACTGCCGGAGCAGAACCGCGACAAATAAAGCGGCGATAAATACCATCGCGTATGCAGCGTATACCCGCCGGCGGGTAAGTCCGTATGATTCGGTGTAAAGATAAAGCTTCGATGCCGCCGTCGCAAGCAGCATAAGCGCCGACACGCCGAGCAAGGTCACAAGCGCCCGCCGGGTTATCTCGGAAGCTTTTGCGGAGGCGTCGGTCTTCAATAATATGAGACATAAAATTCCGTTCAGCGCCGAAACCCGTGTCAGCTCGAAGAATCCTTTGACTGCGTAGCTCGACATGCTGTATCCTTCCGGCAGCCGCCCGCCGAAAGCCGAGAGATAATACGGAATCTGAGTCGCGAAGAAAACGATGTAAACCAGCAATACCGGCGCGCAGAGGAAGACGCCGAATACCGCGGGCAGCGTTTTGCCCGGCTTGTCCGATACCGAAATTCCTTCGCGGGAAGAAAAGAGCAGGCCGAAGATATACATCGCAACCGGTATTCCGAGCATAAGCGATATCAGGATTATAACCGCCCGCTCGCTTATTCCGTCAAACAGTTTTTCGGTGAGTTTTCCGAATTTTTCGTCGGCGCCGGAAAGCTGCGTCATGACAAAACAAAGCGGTACAACAGCCGCCGCAAGCCCGGCAATCGCCGCTCCGACGAGCCTGAGCTGTCCCCGTCCTACCTGAGATATCGCGCCGAAGACTTTCCCGAACCTCGTATACGGCGAGATAAATAATGCTTTTACGGCTGTCTTCGCTTTGATAATATCGCCGTTTTTCCCGGCCGAAAATGCGGATGCGAGCCAGACGACATAATATATCATCGCGCAGAATCCGGCGAAATATCTCATCGTTTCGTTTGCGTTTGTCAGCATTGCCGCCGCGTATACCGGCAGCGGCAGAGAGAGGGCGATATTCCTCGCGCTCAGTTTATCCGCGCGTTTCAGCCAGACAAGCCCCAGCGCATAAGCCGCAAGCGTAAAAATCGCCGAACCGAGCGCCGCGCCGCCGAAAAGAAAGGAGCGGCAGAAAAGCCAGCCGAGCAGAAGAGAGACAAGCGCCGCCGCCGTGTCTCCCGCGCAGAACCCTGATTTTTTCTTGTCGGCTTGTGAATCTGTCTGAACCGCCCCGCTTTCCGCATAAACTGCGGAGGGAGTCTCCGCTGCGTTGCCTGAAGTTATCCGAACCGTGTCGTTCATGAATATCACCTCGAGTTATTTATCGTTTAACGATAATATTATACACCCGTATTTATCGAATGTCAATAAACATTTTGTGAATAACGAAAAAAATTGCCGAAAATAAAAAATCCGCCCCGCAGAACGCAGGACGGATTTTCTTGCAAGTATTGTTATTGTCTGTTATCTTCTCTTTGCAGCAACTGCGCAGCCGACGGCGGCGAGCGCAAGAATAACGATCGCTGCGGAGTTGCCGGTCTGAGCGGCGGCAGCGGGGGCAGCGGGAGCTGCTTCGGCAACAGGAGCCGGAGCTTCGGCAGCGGGAGCTTCGGCAGCAGGAGCTTCTTCGGCCACGGGAACTTCCTCGACCGCAAGATCGGCGATGGGATCGTATTCGTAGATCGCGATTACCTCATCTGCCGTGAGCGCTCTTTTAAATACGGCGACTTCATCGTAATCGAAATTGAAAGTGAATTTGGAGTTATATATTCCGGAGCCATCGTCGCCGATATTGAAAGTATATCCGTTTCCCTCGTCATCGTAGGTTTCGCCGGCATGACCTTTATCGCTGAAATCGGTTTCACCCTGAGAAACGCCGTTTACATAAAGGGTGTATACTTCTTTTGCGCGGTCAACAACGACTGCTATATGATACCAGACGCCATTCACGTCTTCAAGAGGTGAATCGTAGTAGCTGTATTCGAAGTCGGTACGCTGACCGGTTTCGGAGTTTGCGTTGTATTTCCAGTCGTTATCACGGGCTGAGAGCACCCACCCTATGTTGCTTCCGGAATCCCAGTATTTCGAGCCGACGATCGCAGGATCCGCATCCGAATCGCGTTCGTTGCAGATGATCCATGCTGTGAAGGTAAAGGAATCGGCGCCGAATTTCCAGCCGTCGACCGTAAGGTAATTCACGCCGCCTTGGCAGTTGACGCCGCTGCCGAATTTACCTGCGACAACAGGCGTATTTCCGTCGGAGATTATCTTATAATTATCGTTGTCGTCCTTAATGCCGTTCTCAAAGGACATATGGACATCGGCGGAAGCGAGCAGATCTCCGCCCGCGGAAGCATACGCGGCTGTCGCAAACATTGCGCCGATCAGAAGCGACGCGAGTAACAAAGCAAGTTTTTTCATGTTTTCCTCCGAAATGAAATTTATAATTATCAAAGAAACCATATCTATTATAACACATTATACCTTTTTTGCTATCCGTATTTGATAAAATTCTTGTAAAATCTGCGTTGTCAATAGATATGACCCGGTTTAGGTTAAAAAAGAAAAGAAATAAAAAAGCTAAACATATCGACACAGAACCGGCAAGCCGCCCCGCGGGGCGGCTTGCCATAAAGCTTTAAGCAATTATCTTTTCTTTGCGATAACTGCGCAGCCTGCGGCGGCGGCAATCGCAAGAATAACGATCGCGGCGGAGTTGCCGGTCTGAGCGGCGGGAGCCGCGGCTTCGGGCGCCGGTTCGGCTATCGGTGCGGGAGCTTCAGGCTCGGGAGCAGGTTCGGGCGCCGGCGGTTCGGTCTCCGGCGGCTCGGTTTCGATAACGGGAGGAGTTGCCTCTTTTGCGGAAAGGGTGTAGGTGAATTCACGCGCCTGAGAGCCGGAAGCGGTTCCGTTCTGGTAGTCTTCGGTTATGATATCGTTGATCTGGAGGGAGGAATCGAAGGTGCGTCCGGCGGCGAGATTGTTCATCGGAAGGGCAACCTCAACAATATAGCCGGTGCCGTCCGGTTTTTTGGCTTCGGCGTGTTTTGATTTGTCGAAATCAAAAGGAGTGTCGCCGTCGCCGTCACCGCCGAGGAAGAAATCGCCGTCCCAGGATGCGTGAATCTTAAAGACGAGATCTTCATCGGTGAACCAGAGCTCGGCGCAGTCATGCTGCCATACCCCTTCGTCAATGGAGGGCAGTATTGTCGAGTCGGTCACATCGACGGCGACATAAAGATAGTTTTCGTCCCAGAGATAATAAACCGTACCGGTGGTATCGGTTCCCTCGCAGTCGCCCCACATATAGAAGTTGGGATTGTCGAGGGTTGCGGAGGCGGACTGGGTGTATATCTCATCCAGAACGCCGTCAAGAATAGGCGTGCCCTTTAAAACATCGCCGGATATCTGCTCGGCGAAAGACGGAATGAGCAGAGCCGCGAAAAGCATGGCAGCCACGGTGATTGCAAGAAGTCTTTTCATGTAAGATAAACCTCCGTTTCATTTTTTAATTGTAATGCCGATAAGTTAATTCTAACATAATGTAAATCAAAAATTAATGAACAAATCACACAAATAATAGATTGATTTTAAGTGCACAATGCATAAAAACACGAAGGGTATGACACGGTGAAAGTTTGATAAGAGCTGTCAAATTACAAAGGCTTCTGCAATTATCTGCCGGGTCTGAAAACCTTGAATTTATGTATTATAATGCATAAATTGTGAATTGATCGAAAAATCCGATTTTGACCTTGACTTTCTTTGACTTATGGTGTATAATAGTAACAGTAATACAAAAGAAAGGCGGGGATTCGGTATGGGCATTTCCGACAGAGTTGCGGCAATTCTTGAGCGGATGCTTGAGGAGGAAGGCGGGATGCTTGTCATCCGCCGCAACGATTTTGCGGCGAAGGTCGGCTGCGTGCCGAGCCAGATAAATTACGTTATCAGCTCAAGATTCACCCCCGAGCGGGGCTATCTCGTCGAAAGCAGGCGCGGCGGCAGCGGCTATGTGAGGATAATCCGCCGCAAAATCTGCGCGGATGAATATCTTATGCACTTTTTCTGCGCCATAGGCGACGAAATCGACGCAAGATCCGCGGCGGCTTATATCGACAATCTCGACGGCGCCGGTTTTATCAGCCGGCGGGAACGAAAGCTGATGCTTATCGCAATTTCCGCCGCCGCGGACGACGAAAGCCGCGCGAATCTGATGCGCCGCCTCGTCCTCGCAGTTATGAAAGAAAATAAATAAGCATAAACAAAAAATCACATTTTTTCAGAAGTATAGAAAATCACAATTTGAAGAACATGGGGGTGGAGTCCCATATTAATAAATAAAAAATTATGGCAATAATCAGCTTTACACAAGCGGCTCAGAACGCGCTCAACCGCGCGATGTATGCCGCAAGAGAGATGGGTCATTCATATGTCGGCTCGGAGCATATCCTGCTCGGACTGCTCGCGGAGAAGACATCGGCGGCTGCAAAGCTGCTTGAAAAACACGGCGTCGCCCATGAAAACGCAAGAGATTATATGATAGCGACGCTGGGAACCGGAAGGCATCAGACAACCGTCGGGTTCAACGACATGACTCCCCGCACAAAGAAGATGATAGAGATGTCATCGATGCACGCAGTTAAAAACGGTCAGAGATATATAGGCACCGAACACATCCTGCTTGCCATGCTCGGCGAAACCGATTGCGAAGCGGTCAAAACACTCGGAAATTTCGGGGTATCCGCGCAGGAACTCGAAGAAGAGATAACCGCTTACCTGAAAGAATCCGGAGGAACCGCCGAGAAGGCGATAAACGAACAGGAAATCGGGCAGGATGCCGGGCAGAAAACCGATTACGGCTCAGACTCTCCGGCGCTTGCAAAAAGCCCGACGCTGAAGCAATACGCCCGCGACCTTACCGATATGGCTAAAAAAGACGAGCTTGATCCGATAATCGGTCGGGAAAGCGAAACGGAGCGTGTGATAGAGATACTCTCAAGACGCACCAAAAACAATCCCTGCCTGATAGGCGAGCCGGGAGTCGGCAAGACCGCCGTGGTAGAAGGACTGGCTCAGCGTATTGCCTCGGGCGATATACCCGATACCCTGACCGGAAAATCGATAATCTCGCTCGATATCAGCTCGATGGTCGCCGGCGCAAAATACCGCGGCGAATTCGAGGAGCGGATGAAGAGCATGATGAACGAGGTCAAAGCGAATAAAGATCTCATTCTCTTTATCGACGAGATACATACCATCATCGGCGCCGGAGCGGCCGAGGGCGCGGTAGACGCCGCAAATATCCTGAAACCCGCCCTTTCAAGAGGCGATATACAGGTAATCGGCGCCACTACCATAGACGAATACCGCCGGCATATAGAAAAAGACGCCGCGCTTGAGCGCCGTT
>DUUJ01000093.1 GCA_012841635.1 Clostridiales bacterium | reverse complement strand
GGGCGGATAAATCCGAGCCGAATCAGTATGTTTTGTTCTCGCTGCCGTTTAAGGCGTCGGAGGGCGAAAAGCTTACTCTCTCGCTTTCCGTCGACTCGCAGTATGCCGTTTATCTGAACGGCGAATTTCTCGACTGGGGACAGTGGGGAGATTTCCCGGAATACAAGACATATGACGAACTCGACATTTCCCGCGCAGCAAAGGACGGAGACAACCGCCTCGACATCCTCTGCACCTGGTACGGGATCGACACCTTTTCCTACCGCGTTGAGCCGGCGGGGCTTATTTTCTCGCTTTACTCTGACGGAAAACTCATCGCGTCAAGCGGCAGCGAGGTGCTTTGCGGCGCCGATTCGCGCTGGAAAAGAGAGGGCGTTTCTTATGTGACCGGACAAATCGGCTGGAGCTTTGTTTACGACTCTACCCTTCCGCCTCCCGAGATGTCGGCCGCTCGTGAGATAGAAAAAGCCGCGACGCTTGTGCCGCGGCCGATAAAGAAGCTGATGCTTACCCCGGAAAAGAAAGCAGTTGTACTTTGCCGCGGTCCCTTTATCGCCGGAAAAGCAAATCCCCGGAACATGGCGGACGAGCTGATGAGCGCATATCTCGGATATGAATGCATTATTCCGAGACCGGTTCTGCCCGGGAAGATGATTTGCCGGGGACGTGACAGCGGCGTTTATGTAACTGCCGACCTCGGCGAGCAGAGCGCCGGCCTGCTTTCGCTTGATTTCACGGTAAAATCAAAGACGAAGGTTATGATTACCTGGGGCGAGCATCTGGACGACTGCCGCGTCCGCTCATCTGTCGGCGGGCGGTGTTTTGCCGCCGAGTATATGGCTCACGAAGGAGATAACCGCTTTATCTGGCCGATACGGCGTCTCGGACTGAGATATATGCAGGTGTTTTTCTTCTCGGGTGAGGAAGAAGTCGAAGTCAGGTATTTAGGCATCAAAGAAACCGACTATCCGCTTGATATGTCCGGCAAGTTTATATGCTCGGACAATCTGCACAACCGGATAGCCGAAGTTTCAAAACGGACGCTGCTGATGTGCATGCACGAGCATTACGAGGACAGCCCGTGGCGGGAGCAGGCGCTTTACAACATGGATTCCCGCAATCAGATGCTGTTCGGTTATTACGCTTTCGGCGAAACCGATTTTGTCCGCGGCTCGCTTAAGCTGTTTGCTCTCGGCGTCCGGGAGGACGGACTTATCGATATCTGCGCGCCCTCGCGATTTGTAAGGACTATTCCCTCTTTCAACGCGATATTCCCGCTGCAGTCGGCCGAATATCTGCGCCACAGCAGAGATAAAGCCTTTCTTTCAGAAATTTTGCCGGCACTCAAGCGTGTCTGCGCGACGTTTGAAGCGCGGATCGGCGAAAACGGACTTGTCCGCAAATTCGAAGACGACAGCCGCTACTGGGACTTTTTCGAATGGATGACCGGGCTTTCCGGAGAAAGCAGACCCGATAAAGAAGTCTATGCGCTGCCGCTTAACGCCTTTTTCTCAATGGCGGCGGACGGAATGGCTTATATCTGCCGGGAGCTGGGCGATTCCGACGCCGATAAATTCGCTGCGCTGCATGAAAGTATTAACACGGCTATCAACCGCGTCTTCTGGGACGACGCAAAGAAAGAATATTTCACCTATCTGCGCGACGGCAGGCTTGAACATAAAGCCGAACTCAGCCAGGCGCTCGCCGTCTGCTGCGGAGTGGCAAAAGGTGATCGTCTTGAAAGCTGTCTTTCTATCCTCAGCCGGACGGTCGGCGGAGTTGAGTCGGGGCTTTCCCCGGTACCGCCGGACAGCGAAGAGATGCATCCTCTCACGATATCGCATATTGTATACAAATACGAAGCGCTGATGCGCCGCCCGGAGAAGTATGCAAAGCAGGTATTCGCCGACATTGCGCGGGTATTCGGATATATGCTTTACCGGAATGCGACGACCTTCTGGGAGACCATCGACGGCGGATACGCCTTCGGCGACGCAGGCAGTCTCTGCCACGGCTGGAGCGCGGTGCCGGT
>DUUJ01000092.1 GCA_012841635.1 Clostridiales bacterium | reverse complement strand
ATCTTCCGAAACTGCAGCCCTCCCCCGCCCGCTACAACCTTGAGCATTTAAAGCAGGTAGCGGCAAGGCAGGACGAGATACAGGACCGGCCTTTCGGAGTCCACGTCGGCTCCCTTTACGGCTGCATCCGCGACATGCTCGGAGTCGAAGCGCTTTCCTACCTTTATTACGACGACGAAGAACTTTTTGCCGACCTGATAAACGCCGTCGCCGACGTCTGCTACACCAACCTGGAAGCGGTTTTAGGCGCCGGAATCCGCCCCGACTTCGGTCATTTTTGGGAGGATATCTGCTATAAAAACGGCCCGCTGGTAAAGCCGGATATCTTCGCCGAATTTGTCGGCCCGCACTACCGCCGCCTTACAGACCTGCTTGCAAAGCACGGCTGCGAGCTGTCTTCCCTCGACTGCGACGGCGACATCGATCTTTTGGTGCCGATCTGGCTTGAAAACGGCGTAAATATAATGTTCCCGATCGAATACGGCACCTGGGAGGCGACCATTATCCCCTGGCGGGAAAAATACGGCAGAGAGCTCCGCGGCGTCGGCGGCATGAACAAGCTGATCCTCGCCGGCGACTATTCCGACGTTGACGCCGAACTTGAGCGGCTGAAAGCGCAGATCGACCTCGGCGGATTCATCCCCTGCCCCGACCACCGCCTCCCGCCCGACGCAAAATGGGAGAACGTTCAATACTATACCGACCGCTTCAAAAGGATCTTTCAATGAAAAAACCCCTCTCGCTGCTGCTCTCGATATTAATTATATTATCTGCGATACCCTTTGCATCGTCTGCCTTTTATGACCCCGCCGGCGGCTTCGGCTGCTATAAGGAGTCGCTTATAAACAGCGAAACGCTCTCGGACGGACTTACCATGAGCCGGATATACGCCTGGAACCCGGAAAACGAAACTCCCGGCGAAACGCTGCGGGGCTGGGCGCTCTCCTGGGACCCGCGCTCATACGGCATATCCGCCGTCTATACGCACGGCGGCTCGGTATACGGCCGCAAGACCCTTACTTCGATGGCGGAAACCGAGAAGATGACAAACCCGCAGGCGGCGTGGCCTGTCGCCGGAATCAATCTCGATTTCTTCTCGATGAAGACCGGAGTTCCGCTCGGCATTTCGATAAAAGACAACATCCTGCTCTCAAGCGGCGAGGGGAAATCTTTTGTCGTCACATCAGCCGGCGACGCGGGCATATACGGTCTTTCTTCGAGGATAACCATCTCATCCGGCGGAATGGCGGCGAAAATCGACCATCTGAATAAATTCCCCGGCGTGTACGGCGCCTATCTGCTAAACACCGAATACGGCGACTCCACCCACTCGGAGCAGCCCTCCCGCGAAATCGTGATTCAGACGGGACAGACCGGCTTTTACCTAAACTCGACGATTCAGGGCGTCGTGCTGCGCGTCGACAACGACGTAACCGACACCCCGCTGACCCCCGGCTGCGCGGTGCTTTCGATAGCAAACGACAGCGCGGCTTTTTCCGACCCGCTCTTTTCATCATTGAAAGCCGGCGATCAAGTTTCGATAAACATCGACGTCGACGGCCTGCCGCAGGAAAGCGGATTTGGGTTCGGCGGAGGCTCCCCCGCCTCTGTTTCAAATAATTCTTTCATTTCTTTCGCTTTCGGCGGGGGGGATGAGCTTCTTGTAAACGGCTGTTTTGACGAAAACCTCACCGACGAAGACCATGAAAAGGAAAAGAACCCCCGCACGGCGGTAGGCATCCGCCCCGACGGCGGCGTTGTCTTCTTCTCCTGCGACGGAAAACTGCCGGAGAAAGCGGAAGGACTTACCCTCGCGCAGCTCGCCGAAACGATGAAGTCTCTGGGCTGTATAAACGCTCTCAACCTTGACGGCGGCGGCTCATCGACGGTAGCCGCCGACACCCCGCGGGGATTTGTTCCGGTAAACATCCCGAAAGACGGCGCCGAGCGCAAGATAAGCAACGCGCTGCTCTTCTGCAAAAAGCCGGGCGGCGCCGAGTTCCGCCTGCATATCGAACCCGACTATCCGGCGGTGCTCCCCGGCGGCAGCGCCGAATTTACCTGCCGCCTGCGCACCTCGACCGGCTGGACGCTGCTGAATCCGGATGAAGTATCATTCAGCGTGAACCAAAATTACGGCAGCTTTTCCGGCTCGACATTCACGGCCGGGGGAACTCCCGGCAAAGCCGAAATTACCGCGTCTCTGAGTTCCGGCGGCTATGAAGGATATGTCGAGATACCGGCGGCATCGGCGACGATAATGATAGCCGACCGGCTGATCCGGCTGATTCTCAAAGCCTCGTCGGAGCGCGCCGCGCTCGACGGCTGGGTCGACCTTGTCCCTCAGGGCAGCTGGTACGCGCTTGACTGCGCCGTCGATGCGGATGACCTGAGTTTCGGCGACAGCTATACCCCCGATCTCGACCCGACCTGGCGCCCCGACACCGCCGGACGCGCCCGCGGCGAACCTGCCGAAGACATTCTTTACTGGTCGCGGTACGGATATATCGTCAGGGCGGACAACGCGGCAAGATACAAGCTCTACAACAACTACAACCTCGTCGGCGTTGACACCGACATAATCATAGCCGAAGCAGGCGCCGGCGGCGCGGCGGGAGAATATGAAATAAGCCTCGGCATCGGAACCGACCTGCTTTCCTCCGCCTCTTCCCGGCTGGAACCCGGGCTGCGCGGGATTGAAGTGACGGCAGACACGCTTGACGCCGCCTCTCTCGCGGCGGAACTGCGCGACGCCGGCGGAAATACCTTCGTCGTCGAATATCAGCCGAAAGCGGCGCTGAACCGCGCAAAAAAAACGATTCTGACGGCGGAAATCCCGAAAACCGCCGCTCAGCCGCTGACTTTCGTCCGGGTACTTTACAGCGCGGCCGACGCGGCAAGATACGTCTCCTATTCCGCCCTCAAAGCCGTATACCTCGAACCCGGCAGCACCTTTGCCGACACTTCTGACAGCTGGGCTTATGAATACATCGAAAAAGCGCATCTGATGGGAATAGCGGACGGATACAAGATTGACGGCGGCAGACGCGAATACCGCCCCGCCGGGCTTCTGACTCGCGCCGAATTCGCAAAGCTGCTGACAAGCTATCTGTCACTCGGCGATAACGAGTCTGTCGTAATCGCTGACAAATGTCCCGAATGGGCGACGCCGTATGTCCGCGCCGCCGTTTCCGCCGGGCTGATGCGCGGCCGCGGGGATGGAGAAGGCGTAATTTTCGCGGCGTCCGACAACATCACCCGGGCAGAGGTCATGCAGGTGCTGGGCGCCCTTCTGAAAGACAAAATCCCCGCCGCCATTGATTTCACCGACAAAGACAAGCTCCCCGCCTGGGCGGCCGACAACGCCGCGCTCTGCGTCGGGGCGGGAGTGATAAGCGGATATCCCGACGGCTCATTAAAACCCGGCGGACTCGTCACCCGCGCCGAAATCGCGGCGATATTCGCAAAATTAGACGCGGCGATGTAAAACCGAAACCAAAAAACGAAAATATAAAAATACGGAGGCAAGTAAACTATGAAGACACTTAATGTCGGCCTTATCGGCTACAAATTCATGGGAAAGGCGCATTCCAACGCCTACGCGCGGCTCCCGATGTTCTTTGATCTCAGCGTCGGCTTGAACCGCAAAGCCATCTGCGGGCGGGACGGCGAGTGGCTGAAGCGCGCCGCCGACAAATTCGGCTGGGAGGACTGCGAGACCGACTGGAAAAAGCTGGTCAGCCGCCCGGATATCGACATGGTCGACATCACCTCCCCCTCGAACACCCACAAGGAGATCGCCATCGCGGCGGCGGCCGAAGGCAAGCACGTATTCTGCGAAAAGCCGCTGGCGCTCAATCTCGCCGACGCCCGCGCGATGAAGGAAGCCGCCGACAAGGCCGGAATCAAGGCGCAGATCGGCTTCAACTACCGCTTCGCCCCGGCGGTGCAGCTGGCAAAACAGCTTATCGACACAGGCAAGATAGGCGCAATCCGCCACATCCGCGCGTCATATCTCCAGGACTTCATAATCGACCCCGATTTCCCGCTCGTATGGCGGCTTCAGAAGGATATCTGCGGCTCCGGCTCGCTCGGCGACCTCGGCGCGCACTTCATCGACCTCGCCCGCTTCTTTGCCGGCGACTTCCGCTCGGTGATGGGAATGCAGAAGACATTTATCGAGGAGCGCCCCCTCGCCGACTCGATGCAGGGTCTCTCCGCCTCCGCCGGTTCCGGCGGCCCTATGGGCAAAGTCGACGTCGACGACGGCACGACATTTATCGCCGAATTCGAAAACGGCGCGATGGGCGTTTTCGAAGCCACCCGCTTCGCGCAGGGACACAAGAACGACCTCTCGATCGAAGTCAACGGCGACAAGGGCTCTTTCAAATTCTCCTTCGAGCGGATGAACGAGCTGCAATACTACTCCGCCGACGACGAGGCGGGACTCCAGGGCTTCCGCCTGATTCAGGCGAGCGAAGGCGGCCATCCCTACATGCAGGCGTGGTGGCCGACCGGTCACGTCATCGGCTATGAGCACACCTTCGTTCACGAGCTGTATGAGTTTGTCGAGTCGATAGCCAACGACCGCCCGACTTCCCCCTGCTTCGGCGACGGCGTCGAATGCAGCCGCGTAATCGAAGCGGTTGAGCTGAGCGCCCAGAGAAAAGCGCTGGTTGAGATAAAGTCGCTTTAATTCATTAATGAAAGAGAAAGCCTTCTCCGGAGGGCTTTCTTTTTTTGAAAAAATCAGACTGATGTTCACAAAATACCCTTTTATAACCGCCGCCGCTCATATATAATATAAATGTAAGATAGAACAACCGATTTTACGGTAAACGCCATGATTTTACTCTACCTCCGACGCCGGATTGAGCGGCGGGCGGCCGACTTCGCCACCCTCTTTCTGGTGCTTTTCCTCTCGATTTTTTCGGCGTCGACGACAAGCTCTATCTTCGACGGCGCTTTTTGGGGAAGGCAGATGAGCAATTACGAGCGGCACGGCGGCGCGTATCTTTATCTTTTAACTGCGGACGACGATGACACGGAATATATCAAAGAGCGCGGAATAAGTTTTGAAGTTCGGGATGACAAAGTCTTTATAAAAGAAGACGAAGAAACTTCGAGAAAACTCATGCAAGATATGCTCGCGCGGGTCAATGCCGGCGAAAGCGGCTGCGGGGTTGTCTGGAGCGGCGAGATAAATAAATTCTACGACGAAAACCTGACAATCGTTTATGTCATAACCGCTTTCGCGCTGCTGCCTTCCCTTTTTGCGATAAGATATTCGGCGCGGGTATTTATCCTCCGCCAGAGCCGGAATCTTGGCATAATGCGGGCGCTCGGCATGAACGGCTCGAAGATGTATAAATCCCTCTCGGTTCAGCTCCTTTCGGCGCTGCTCCCGGCTTTTGCGGCGGCGATTCCGGCGGGCAATTTCGCTTCGTTCCTGATAACGAAATATTTCTTCCGCATCGAAGGCTCGAACCTTATGCTCGGCAAAACGGTCTGGCATTTCTCCCCGAAACTCGCCGTATTTCTGTTCATCCTCGTGACCGCCGTCGCTTTTGCGGCGTTCCTCCGCCTCGCGCGGCAGATTGAAAAGACGCCGCCCGCCGAAGGGGTTAGGCTTCCCGAAGATTGCGCCCGCCCCGGCTCCACCGTTTCTGTAATGGAGGAAACATCGGCAACCCGCCGAATTATCTCCGCCGGAATCCTGCGGCAGCGGAAGCTGACGTCAGCCGCGCTTGCTATAACCATACCCGCGGCTTTGTTTATTTACACGGCGATATTTTACTCAAATTTAGACACAAATACCGTCTCCCGCCCCGATATAATCGTCGCCGAAAGCGCCGCCGAACCGCATCCGGAGGAGATGAAAGCGAGAATTCAAACGCTTTCCGGATTTGACGGCATAAAAGAGATGAAATTTCAGACTTCATACAATAATCTCAATTTAAAGCGCTTTTCCGACGACAATCTGCCCGGATATACCTCCATCGGCGACCGCGGCGGCTGGTATCACATCACCTTGTATCTTTTCGATGAGAACAGCGCCGACAGCCGGAAAGCCGCCGAGTATGACGCGGAACTTTTCTCAAAGCCGATGCATATCCTCGTAAATTCCCGCCTGAAACGACACCTGCCGATCGGCTCGGTAATTGAATCCGCCCGAAGCGCCGAAGGCGAAACGACAAAGCTCACCGTCAGCGGCTACTTTGAAAGCGGCCACACCGGATTTTTCGACATATACGCCAAAAAAGCCGATTATGAAGCGCTGAGCGGCTTTGAAGCGGTTCCGAACCGGATAGAGATTTACGCCGCCCCCGGCGCTGCCTCCGGCGCCGACATCGACCGGCTTTTCGGGGAGATTTCCGCCCTCTTCCCGGAAGAGCGCTTCAACCTTGTAAACAACAAAACAGAAGCCGCGGCCGAAACCGAACTTATGCGCAGCCTGAACGCCCTTGCCCTGATTTCTGCGGCGCCGATGCTGCTCTCCGCCGCCCTCTCCCTCGCGGCTTTCGTCGCGGAAGATATATCCTCGAAAAAGAAAAAATGGACGACGATACACAACTGCGGGCTTGACGACGGCGGGCTTACAAGGCTCATCTCGGCGGAATACGCGCTGCGCGGGGCTTTGAACATCGCGGCGCTTATGCTGGCGGCGCTTGCCGTGTATCTTTTGATGCGGGCGGCGTTCCCGGTGTCGGTGAAGCTGTCGGCGGGGGCGGTTGTCTTTTCCCTCGCGGCTGTTGCGGTGACGGCCGCGGCGTATATCCTTCCGGCTGTCGCTTCGGGAAAGAAAATGCTGCCGGACGAAACGGTCGACAAAACCGAAAACGAGCTTTTGGAGGTGAATTCATGAAAGCGCTGAAAACCGAAGGGCTGACGAAAATCTACCGTCAGGGCGACGAGACGATATACGCGGTGCGCGACGCCGATTTCGAGCTTGCCGACGGCGAGATGGCGGCGATAAAAGGCGCGTCGGGTTCGGGAAAGTCGACGCTGCTCCATCTTCTCGCGGGGCTTGACCGCCCCTCCCACGGAAAGATATTCCTGCGGGACAAAGATATCGCCTCCCTCGACTCAAAGGCGCTCGCCGAAATCCGCCGCCGGGAAATCGGATTCGTTTATCAGCAGTTCAATTTGGTCGATATCTTCACCGCCCGTGAAAATATCGTCCTGCCCTCGCTGCTCGACGACAAAAAGCCGGACGAGAAATGGTTCGACGAACTGACCGAAATGTTAGGAATCAGGGATCGCCTCGAACACCTGCCGTCGGAGCTTTCCGGCGGACAGCTCCAGCGCGTCGCGATAGCCCGCGCCCTGATAAACCGCCCCGCAGTACTTCTTGCCGACGAGCCGACCGGCAGCCTCGACCGCGAAACGGCGCAGGAGATAATAAGCCTTTTCCTTCGCCTTCACTTGATCGGCACTACGATTGCGATAGTCACCCACGACGAGAAGATCGCCGGCGCCGCGGATACCGTATGGGTGATGGACGGCGGGGAGATAAAAAGAGAACGACTGTAAATCCGCTTAACCCCGCCTGTTAAATCCGGCGGGGGGTTTCATTTCGGAAACCGCCGCTGTAAAATCGCCGGCAACTCCGTGTAAGCTTTGCCTCCTGCTTGTTGACTTTTCCCCTCTGGCATTGTATAATATTGTGTGGTCGAGTGATTATTTAATGATAAGTAATATTTCACGGAACTTTCTCAAAAACAAAATCAACCGAGGATATATGATGACTGTTTTGAAACGCCTTTTATTCATCGCGCTCGCCGCGGCAATGCTGCTTCCCGCCCTCGCCTGCGGCTCCGATTCCGGCAGCTCCGGCGAAACAACCGCCGCCGCCGAAACCACCGAAGCCGTTACCGAGCCGCCGTATGAATTCCTCAAAAACCCGGAAGACTTCGGCGGGCGGGAATTCAAGGTGCTGAACGGCGCCTACACAAAAGGCGACTATATCGACCTCGACGACAGCGTAAAACGCGGCGACGTCATCGTCGAAGCCATCTACGACCGGAATTTGAAAACCGAGGAGCTGCTTAATATAAAGATAGCCACGGTAAACGTTAATTCCGACTCAACAGTTATGAGAAAGCTGAACGAAGCGGCGCTTGCCGGTTCCGGCGACTTCGACGCCGGTTTACCCTGCCTTGAGCACGCCGCAAAATGGATGACAAAACAATTCCTGGTTGACTTCCGCGAAGTCGAATCCATCGACATTGAAAACCCGTGGTGGGGCAGAACCACCGTCGAAACTTTTGACTTCGACTCGGGAAAAGTATATATGATAGACGGCGAAATCAATTTCTGGGACGACCTTTCCACGATCTGCCTATATTTTAACAAGGACCTTCTGACAAATGTCGGCTTCGAGCTGCCCTATGACAAAGTCCGCGACGGTAGCTGGACCTACGACGCCTTCCGCGAAATCGAAAAGGACGGCTACCTCGACCTCAACGGCAACGGCGAAGCCGACAAAGACGACCGCTACGGGTATATTACGAACGGCTCCAACGCCTTCAACATGGTCACCGGAATGGGTTCGCTGACGACCCGCAAAAACAGCGACGGAGATATCGAATTCATCCTCGACGATGACTATTTCGCCAAATTCGACCTTGTCATAGACGTCCTCTCAAACAGCAAATCCACCGTCATAATGGAGCGCAAGTTCGGTTATGATTTAGGCAACAAGATATTTGACTTCGGCAACACCTATTTCATGTATAACCTGATCGGCTCCTGCCTTGATTACCGCAGCCTCGAATTCGACATCGGCGTTCTGCCCTTCCCGAAATACAATGAAGAACAGGACAGATATTACGGGCTTGTCAACTCCGGCTACGCGACGGTCTATGTCCTGCCGCTCGGCTGCGACGCGGAATTTTCCGGCGCGGCGCTTGAAGCGATGGGATATTTCGCGTCTCTCGGACTTACCGAAGCCGTCATCGACAACAGCGTCCTTATTAAGGGCGTCCGCGATGAAGACAGCTTTGAAATGTTCAAGATAGTATTCGCAAGCAAAGTCCACGACCTCGTCTATACCCTCAACTGGGGCGGCTATTACGGCAGGACTTTAAACATGGTAATCAGCGGCAAAAACACTCTGGCTTCGACCTACGAAAGCATAAAGCAGGCGGCAGACAGATCGATAGCAAAATACATCGACGCGATCCGAACGGGCGACGCCGGTTAAAGCATCCACATATAAAAATCATGCAAAACAAAACAAGAAAGGGATATCATGAAAACGAAAATTCGTCTTTTATCAGCCCTGCTTCTGGCGGCGCTGCTTACATCGTTTATTATAACCTCCTGCGGCGCCGATTCCGAAAAGTCCGGCGAAACAACCGCGCCCGACGCGACCGCCGCCGCCGAAACCACCGAAGCCGAGACAGAGCCGCCGTATGAATTTCTCAAAAATCCGGAAGATTTCGGCGGAAGAACTTTCACGGTTCTGACGGGAAACGCCGAACCCATCGACCTTGACGACAGCATAAAGCGCGGCGATGTTATAATAGAAGCGATCCACGAGCGCAATCTGAATACCGAGGAGCTGCTCAATGTAAAAATACGCTCGGTAAAGTCGGAAATCGACGTTATAAAAAAGATGAGCGAAGCGGT
>DUUJ01000091.1 GCA_012841635.1 Clostridiales bacterium | reverse complement strand
CATTGGAGGAGAAGTCCTCGCGGAGCATTCCGAATTCGTCTTCGCGGGTCATCTTGCCGTCGCCGTCAAGGTCTGAAGAGACCGCCGCTACCATCGGAAGGAAGTTGTCGAGCGTCCAGCAGTCGTCTGCGACGTAGTCATACGGACTCGTAAGACCGTAGTTTTCCAGAATCCGTTTGTTGAAATAGAGAAAACGAGGGGCGGTGAGATTGCTCATCGAGATATCGGATGGCATCATATAGAGCTTCTTCGCAATGGAAAGCTGCTCGACGGCGTTTTTGTCCCAATAGGGCGCGGTAAAATCTGCATAGGGAAGATTGCTGATATCAAGGTAAATATTCTTTTGAATCCCGGACGCAAGGGTGGTTTTGCGATCCCAGACGGCGAAAAAACTGTTCTCTCCCGCCAAAACCGACTTTTCTGCAATGGTATTTGGATCAGGCGATAAAAGAGCGGTGATATCAATATTGAATCGTTCTTCAACTGCGCGGTTGCGCTCAAATACGGCGTCGTTGACAACTTCGCCGTTCATTTCTTCGACTTCGATCCAATGGTCGTTATATGAGCTGGCTCCGTTGCGGACAAGAAACTGATATTCTTTGCCTTCAAGGTCGGTTTCCGGCAGTTCCGGTTCGTCCGATACCGTGGTTTCCTCAGTCACTTCGGCGGTATCCTCAAAAGTTGCGGCGGTGACGCCCGGATCTTCCTCTTCTTCCGAGCCGCATCCCGCAACGATTGCAGACAGCAGAACGATCGCCAAAAATGCGGAAATGATCCGATTAATGTTTTTCATTTTCTTCTCCCGAGTTAACGTTGTCTGCTTGTCTGTAGCTTATGTAAATTATTATACTATTTCTTTCGGCAGATTGCAACATGTATTTTGCGGTCCGCAAAAAACAAGACATCTCGGCTATTTCCGGCTTTAAAGCCGGCATCCTGATGAACGCCGGCTTTTTTGCGTTTTTATGCGGCTGTTTTGAAGCAGCTTTTTTTAAGCCGAAGATTCACCCGACCGCGGTCAGATTTTCGACAAGCTTATCTATCTTCTTCTGCATCGTTTTTTCGCTTTTCGCATAGGTCGACGCAAGGTCGCCGGTCCTGTATGAGTTCCAGATGACTTCGCTTATGCCGAGACCGAAGATATCGGCGATTTCGTAATATATCGAGCCTTTTATGATATCGAGCATCTCCAGTGCGGTTTCGTCGCGCTGACGCTTCAGCTTTATTGTGGTCTCGTAATAGGCGGGAAGTACCGTATAATGCGACTTCCAGGACATCCATTCGAGTATCATTCCGGTGTTCTCAAGGTCGACGTTGGTCACCGGAAGCGCCATCAGAGCGTTGTAGGGGTCGGTGCGGTGATAGTATTCCTTCTGGCTTTCATCGTATTTCGGGTTGGGTACGATGCCGTAATCGTCTTCCATATCGTTGAACTGAACGGTTTCATAGCAGCCGTTCTGAACGAACAGGAAGTGTCCGGCGGCGAACAGCGAGCGGCAGTAGTCGTAAAGATGAGCAAAGTCGGAGGTATCGGCTCCCTGAGCGCAGTCGTTATATTCGATCGCGCAGCTTTCGTCCTTTAAAACAACCGCTACCTTATCGATTATTTCCTGAGTTTTTTCGTTGTAGAAGCTGATCCGGGGGATTCCGTCCTCGTCGTTGGTAGTGGCGCGGATACCGCATCCGACAAGGAAATAAAGGATATTGCCGTTTGCGGAGTAGTCCTCGCGGAGCATTCCGAACTCGTCTTCGCGGGTCATTTTGCCGTCGCCGTCAAGGTCGGCGGAGACCGCCGCCACCATCGGAAGGAAGACATCGAGCGTCCATGTGTCGTCCGCGACGTATTCGTACGGACTTTTAAGACCGTAGTTTTCCATAATCCGTTTGTTGAAATAGAGATAACGCGGAGCGATAAGGTTATTCATCGAGATATCTGACGGCATCATGTAGAGCTTATTTGCGACGGAAAGCTGCTCGACGGCGTTTTTATCCCAGTACGGGGCGGAATAATCGGCGTAGGGCAGATGGCTGATGTCGAGATAGACATGCTTCTGAATACCGCTTGAGAGAGAGTTTTTTGCGTCCCAGACGGCGAAATAGCTGTCGTCTCCCGCCATTACCGTCTTTGTCGCGTAATTATCCGGGTCCTCTTTAAAAAGAGCGGTGATTTTGACATTGAATTTCTCTTCGACCGCGCGGTTGCGCTCAAAGACGGCGTCGTTTACGACTTCGCCGTTCATTTCTTCGACATAAACCCAGAATTCGTTATAATCAAAAGCGCCGAAACGGGCAAGAAACTGATATTCCTTGCCTCCGAGGTCGACGTCCGGCAGTTCGGGTTCGTCCGATTCGGTGGTTTCCTCGGCTGTTTCTGGTGATGTTTCAGCCGATGCGGTTGCGACGCCCGGATCCTCCCCCTCCGAGCCGCAGCCCGCGATGATAGCAGCCACGAGTATAATCGCCAAAAACGCGGAAATGCTCCGACTTATATTGTTCATACAACCTCCCTGTATTTTGTCTCTTCTATTAATAACGTATATTAATTATACTCTTTCTTTCGACAAATTGCAATATATTTTTAATTGTTTCGCAGTATGATTTTTGCCGCTGTAACATAATTGTCTCAGCCGGCGGACAGCAGATTTTCGACAAGCTTGTCAATCTTCTTCTGCATCGATTTTTCGCTTTTGGCGTATGTAGATGCAAGGTCGCCGCTCTTGTATGAGTTCCAGATGACATCGCTCATGCCCAGACCGAAAATATCTGCGATTTCGTAATACATCGAACCTTTTATAATATCGAGCATCTCCATGGCGGTGTCGTCGCGCTGGCGTTTCAGCTTGATAGTAGTCTCGTAATAGGCGGGAAGCACGGTATAGTGCGATTTCCAGGACATCCATTCAAGTATCATTCCGGTGTTCTCAAGGTCTGCATTGGTTGACGGGATTGCCAAAAGCGCGTTAAAGGGGTCGGTGCGGTGGTAGTATTCCTTCTGATTTTCATCGTATTTCGGGTTGGGAACGATGCCGTAATCGTCTTCCATATCGCTGAACTGAATGGTTACAAAGCAGCCGTTCTGAACGAACAGGAAGCGTCCGGCGGCAAACAGAGATCGGCAGTATTCGAAAAGATGCGCAAACTGCGAGTAATCAGCTCCGTCGGAACATCTCACGTAATCTATCGTACAGGTTTCGTCTTTGAAAACAACCGCGACTTTGTCCATTATCGTCTGCGTTTTGTCGTTGTAAAAGCTGAGCTGAGGGATGCCATCTTCGTCGTTGGTGGTAGCGCGTATGCCGGAGGCGACAAGGAAATAAAGGATATTGCCGTTTGCGGAGCCGTCCTCGCGGAGCATTCCAAACTCATCCCCGCGTGCCATTTTACCGTCGCCGTCAAGGTCGGCGGAAACCGCCGATACCATAGGAAGGAAGTTATCAAGCGTCCAGCAGTCATCCGCGACGTATTCATACGGGCTCTTAAGACCATAGTTTTCGAGTATTCGTTTATTGAAATACAGAAAACGGGCGGCGGTCAGGTTCATCATCGAAATATCGGAGGGCATCATATACAGGCTGTTTGCGATCGACAGCTGCTCGACGGCGTTTTTGTCCCAGTAAGGAGCGAAGAAATCGGCGTAGGGCAGATTGCTTATGTCGAGATAGATATGCTTTTGAATACCGTTTGCGATAGAGGTTTTTGAGTCCCAGACGGCGCTGAAACTGTCGTCGCCCGCCAATACCGACTTTGTTGCATAATCATTCGGTTCCGGCGTTAAAACGGCGGTGATATTTATGTTAAATCTCTCTTCAACCGCGCGGTTTCGCTCAAAGACGGCGTCGTTGACGACTTCGCCGTTCATTTCTTCGACATAGACCCAAAAATCGTTATACGCATTAGATCCGAAACGGACAAGGAACTGATATTCCTTGCCTTCAAGGTCGATATCGGGCAGGTCGGGTTCGTCGGATTCGGTGGTTTCTTCGGCTGTTTCGGCTGTTGTTTCAGCCGATGCGGCGGTTGCGTCCGGTTCGTCCCCCTCCGAGCCGCAGCCCGCGATGATAGCAGTCAGGATAACGACCGCCAAAAACGCGGAAAAAATCCGATAAATGCTGTTCATTTCTTGCTCCTTTCTTGTTGTTTTCTTCTTTATCAATGTTATAAACTCATTATACTATTTCTTTTTGCAAATTGCAATATATAATTGCCGGTTCGGATATATTTTATTGATAAAATTTTACAGTAATTTTTTATTGAGTAAATAGAAAAAGGACGCTCGAAGGCGCCCTTTATTACTATTTTTCTTCGGAAGGAAGTATAAATCTATCGGTCTTGTTTTATATACCGGCATATTCCGTCTTTTATAAACTCTCCCGATAAAGCTCATCAATGCTAACGCGGCGCCCGGTCTCGTATGACTTTATCGCGGCGTCGACCGCCGCCTGGCTTTTGATGCCGTCGCTTATAACGGCGGTATAACTGTCTTTGATTCCTCCGAGAAGCCGTATATACGCCGAGCTTTGGCTTCCGGCTTTGAAATCTTCGGGAACCGAAACTTCGCGGAAGGTGTTGTCAGCCTTGTCTTCGCCGACGCATTTTAAAAGCTTCTGCCGGCCGTTTTCATAAATAAACTTAAGAGAACCTTTTTCTCCGATAAGATAAAGTTCGATGGTGTCTTTTTCGTTTGTCGCGCATCTTGAGAGGGTTACCGTGGCGTTGATTCCGCTTTTGAGCCTGCATATCACGTTGCTCCAGTCGTCGGTGGTAACGTCGCCCCACTCGTCGGAATCGATTTTCTGCCTGCGTCTGACGATGGTTCCCATGTCGCAGAAGACGCTTTCGAATTCCTCTCCGAAAAATCTGACAAGGTCGAACAGATGCGACCCTAAATCACAGAGCACGCCGGAACCGGCGCGTTCCTTTTGGAACCTCCATTCCAGCCGCCTTCCTTCCCAAAGTCCGCTGTCCTTGATGTTTTTAAAGTAGATATGATAAAGTTTTCCGATCTCCCCGCTGTCAACCAGGTATTTCATATATCTCGGCAGAGCCCTGTATCTCCAGGAAAAACAAACGAATACCGGAAGCCCGGTCTCTTGCGATTTCCGCTCGAGCTCAAGCGACTCTCGGAAATTAATTCCGATCGGCTTTTCGACGCTGACGGGAAAGCCCGAGTCAAGAGCCTCCAGCGCAATCGGGACATGAGCGTCGTTTGGCGTCGCGATATCAACCGCATCGACAAGCCCGGAGCGCAGAAGCTCCCGATGGCTTTTGAATCTTCTTTCCGGCGGAAGATTCAGCCGATTTCCGGTTCTTTCGAGCGCCGATTCGCTTATGTCGGCGATAGCGGTTATCTCGCAGTTTTCGTCCCACAGATATTCGGGGATATGGGCGCCGTTCATTATCCCTCCGACGCCGATAAGACCTATGCGGTATTTTTTCATGGCTTGCCCCCTGTTGTTTGTTTAGATATATCTTT
>DUUJ01000090.1 GCA_012841635.1 Clostridiales bacterium | reverse complement strand
GGATTTCTTATGAAGACGCCTGCGATTACACGCAGATAGGCTGCGTTGAGACGGTTATTCCCGGCAAATCGAATCCCCATGCGGTCAACAGCCGCTCGAATCTTTTAAAAGCCGTTGAATACGCCCTTGCGGACGGATACAGCATGTTTGACCCGAATCTCAAACCCGGCGCCGAAACCGGCGATTCGCTGACTTTTGAGAGTTTTGATATGCTCATGGACGCCGTCAAAGCGCAGATAAAGCATATCATCCGCGCGACGGCAAATATCGCGGTAAACTATATGCCGAATTCCGAAGTCAACGACCCGAAGCCGGTGAAATCGCTGCTCACCGAGGGCTGCACCGAGCGCGGGGTTGACTTCAACGCGAGGGGGGCGCTTTACGATTACTATCAGGTCATGTTGATGGGAATTCCCAACCTCGCCGACTCGATGGCGGCGATAAAGACAATGGTGTATGACAGAAAATACTGCGCGATGGAGGAGCTGATTTATCAGCTGAAAAACAACTGGCCGGACGAGGGGATGCGGCTGGAGTTTCTGAACCGCGCGCCGAAATTCGGCAACGACAGCGATTTAGTTGACGGCATCGCGGCAGCTCTTACCGAATACGCCTGCGACTGCCTCAGAGAAGAATCGGAGAGGACCGGATATTCCTTCCACGCCCAGCCGTTTACCTTCCTCTGGATGATCGACCACGGCAGACTGACGGCGGCGACCCCCGACGGACGGCGCCGCGGGGAGATTATCGCGTACAGCGCGTCGCCGATGCAGGGACGCGACAAAGAAGGGCTGACCGCGCTTATGAAGTCGCTTTCGAAACTGCCGACAAAGAAAACTCCCGGCACAACATCGGCGATAGTCGAAGCCGATCCGAAGCTGTTCAAGGACGACACCCTTGACCGCATAGTCGGGCTGATGCTCGGCGCCGCCGAACTCGGAGTGTCGAACGCGCAGTTCAACATCGTCTCCGCCGACACCCTCCGCGACGCGCAGAAGCATCCGGAGAATTACCCGAACCTCGCCGTCCGGGTGTCCGGCTTCAGCCAGAAGTTCAATTTCCTCGGCCGAGAGCTGCAGGATCACATAATCGCAAGGACGAAGCACGCGGAATGATGCGTTGAGCGAGCTTTAAAATAATCACGGGGGCGGAGAAATCCGCTCCTTTTTTTGCTTTGCCGACAGAAAACCCTCCCACGGTGATTTTCATTTTACCATGGGAGGGATTTTTTTAAATAATGCCGATTTTTAATAAATTGCCGAAAAGTCTTTGAAAAAACGGGCTTCTCCTTGCGCTTGCGCAAAAGCGAGGCCTTTTCTTCCGAAAAAGCCCCGCGAAAATACTTTATTCCATCAACTTCTTCATCTCTGCCTTCGCCTCGGCTACGAGGGCGTCGGCTTCGGGGAAGGTTTCGGCGTGCATCAGGTAGTAGATTTTGATTTTCGGTTCGGTGCCGCTTGGGCGGATGACGACGACGTTTCGGTCGTCGGTCTCGAAATATAGGACGTTGGAGGGCGGCAGGTTTGTCGGGGAGGTCTCGCCGGAGTCGGTGTCGAGGATGGTGCCCTTATCGTAGTCGCGGACGAATTTCACCTTGCGGCCGCAGAGCTGCTTCGGCGGGTTTTCGCGAAGGGCGTTCATTGCGGACGCCATGCGGGCGGGGCCGTCTATGCCTTCCATCGCGATGTTTTCAACGCCTTCCCGCCAGCAGCCGTATTCGGCGTAAAGCTCGTCAAGCGCGTCGCAGAGGGTCTTGCCGAGCAGCTTGAAATGCGCCGCCATCTCGACGATGAGTTCGGTCGCGACAACGGCGTCCTTGTCGCGGGCGTAACTGCCGCGCAGATATCCGTAGCTCTCTTCGAATCCAAGCAGGAAGGTGCCCCGGCCGCTCTCCTCGCAGCTTTTGATAACTTCGCCGATATACTTGAATCCGGTGAGGACGTTGTAGAGGGTGATGCCGTGGCGGCGGCAGATTTCCGAGACAAGCTCGGTCGTGACGATGGTCTTGATCGCGTAGGCGTCGTCAGGCATTCTGCCCTGGGCTTTGAGGGCGCGGGCGATGTATTCGAGCAGCAGCGCGCCGACCTGGTTGCCGGTGAAGGTTACGAATTTCCCGTCTTTGTTCCGCGCCATGATTCCGACGCGGTCGGCGTCGGGGTCGGTCGCGATAATGAGGTCGGAGCCGTTTTCGTCGGCGAGGGCGATGCCCAATTTGAATACGTCGGGATATTCGGGGTTCGGGAAGGCGACGGTCGGGAAAGAGCCGTCGAGGACGAACTGCTCATCAACTTTGATGAGGTGCCGGAGTCCTATTCGCGAAAGCATCTCCGGGATAAGCCGGTAGCCGGTGCCGTGGAGGGGGGTATATACTATTTTTAACTCGTCGGCGGCTTTGCGGACGGCGTTTTTGTCGACCTGCTGAGCGATGACGTTTTCGAGATATTCCTCGTCGATCTCGGCGCCGACATAGATGATTTTGCCGGCGGCAAGAAGCGAATCAAATTTGGAGACGCTCTCCGCCGCGTAAAACAGATCGGCGCGGCGGATGTAGTTTTCGACGGCGGTCGCCTGTTCGGGGGCGAGCTGCGCGCCGTCTTCCCAGTAGGCTTTGTAGCCGTTGTACTGCTTGGGGTTGTGGGATGCGGTAACGTTGATTCCGGCGGCTGAGCCGAGGCGCCGGACGGCAAAGGAGAGCACCGGCGTCGGGCGAAGCTCGTCAAAGAGCCAGACTTTAACGCCGTTCGCAGCCATAACCGCGGCGGCGGCTTTCGCGAATTTCTCGCTGTTGATGCGGCTGTCGTAGCCGATAACGCAGGTGCGGTTGTCGGGAGAGGCTTCGTTTATGTAGTCGGCGAAGCCTTTCGTCGCCTGCGCGACGGTATAGACGTTCATCGCGTTGATGCCGGCGGTCATGATGCCGCGAAGTCCGGCGGTGCCGAAGGCAAGCGGCGATGTAAAGTAAAACTCCCGCTTTTCCGCGTCGGCGCGAAGCTCCTCGATGTCGGCGCGAAGGGGCGAATCCGCCGGAACCAGCTTATCCCAGCGGGCAAATTCCTTTTCAAAACAGTTGCTCATAGAATTCCCTCTTTCTATATGTAAATATTTTTATATAATTTTTCAAAGCATAAAATGTAAGACAACTTTGATAAAACTCTCGATTTAATCAGCGTAATACGCTGACTAAATCATTTTTCATCTCAAGAGCCGCCGCCCTTGCGGCGTCCCTGAAATCCCCGCCGCGCTTTTTGTATGCAAGCATGATTCCGCGCGACGAATTCACCACAGCCCCGCCGCCGTTTTTGTCAAAGCCGGGGGCGACGTCGGCAGCTCCGCCGCCTTGCGCGCCGTAACCCGGGATTAAAAAGAAGGTATGCGGCAGCGCCGTCCGGAGTTCGGTAAGCTGCGCCGGATATGTCGCGCCGACGACCGCGCCGCAGGCGGAATAGCCGTCTTTGTCGACGCTGTCGGCTCCCCAAAGCTCTGCCGCCTCGCCGACCAGGCGATAGAGCGGCTTTTCGCCGATAAGTTTGTCCTGGAACTCGCCGGAGGAGGGGTTGGAAGTCTTCACAAGCATGAATATCGCCTTGCCGTTCGCTTTCGCCGCGTCGAGGAAGGGCAGAACGCCGTCGGAGCCGAGATAGCCGTTCACCGTCAGGCAGTCGATCTTTCCGTAGCCGTCGGAACCTAAATAGGCGTCGGCGTAGGCCTTGGCCGTCGAGCCGATATCGCCGCGCTTGGCGTCGAGGATAACGTAAAGTCCGGCTTCTGCGGCGTAATTTATCGTTTTCTTTAACAGAGCCGCGCCGGGAACTCCGAGCCGCTCATAAAACGCCGACTGCGGCTTTACCGCCGGGGCGATGTCGGCAACAGCGTCGATAATGCCTTTGTTGAACTCAAATATCGCCTCCGCCGCGTCGGAGAATTTTGCCGCAATTTCGGGCGGAAGATACTCGGGCAGCGGGTCGAGGCCGATAACGGACGGATTTTTGAGGCGGGCGATCTTCTCGCTTAAGGGGAGAAAGGACATATTTGTTCCTCCGGTGTTTTTATTTTAAAGCCGAGGTTTTAAATCTCGCGGTAAGTTGTCTTCCCGCCGCATATAGTCATCTTTACCTTGCCGCGGAGGGTTTTGCCTAAAAACGGAGAGTTGCGGGATTTGCTTTTAATCATATCTTCGGTGAAAACAAAGCTTTCATTCGGGTCAAAGAGGAAGAGATCAGCCGGGTTGCCTAGCATAATACCGCAGGGGAGCCCGAGCAGCTTTGACGGATTTACGCTCATCAGCCGGATAAGCTCCCCGAGGGTCAGTTTCCTTTCATCGACAAGGTAAGTTATACCGAGAGCGAAACTCGTCTGAAGCCCGATGATGCCGTTGGGAGCGGAAATAAGTCCGCGCGCTTTCTCCTCCGGCGCGTGCGGGGCGTGGTCGGTCGAGATGCAGTCGAAAACCCCGTCGGACACGGCGGCGATTATCGCCTGCCGGTCGCGTTCGCTTCTGAGCGGCGGGCTCATCTTGGCGTCTGCGCCGAATTCTTCGACCGCTTTGTCGTTAAGCGAGAAATAATGCGGGCAGGTCTCGGCGGTAATATTCGTCAGACCCTTTCTTTTCGCCTCATACACGGCTTCGGCGCCGCGTCCGGTCGAGACGTGCGCGAGGTGCAGCTTTGCGCCGGTATATTTGGCAATCTCGATATCCCGGATAATCGCAAGGTCTTCCGACAGCGCCGGAATTCCGGGGACGCCGAGTTTTTTAGACGTCTCGCCTTCGTTTATAACGCCGTTTCCGGTAAGCGCGCGCTCCTCCGGGTGGGAGATTATAAGAAATCCCATCTCCGCCGACTTTTTCATCGCTTTGTACATAAGGTCGGGCGGTACCGGATGGCCGTCGTCGGAGAATGCGATTCCACCCGCAGCTCCTGCGGCGGCGCTCGCAATACAGCCGTCAAAGTCGACAAGCTCTTCCCCCATCTGCCCGCGGGTAATTGCGGCGACGGGGAGCACCCGGCAGGACGCGCCCTCCGAGCGGCGGAGTATCTCTTTTATCAGCTCCGGGCTGTCGATCACCGGGGATGTGTTCGCCATCGCGGCGACCGCGGTAAATCCGCCCGCGGCTGCGGCCGCGCTGCCTGACATGATATCTTCTTTGTGCGTCTGCCCCGGCTCGCGAAGGTGGACGTGCATATCGACAAGCCCCGGCGCGGCGCAAAGCCCGGAGGCGTCGACGGCATCGCCGCCGGACGAAAGATTCTCGCCGACTTCGGCGATCCTGCCGTCGGTTATCCTTATATCAGCGCGGCGGAATTCGCCGTTTATATATGCATCTGCGTTTTTTATCAGCATCTGATTATATCTCTCCCGCCATTCGGCGGCAATTCTGCCGGCGATTTTTGCCGAAATTGTTCTTACCGGTTAATTATATCACAAAACATAAACCTGCGGAAATGATTTTTATTAACGGTCTGTAAAAACCCCGGTGAAATTTACATAAACCCGTTTGTCATAATTGCCGAAAGCCGCTTGACAAAGCTTAACTATTGGTTTATAATAGTGAAGGTATATAAGGTTTTTTCATGTCATATCCGGGGAGGTATATCATGCTTAAAAAATTGATTGCCGCGGCGCTCGCCGTTTTGATTTTCGCTTCCGTTTTTGCCTGCGGGGAAAAACCCGCGGAAACCGCCGAAACTGCCGCTCAGACTGCGGCCGAAACGACGGCGGGTGAGGAGATATCCCCGCTCGACGCGCTGCCCGAAAATGACTTCGGCGGCTATGAGTTCCGTATTTTAGGCGACACAAACTCAAACTGGTGGATAATCTCCCTCGACGCCGAAGACCTTGACGGAGAGATTATAAACGACACCGTTTATGAGCGCAACCGCTTTGTCGAATCGAAATACAACGTCGTGATCTCCTCTCAGGAGACGACAAACGCGATGCCGCAGGTGGAAAAATCCGTCAATGCCGGCTCCGCCGACTACG
>DUUJ01000089.1 GCA_012841635.1 Clostridiales bacterium | reverse complement strand
TGATATAGGCGTGGTCTCCGGTAATAACGAGGGTATCTTTATCGGTTATAAGGTTTTTACAGTTTCTGATAAATCTGTTCGCCCTGTCCTGCCATATTTTTCCGTTAAGCATGAGCGGATCCTCGCCGCCAAAGAACAGATGCAGATCGCCTATCGCAAACAGCGCCATTTGCAGCCTCCGACAATGTATGGTTCGAAATTAATTGTACCACGTAGGGTACCATATGTCAAGTTTTAACTATGACTTTTTCAATTTATTAAATCAGCCTTAAACAACAGAACATTTTCATTGACATCACAATTCTGTTATGATATAATATATTTCAGACAAAATAATATAAGAGCGTAGGGGGTATTATGTCAAATTCAACTAAGAAAATCATATCCGCCATACTTGCGGCTTCTTTGCTGATATCAGCTATGTTTTCAGCTTCCTGCGGATCTCAGCCGTCCGATACGAGCAAGGAGCAGGAATCAGTCACGACAGAAATCGAAACCCAGCCGGAAGAAACTCTGTCAGAGCTTGAAATGCGGAGACTTGTCAAGGATGATTTACCGGAGAATGATTTCGACGGATATGAATTCCGCGTCGTAATCGATAATTACGGCATGGATGCATATGATATGCCGGAACCGACCGGAGACATCATCGACGACGCGGTTTATCAGCGCAATTTTAACGTATCCGAGAGGTATAATGTCAGTTTTACATTCATACAGCCAGGTGATTACTCGGCAACCGGGAACTTTATGCAGAAAGCGGTTCTTGCGGCGGATGACGCCTTTGATCTCGGCGCAACTCACGTCGTCAACACTTCATCGGTTGCGCTAAAGAAGGTTTTTATGAACTGGTATGACATACCCTATGTAAATCTTGAAAACCCCTGGTGGAGCCGCTCGAATATTGAAGACCTAACTTACGACGGCGTCGCGCTGCTCACGATAGGTGATTATGTGCTGAACAGCGTCGGCGGCACCTATTGTATGTATTTTAACCGCCAGGAAGCGGAGAATTACAACTTAGGAAATATGTATGAAGTCGTAAGCGAAGGCAAATGGACTATCGATCGGCTGAGCGAAACCACAAAGGAAATTTATCAGGACCTCAACGGCGACGGTCAGCGCACTTTGGATGATTTTTACGGTTTTGCAACCGGTGTGGCTTCCAATATCGGCGCCTATCTCTGGGCATTCAACAACCCGGTTTGCAAGAGAAATAACGACGGAACCATTTCGGTCACGGTAAAAACCGAAAAGATGAATTCGATAGTTGAAAAGCTTAATAAAATAATGTGGGAAAATACCGGCACCTATTACGGCAATAATCCCGATCATCATCACAGCGGCGGCGGGGCGATGTTCAGAGTCGGAAAGGCATTATTTGCAAACTCGACAATCGGCACCGCTGTCACATCCTTCCGTGAGCTTGAGGCGGATTACGGAATCATTCCCTATCCGAAATGGGATGAGGAACAGAAAGACTATCGCTCGCTTGTCGACGGCAGTCACGGAGCCGAGGTTGTTCCGATTACTATTCAAAACCCCGAGCGCACCGGTATTATTATCGAAGCGCTGAATGCCGAATCATATCGCCAGGTGATTCCGATTTACATCGAAACCGCGCTCAAGGTCAAATACGCCCGCGACGCCGAATGCGTTGAAGTATTGGATATGCTTATCGCAAACCGCTTCTTCGATTTCGGATATGTTTACGACGGATGGAACGGCGCCTCTTTCTGGCTTGAGGGTATGATACAAAAGAAAGACTCCGATTTCGAATCGTTTTATGCAAAGAATGAAAAGAAGATGCTCAAGCATTACGAAAAGGTATTCGATATATTCGCCGAATACGCAGAGGGATAAATACAATATAATAAAAATAAGGGATGGGCTGCGCGCTCATCCCTTTTTTTATTCAAATCAGGAATTTTTGTTTACTCGGGCTTCTTTTCAAGCTTCAGGGGATAATTCCCTAAATAATCGAGTTTGAAGCCGTTCGCTTTGTATTTTTCATAATCGAAGGCGTTGAGCTCGTCGACGGCGAGTTTATGGAACTCGTAGAAATTGGGCCACCACTCATATCCGGTACCTAAATCGGCGTTAAGATAGGCGTCTGCGATGTCGCAGCCCATCGCGGGGGCTACATAGAAAGCGCCCATTGCAAGAACATTTACTCCGTTTCCGGTTATGGCGCGGAGAGCCGCGGGAACGCTTTCGACAACGCCGGACATGACGCCGGGGCATTTGCTCGCGGCTATGTGGATTCCCATTCCGGTGCCGCAGAAGAGAAGAGCGCGCTCGAATTCGCCTTCCGAGATTTTTGAACCGACACGAAGTCCGATTCGGTGGAACATGTTTTCGGGATCATCAACCGAGGGATCGGTTACGCCAAGGTCGGTGATTATCCAACCCTTATCGCGAAGGTGCTTGCATACCGCTTCTTTCAGCGGATAACCTGCAAAGTCGGCGCCTACCACAAGATACTTGTCTTTTACTGTCTTCATCATGCTTTCTCCTTTTGATTTATATTAAAATTGGTTTATCGTCTTTGAATGCTATCTGCTGCCTCGAAAGATACCAGCTTTTACCGATATCCGCCGAACCTTGATAATAAAGCCAGATGTCTCCAGATTCAGTTTCGTAAATATATGGATGACCGGATTCGCATTGATTCCAGCTTCCGGGAGGACCGTTCTTCATAAGCGGTTCATTTATAAACAGGCGACGGAAGGTAAAACCGTCTTCCGAGACGGCGCAGCCTATCTGCTGAGGTTCGCAGTTATATGCGCCCGCATAAAACAGGTATACAAAACCGTCTTTTACAAGAGCTGCCGGGGCTTCGATACAGCGCTTCTCCCAGTCAAGCTCCGGTTTTAATACAATGTCCGGATACAGCTCCCAGCTTCCGCTTGAAAAAGCGGAAGACAAAGGCGCGGATGCAACTCCGAGCAGCTGATCTTTCATATCCTTATCTCTTGTTGCGAAATAAAGCAGGAACTTATCCCCGAAAACGCATACATCGGCGTCAATGGCTCTGCCGCAGGACCATTCCGGCATTTCTGCCCAGGGACGTCGCGGGGCGAAAACGGGATTTGTTTCGTTCTTAATAAAGTTATATCCGTCTTTTGACACCGCGTGACAGATGGCGTCGAGCCTGCCGTTGCCGTAGGTCTGATAAAACAGATGGACTATGCCGTCGATTTTTATCGCCGCGGGCGCGCCTATTCCGTTTTTTTCACACTCCTGAGTTATCGGCAATTCCCGGCTGAAGACGAAATCTTTTCCGTTATCCGATTCGGCTATTCCGATTCCGAGGGTATCGTTCATAATCGAATGATAGAGCAGGGTCTTTCCGCCGATTTCGATGACTGCCGGGTCTTTTGCGAATACTTTACCGGATATTTCGGATTTATGAGTGTAAAGCATTTTTAACTCCTGTTTTCTGCGGCGGTCAGTCGGTTGGCTGTATTTATATTATATCATCATTAACTCAAAATCGCAAGTATTTACCTTGATTTATCTTACTGAGTTTGTTATTTCCGCGTTTTTCTGGAAACCAATAACTTTAAAAGAAATAAAAAACGGCAGACCTTTTTGATCTGCCGCCGTTTTATTAATCGTATCTTTCGTCGATGACGCGCTTGGTTTTTTTCTCGGTTCTCGGAAGAACGCCGACTTCAACGACTTTGACAAGCGGAGTGAAGCCTATGCGGCTTTTGACCGCCGCCGAGACCATGTCTGCCATATCAAGGAAGTTGACCCTGCCGTTTGTCTCGACATATATCCGCATTGTGTCCCTGCCGTCAAGATGGCTGATGCGGATCTGATATTCGCTTGAAAGCTCCGGGAAAGTCGCCAAAATTTCTTCAATCTGCTTCGGGAAGACGTTTACTCCCTTGATTATCATCATGTCGTCGCTGCGGCCGTTGATCGCGTCGATCCTCGGGTGTTTTGAGCCGCAGGGACATTCTCCGGGGATAATACGGCTGATATCGTGCGTACGATAGCGGATAAGGGGAGCGCCTTCCTTTACAAGGGTTGTGATTACTATTTCTCCGTATTCGCCGTCGGGAACGTTTTTGCCGGTTTCCGGGTCGATTATTTCAAGATAAATATAATCGTCCCAGATGTGCATTCCGGTATCATAGCTGCAGTTGATGCCGATGCCGGGGCCGTAGATCTCGGTAAGTCCGTAAATGTCGTAAAGCTCTATTCCGAGTCCGCTTCTGATCCTGTCGCGCATCTTGGGACTCCAGCGCTCGGAACCGAGCACGCCTTTTTTAAGGAATATTTTGTCTTTCAGACCGCGCTTTTCAACTTCTTCGGTCAAAAGCAGCGCGTATGATGAGGTTGCGGTTAAAACCGTCGTCTTGAGGTCCTGCATCATTATAAGCTGCTTTTCTGTGTTTCCGGGTCCCATCGGAACGACCATTGCGCCCAGTTTTTCCGCGCCGAGCTGGAAACCGATTCCGGCTGTCCAAAGCCCGTAGGCGGGAGTTATCTGTATCCGGTCTTCGGTTGTGACACCTGCAAATTCATAGCAGCGCTTGAACATCTCCGACCAGTCATCGACGTCCTTGCGTGTATACGGAATTATAACCGGCGTGCCGGTAGTGCCGGAAGATGAATGGATTCTGACTATCTCACTCTCCGGAACTGCCATAAGCCCGAGGGGATAAGCATCGCGAAGATCCTGTTTCTGCGAAAAAGGCAGATTTTGGAAGTCCTCAACTGTTTTAACTCCGATTATTCCGGCTTCTTTCTTTTTTCTGCCGTAAAAGTTGTCCGCTTTGACAAGCCTTTCAATCTGATGGTTGACTTGCTCAAGCTGTGTATGATTGATCTGCATATATTACCTCTGAAATTTAATTATTTTTCGTATAATAAAGGGCTTCTCTGTTAAGCTGCCTGAACTTTTCCGGAATTATCTTATCAATAGCCGATAAAAGCGCGTCTTCGTCTATCCCGAGCTCTCCGCTTCTTGCGGCGGCGCCGAGCAGTACCACGTTCAGCACCCTTGACGAGCCGAGCAGAGCTGCTGCCGTTTCCGAGTCGACAAAAGTCAGTCTCGTGACATTTGATTTCAGATAATCTATAATTTCATCGTAGGGATAGATAGACTGACCTATCGTGGCGGACACCGGCATCACCGGCCGCAGAGATACTGCCGCCTCGCCGCCTGCGCGAAGATACGGAAGCTGACGGACAGCCTCCGCCGGCTCAAAGCTGATAATTAAATCGGCTTCACCTTTGGCTATCAGCGGGGAGTTAATATCCTTGCCAATTCTGATATGCGAAAATACCGAACCGCCGCGCTGCGCCATGCCTATCGTTTCCGCCGAGCGGACGTCAAGACCTTTTTCCATTGCGGCAGCCGCTATAAGTCGGGATGCCATTATGGTTCCCTGCCCGCCTACGCCGCAGAGGATAATGCTTTTATTCATTGCCCTTACCTCCGCTTATCGCATTTGTCGGACATATCTGCTCGCATAGGGTACAGCCGGTGCAAAGCATTTTATCGATAAAAGCCTTGCCGTCTTTCAGGGTAAGCGCCGGACAGCCGAGTTCTCTTATACATTTTTTGCATCCTATGCATTTTTCTTCGTCGATGACCGACTTGCCTTTCGGTTTTGTCAGCACAATACACGGCGACTCAAATATAACCGCCTTTACGCCGGGTTCGTCCGCAACGCGCCTGACGGTGTCGACAGCTTTTTTGATATCAAGAGGATTCAGTGTCTCGACGGTTTTTAGCCCTATCGCGCGGAGTATCGCGGCTATCGAGACTTTCTCGACTTTCTCCCCCATCATGGTGATGCCTGTGCCGGGGTGCGGCTGCTGACCGGTCATTGCGGTGGTTGAGTTGTCGACTACCACGACCGTCAAATCTGCCTGATTGTAAAAGGCGTTTATAACGCCGGTAATTCCGGAGGCGAAGAAAGTGGAGTCGCCTACAAAGGCGAAGCACTTTGTATCCGGTTCGGTATGATAAATTCCCTGAGCGACGGTTATTCCCGCGCCCATGCAAAGACAGGTATCGCACATATCGAGCGGCGCGGCGTTTCCCAAAGTATAGCAGCCGATATCGCCGCAGAATACCGACTTTTTGCCTTTCA
>DUUJ01000088.1 GCA_012841635.1 Clostridiales bacterium | reverse complement strand
GTATAATTGTTTTGGTCCATAGTGATGATTCCTTTCGAATTGTTGTTTGGTCAACTCAATTCTACCATAGAATCTTCGCTATGGATATACTTTTTTACTATTGCATCTTCATTTTACAATCTGCGTACATTATTTAAGGTGAAAGTTAAAGCGGATTCTGTTAATTTTAACACACGGCGCAAATATTTCGGCGGCTCTCGCCTTTTTCGGGCAAAAGCCGCCGACACTTTGAATATGTCTTTAAATTTCAGTCAAATTCACACCGCCGCGTGCTCGGTGCGCTCAAGAATGTCGTTCTGGACGCTTTTGTCGAGTCGGGTGAAGTAGGCGCTGAAACCGGAGACGCGGACGACGAGGTTTGCGTATTTCTCCGGATGCTCCATCGCGTCTTTCAGCGTTTCGCGGCTGACGCTGTTTATCTGCATCTCCTGACCGCCGCGGGCGAAATAAACCCGCAGAAGCGCGGTCAGCGCCGGCAGATTTTCTTCGGCGAAGACATTCGGGGTGAATTTCTGGTTGACTACCGAACCGCCGGAAACCTTTGTGTAGTCGGGCTTGACGAGGCTCAGCACCGTCTGGGTGACGCCGCTGGTGTCGCAGCCGTAAGTCGGACTGCCGGCGTCGGAGATAGGCTGGCGGGCGAGGCGGCCGTCGGGGGTGGCGGCGGTGTTGCGTCCGCTCCAGATGTTCGAGGTGTTCGCGGCGCAGAGAATGACGAAGTGACCGCCGTTCGGCGTTTTGTATGAATCAAACCGGGCGGCGAGGAAGTCGACGAACTCTATCGCGTATTTGTCGGCGTAATCGTCGTTGTTGCCGTATTTAGGCGCTGACAGAAGCTGACGGCGGGTCTCTTCAAAGCCGTCGAAGTCGGCGCGGAGGGCGGCGACAAGCTCTTCCATCGTGACGGTCTTGTCTTCGTATACGCACTTCTCGATTGCGGCAAGCGAGTCGGCGACGGTGCCGATGCCCATGACAGCCGCGCCGTGGTTTCCGGGATAAAGCGCGCCGCCGTCGCAGACGTCGAGTCCGCGGCCGATGCAGTCGTCGGTAAGGCAGGAGAGGAAGGGATTGACGAAGTTCTTCGGATTATATTTCTTCATCGTCGCGTTGATGTTCAGGACATAGCCCTTGATCGCGATATCAAGCTGCTTTTTGTAGGCGTCCATGAACTGTTCCATCGTGTTGAAACCGGCGGGGTCGCCGCAGTCGATGCCGGTCTTTTTGCCGGTCAGCATGTCGACGCCGCGGTTCAGCGTCAGCTCGATGTATTTCGGGGTGTCAAAGCGGCCGTCGTTCCATGGCTCCTGCCGCCCCTGAATCAGGTTTTCGATGCAGCCGACCATGCAGAAGTCGCGGGCGTGCTCGATTGGATACCCCAGCCGCGCCATCGAATCGACGTTGACTTCGTCGTTCATCAGCGCCGGATAACCGAGCCCGGTGCCGATAACTTTGAGACATTCGGGCAGGAATTCCGCAGGGTCGCTGCCGCTTATCCTCGCGGACAGGTTGGGGCCGGGGATATTGCAGCGGCGGACGGCGCCTAATACCGCATAAGAAAGCTCGTTTACCCCGTTTTCGCCGTCCGGCCTGACGCCGCCGATGCAGATGTTGCAGACGT
>DUUJ01000087.1 GCA_012841635.1 Clostridiales bacterium | reverse complement strand
GGTATAATTGTTTTGGTCCATAGTGATGATTCCTTTCGAATTGTTGTTTGGTCAACTCAATTCTACCATAGAATCTTCGCTATGGATATACTTTTTTACTATTGCATCTTCATTTTACAATCTGCGTCTTTATATTATTCTTCATTTTTCATCACCAGCATAATAAAGTTAATCCTTGATTATTCTCAAAGAAGTGGCATCTGCAATTTCTTGGCAGTATTTATAATTAATCTTACCCTTAAAGTTAATCGCAATTATATTATATACCGTACTCATTCAAAAGTCCATGGTTTTTCGACATTTTTAAATTTCAGCGAATATAATATTTCGTGAGCCTTGTTTTTGCGCAGTTTTAACATTGCGCTCTGCTTATCGCCGTGAGGGTCAGGTCCCACGCCGGATATGCCTCAGGGCGGCGGAGATAGAGACTTTTTTCCGGCATCAGGCGCCGGATAAGCAGCGGGAGCAGGAAAAGATCGGTCGTCCGGTGATACACGGAAAGCATAATATCCGGCTGACATCTGCGTATTGTTTTTTTCGCGCCTTTCAGCGCCCGCAGCTCTGAGCCTTCGACGTCGATATGCAGAAGGTCGCAGTCACCGTCAATTATGCTGTCGAATGCGGCGGCGCGGATATTTGTCGGACGGAAACGGCGGTTTTTGCTTTTATCTTCCCGATCGGCGGAACTGCCGCGGGAGCCGTCGCCGAATACGGTTATCTGCGCGTTCTCGTCCCAAGCGGCGATGTTATACGGCTCTATCCGGCTGTCCTTTCTTACCGCCGCGCCGAGCTTGCGAAAATTAGTCATATCCGGCTCCATTGCGATTACGCGGGAAAGCATCGGAAAACGCATAAGCAGTTCAAGCGACGTCTGTCCGCGGTTAGCGCCTAAGTCGGCGGCGGTTTTATAGCTTTTTTTCGAGTGATAAAGCGGAAGATACATATCCTGCGAAGCAGTTCCCGCAATATCGGCGATATCACCGCTCATCCGGAAACGAAGAATCGCGTCATAGAGCCGCCTCGACTGCGGATCCGCCCATAAGCTGCGGCAGGCGGAGATTTCCTCGCGGTATCTGAGCGCTGTCTGTGATGTGAATATATCATTTTCCGGGTCTTCCGCGTCCGGCGACGGGGCTATCTCCGGTACGAAAAGTTTATGCCGCCGGGAAAGGTAGTTTACCCGCCAAACCACATCCGGCAGATCCGAGCCGAAACCGAGGACGACGGCGAATTCCGGGTATTCCCGGCAGATTTCATTATAGCTCTTGACAGGCTTGCCGAGGAAAATACGCCCGGATTTCACCCGTTCTTCCGACGCGAAGAAGGCGGCGGGTTCGCGTCCGAAGCGCTTCAGCATATCGCATATCCTGTCCGCGCCGTCGCCGGTTCCGTACATCACAAGCGGAAGCGGGCAGTCGGCCATCCGCCGCCATACTGAGTCATAAATCATTTTTGACCTCACAAAAGAAAGGAAGCTCTGAGGCTTCCTTTTTTAAATCATATCGGTTTGTTTCCGCCGCGGCTGTGATAAGCAGCGTTTTCCGCGTCGCACATTTCGAAAAAGCGGATTGCGTTGTTATACAGAATGTCTTCTTTTTCGGTCTCTGTCAGATCGAGTTTTGCAAACAGCCGGTAATAAGGCAGAAAGCTGAAAACCGGATAGTCGGTGCCGTAAAGCATCCTGCCGGGAGATATCCGCCGTATCAGAGCGACAGCCGCATCCGGACCGAGCGCCCAGAGAGCGGAGGAACAGTCGAAGTATACATTCGGGTCGTCCCAGAGGCATTCCGCGCCGGCCGCCCACGTTTTATAGCAGCCGAAATGCGCCGCAACCGCTTTCAGACGGGGAAACATATCAAGAATGCGCCGAAGCTTTTCCGGCGTGGAAAACTGGTAATCAGCTCTGTCGTCTCCCATATGGAAGAAAACCGGCATCCGCCCTTCGCAGGCTTCGTAAAGCGGGAGAAAGCGCGGGTCGTCGATATCGCAGCCCTGGATATCCGGGTGAAGCTTAAAGCCGCTGAGCCCTATCGCTTCGCAGCGCTCGACTTCGCCCCTCATATCCTCGTAATCCTGATGCATGCCGGCGAAGCCGCGGCAGAAAAAGCCGTCATCCCGCGCCCTTAATACATTTTTGGCAAGGGTGTCGTTGACCTTTGGCACCTGATGCGGCGACGTTGCGGCGTTTAGCAGCACAAAGCCGGCGATTTCGGCTGAGTTTTGCGGGTCTTCGTCGGATATGACTTTTTCAAAACCGAGCGACTGAGCCTTTATATCTCTGTATGTCGCTCTGCCCTGTATCGGGAAATCGTAAAATTCCCCCAGCGCGCCGCAGGCTTTTTCTGCTATTTTCTCCGGGTATATATGGGTATGGATGTCTATTATTTTATACATCGCTCACATCGATCCTTTGATGCGGACGGGAACAGCTCAGCCCCCGACAAATTCATTATAAATCGCTCTCATCGTCTTCTCAAAGTCATCGTCCTTGACGCCGACGATAATATTAAGCTCGGATGAGCCCTGGTCGATCATCTTGATGTTCACGTCGGCTTCGCTGATCGAAGTGAAGACTCTCGCGGCAGTTCCCTTTGCGGCTTTCATGCCGCGGCCGACGACGGCGACAAGCGCAAGATGGTCTTCTATATGTATCGAATCCGGATTCAGCATATCGCAGATTTCATCGATTATGCGGTCGCGGCGTCCCTGAAGCACCGGTGTCGCGACTACGACGGACATCGTGTCGATGCCGCTGGGCAGATGCTCGAAATTGATCCTCTCCCGTTCAAGCACCGAAAGCAGCCTGCGTCCAAAGCCTATCTCGGTATTCATCAGCTCTTTATCGACAGTTATAACCGAAAAGCCTTTCTTTCCGGCTATGCCGGTGACTATCCTGTCTCCGACCGGCGCATCGGGTACTATCATGGTGCCTGCTGCGGTAGGGTCGTTTGTATTGCGGATGTTTATCGGTATTCCGGCAAAACGGACCGGGAATATCGCTTCTTCGTGCAGCACGCCGGCGCCCATATAGGCAAGCTCGCGCAGTTCGCGGTAGGTGATGACGTCGATCGGCATCGGGTTGTCAACCACCCGCGGATCCGCCATCATGAAGCCGGAAACATCCGTCCAGTTTTCATATACGTCGCACAAGGTGGCGCGGGCGACTATCGATCCGGTGATATCCGAACCGCCGCGGGAAAAGGTTTTGATGGTGTCGTTCGGCATCGAGCCGTAAAATCCGGGAATAACGGCGCGGTCATGCTCCCGCAGATACTGGCCGAGAATTGTGTTTGTGCGCTCGGCATCGAAGGTTCCGTCTTCGCGGAAGAATATCACGTCGGCGGCATCCACGAATTCGCAGTCAAGGTATGCGGCCATGATAAGACCGTTCAGGTATTCGCCTCTTGACGCGGCGTAGTCTCTTCCGGCTTTGTGCATAAAGGAATCGCGGATTACCTGGAATTCATCTTCGAGTGAAAGGGAAATCCCGAGTCCTTTGATTATATCGCGATAACGGTTTTCTATCTTTTCGAAGGCATCGTCGATATTCTCTCCCAAATTAGCCGAGTCATAGCAGCTGTAGAGAAGATCCGTGACCTTGTCGTCGTCTTTGAAGCGTTTGCCGGGCGCGGAGGGCACCACATAGTGACGGGAGCTTTCCGCCTTTACTATCTCGGCGGCTTTTCTGAAGTGATCGGCGTCGGCGAGCGAGCTGCCGCCGAATTTTACAACTTTAAGCATATTTATTCAGTCATCGGGAGAGCCATTGTTTTAATAAAGGCGCCTCTCCCGTCAGCCTCTATTATTCAACTCATTATATTAAATTATCAGTATGCAAAACTTATATAAATATCAGTCCGCGCTCGGCCATGAAGTTTTTGATGCGCACAGCCGTTGCGTTCCTGTCGGATGCGTCGCTGATAGACAGCTCGGGGACGATGTCGGTGGTGACTTTGTCGCCGAGCCAGACGGTATGAATGTGCTCGGTGTCAACCGTCGCTTCAAGCACTTCCATGTCGTTTGCCGTGAATTCGGCGCAGGTGACGAGCAGCAGCATACCGGAATCCATCATGATGTTGGCGACTTCGCCGAGACGGCGGATGTGCTCGTATCGGGCGGGTATCTCGCCTTCTACTTTTATCTCACCGGCAACGCCGTAAAGCAGGTTTCCAATGCCGAGGAAGTAAACCTGGCGCCCGCTGTCCCAAAGCTCGCGCTCGAGCTCTTTCGCTATCGCTTTTTTGCCGATATACCGGTATCCGGTTATAATGACCATTCCCGGCCGCTGGCCGAAGCGCTTTGCGCGCTGCTCGGAAGAGATCGAGCTTGTCTCCCACTTTTCGTTGCGGCGTATTGCAAGGTCCCGCGCGACATCGGGGATACCGGTCTTTTCTATCTCTGCCGTGATTATTCCGCCGCCGGAAATCTCATAATCATCAACCAGAACAAAGCGGCTGGTTTTCGGCATTTCGGAGGTAAGGTCGAAGGCGACCGGCTTTGAGCATTCGATAACGCATTCGGCGACGTCGTGGCGGTCGATCCGGTCCTTTTTACCGCGGTCGAGGGTAGAGGCGTCAAGGGTGGATATTATTTCCTTCAGCCGGCAGGGCACCTTGGCGGCGCCGATTTTAAGGAGATAATCCTTCTCTTTGACCATCGGAGAAAGTCCCAGCCAGAAGAGCGACGCGACAAACGAGGTGCCGACCTTCGGAGTTTTTTCTCCGGAAAGACAGCAGATCTCCCCGCGGCGGATATATATCTGCTCGGTCATGGTAAAGCCGGCTGCCATGTCGGTTTTTATCTCGGTCGGAGTTTCTCCGGCGCCGAAATGCTCGAAAGTCGCGACATGGGTGTGTTTGCCGGAGGGATAAAAGACGCATTCGTCGCCTATTTTCAGTCTTCCGCTCTCTACGGTGCCCGCAATGATGCGGCGGTCGTCGCCGGAAGATGTAAATCTGTAAACATCCTGAACCGGCATTCTAAACGGCAGGTTGTCGGCTTCCGATTCCTTTTCATCAAAAGCGTCCAGCTCTTCGAGCACAGTCCTGCCCGTATACCATGTCATATTCGAGCTTTGCGAGGCGATGTTGTCTCCCTGCATTGCCGATACCGGAATGAAGGATTTTGCCTGAATTCCGATCTCTTCGAGGAAAATGCGGTATTCAGCCTCTATCGATTTAAAGACTTCTTCGGAATAACCGGCGAGGTCCATCTTGTTTACCAGAACCGCTACCTGCTTTATTCCCAGCATTTTGAGCATATAGCCGTGGCGGCGGGAATTTTCCCGGACGCCTTCGTTTGCGTCGATGACAAGCAGCGCGGCTTCGGCGCGGGAAGCGCCGGTGATCATATTTTTCAGAAATTCGATATGCCCGGGGGCGTCGATTATCAGGTAATCCCGCTTTGCCGTCTTGAAAAAGCAGCGGGCGGCGTCGATTGTGATGCCCTGGCTGCGCTCATCTTTGAGCGCGTCAAGCAGAAAGGCGTATTCAAAGGGCTTTGAGTTGCGGCGGCACATCTCGCGCACCTGTTCCAGCTTGCCCTGCGGAAGCGAATCGGTATCTGCCAGAAGCCTGCCGATGACCGTGCTCTTGCCGTGGTCAACATGCCCGACTATTACAATATTCATATAAATTAACCGATATTATTCTTATTAAGCGAACCGTTCTTTACATATAGCCGTCTTTGCGGAGTTCTTCAAGCCCGCCGCCGTCTTCTTTATCCTGCTCGCGGCCGCTGCGTTCGGCGATGTTCGAGAATTTGCCGGTCCTGAGCTCTT
>DUUJ01000086.1 GCA_012841635.1 Clostridiales bacterium | reverse complement strand
CGACTTTTGCTTTTTCCCTCGTCGCTGCGCTCCTCGCTCAAAAGCAAAAGTCCATCTCTGCCGTAAATTCTTCGTAAACTATTGCAACTTGCTATTGCAATTTAAGGCAAGGAAATTTTCTATCCCGCGGGTGAAATATGCTTTTTCCCAATGACTTCCCCATATAAGCGCAGCTGTGTATACTTCGTATCTTTCTGATAGCAGTTTAGATGACATTTCCATGCGGTTGAAATTTTCTTCGGTATCCCATCTTATGATCGGAGGCATTATATCGGGAGTTTCAAGAGGTGCGCCGTATACCTCCGGCATATTGCCGTGATCCCAGTTCCACCAGGGGAAATCCGTTTCGCACATAAAATTCCCTATCGAGAGCTGAATAGCTTTGTTTTTATCAATAAGCCCGGCTTTAAAATCATCCTGAACATCGTTGTTGCAGAAATCTTCGAGCAGTCTGTCACCGTAAAGGTTCATTGCCTCGGAAGTCAAACGAATACAATACGGAACCTTTTCGGTTTCTTCATGCCGGAGCGCGGCTTTGACATAATCTCGCTTATTCATGGCTGCACCTTATTTATTTTAAACTCTCTAATATATAAAGTATATCATCAAAACAAACATAAATCAAGCATAAAACCGAGTTTGATTGATTTACTATTATGAAAAATAATTCGGACCACCATTGATTTTGCGTCTTAATCATGATATAATATTTTTGTTAATGAGAACTTAAAATTGCCGGAACATGAAGGAGATGCTGTTATGTATAAAAATCTATTATCAATTATGCTTGCGCTGCTTATTATTGTTTCTGCTTTTGTTTCCTGCGGAGGGGAAAAAGGCGATCAGGCACCCGAGATAACAACGACAATCGAAACAAGTCCCGCTGAAACGGAAGATCCGGAACCTGACAATCTGCCGGAGAAGGATTTCGGCGGATATGAATTCAAGCTTTACTGCCGAAGCTGCTGTACCTCGCATAAGGACGGACTCTGGCAGGCTGAATCTACCGGAGATGTTGTCAACGACTCGGTTTTTGACCGCAACAAAAAAGTTGAGGAGAGATTTAACTGCATTATTGCCGAACCGCTGCTTTCGGACGGAGAGGACACTTCGGTCATAACCGCCGCACTGCTTGCGGGCGACTGCATGGCTGATGTCATAATACCTCACTTCCGCTTCCTGGGCGACATGGTGTTAAAGCAGCTGATGTATGACCTTGCAAAAGTCGATTACCTTGATTTCAGCCGCCCGTGGTGGAACACGATGCTTATCGAAAACTATTCGATTTTCGGCCGCTCCTTTGTCGCTTACGGAACGATTGACGTTGACAACATTACCGAAGCCGGCTGCATTTTGTTCAACAAAAAGCTCAATACCAGTTATCTCCCCGAAGAAAACTTTTATAAGTCGGTAAAAGACGGCGCCTGGACGATAGACAAGATGAATTCGGTCGTCCATAGCTTCGGCGCGGATCTTGACGGTGACGGTAATGTCACCGGCGATAAAGATCTGTTCGGTCTTACAGGAAACTCCGGATATATGTTTATGTATCAGGTTGCGATGGATCAGCCTACTACCCGCCCGAATGACGACGGTGAGCCGGAGCTTGTCATCAACACTCCGAAGATGGCAACTATCGCCGAAAAAATGTATGACATGGCAGTAGCTTACGAATATTCGAAGGTTGACAACGATACCGATTCGGCGATATTTATCGACAGCCGCAGCTTGTTTATGACTACCAAGCTGTCGGCTTGCATAAATAAATCGATGAGATCGATGGAAGATGATTACGGCATACTGCCGCTGCCGAAATATGATGAAGCTCAGACCAGCTATTTCAGCCACGGTTCGGCGCACTCGAATATGCTCGGTATCGCCGCCATTCAGCCGGATATCGAACGCACCGGAATTATTCTCGAAGCGCTGACGGCTGAAGGCTACAAGATGATAAAACCCGCGGTTTACGACGTTGCGCTTAAGCAAAAGGGCGCCCGCGACGACGATTCCGCCGAGATGATCGACATTATCTGCGCCACCCGCACCGGCGACTTCGCCGACCTTTACGATGAGTGGGGGCTTGTTTACACCCTCGACCATATGAACCGCGCGAAGATAGATACCTTCGCTTCATTCTACGCAAAAAATGAAAAAGCTTCGATCAAGCGTCTCTCAAAGGCTATCGACCTGTTCAGAGAAATGCCGTAACGGCTGATTCAAGCATAAATGAATATTAAAAATTAACATAGCTCCCCGCGCAGGTTGTCTGCATGGGGAGCTGATAATTATTCGTTTAGTTACTTCAGATGTTCGTCATAAAATGCCACAAGCTCAGCCTGACGTTCACGGAAGAGATCCGCGTCATGGCCGCGACCTTCGATATAATCCAACCGGATTCTGGGATCATTTCCGAAGGCGGCAATGTATTTTTCAACTCCGATAGCCGGCGGTACTACTGTATCTTCATCACCGTGGACTACCCAGATCGCCGCGCCTGACTTTTTGAATCCGCTTATGTTTGAAGCGGTAGAATATTTTCCGAATTTAAGCAGCTCGTAAAGTCTCATAAAGGGTTTTATCAGTTCAATCTGATCAGGCATTATTTCGGCTCCGCGCGTAGCCATGATATCAAACGATGTATCGAAGCCGGAAAATAGAGCGGCGGCTTTTACCTCCGGGTGAAAATTCAATACAGCGCCTCCAGAATACGCGCCCCAGGAAAATCCGAACAATCCTATCGGAAGATCTTTCATTTCGGGATCGCTTTTAATATAGTTGATTGCCTTATCAAGATCGGCTATGCCCTGAGGCATACCGCCTACCATTTCGCCGCCGCTTTCGTCGTTTGCGGTAGCGTCATAACCGAATACAAGGTATCCGCCTTTGGCAAATACATCGAACATATCCATATATCCGACTTGTCCGCCGGCGCCGTAGCCATGAGAGGAAATGATGACTCCTTTCGGAGCATCGACGCCCTCTGCGCGGTAGACATAGCCGACAAGCGTGTCTCCGCGGTTATTCTTGAATTCGCGGCGATCGGCAGTAAGGCCTTCGAAATCTTCGATAAAATACATGTTGTTAAAGCTGGTATCGATTCGCGTACCGAAATTTTGTTTAAATACAATATCCATAACTACCATCGAAGCTGCAAGCAAAATAAGCACAAGTGCGAGTAATACGATTGCGATAATAATCACGACTTTTCGGGCTCCGCCGGATTTCTTTACTTTTTCCATTGTAATACCCCTTTTATAGGATTTAGATAAATAATAATGATATATTGCGGTATGCAACCTGCCGCGATATTTATTATATCACTTTTTGTTCCGAAGGTCAACCGTTATTCTGTTTACATACGATTAATTAAACGGATTTGTTAACCGGCTATCGCTACCAAATCATTCAGCTGAGACTGAACCTTGTCTTTTATTTTCTCATATTTTGAGACAAATTCAAGAGTTTCACCAAGCATTGCATCTCTCAGCAAAATTGCGCTTTCGGAAAAGTTGAATATAGTTATGAAATCATATGATGTGTTTTCATATATAAGATCCAGCATAACGGCAAAAACTTCATCGCGGGAAACTTTGCCTTTAAGCGTGACTTCATAGCAGGCCGGCATCATAAGCTCTTTAGAATAATAAGCCATCGTTTCCATAACTATACCGACAAATTCCACATCGGTGCAGGTATTCGGCACCGCGATTCCGGAGGGCAGCCAGGTGTTGCAAGCGGTGTAATACTTATCGATCGATTCGTCGGCTTTCGGAACCGGAATGATTCCGAAGTCATCCTCCATATCTCTGAATCTCATTGTTTCCAGCAATGTGTGATCCATGAACAGCGCGTTGCCTTTTCGGAATATTTCTTCGAAGGAACCGGAACCATGCCTGTCGTTGTAAACAACGGAGCGGTCGCCGAAGATTCCGGCGCAGCGTTCGATCAGATTGATTGATTCCTTCGAATCTATCGATATATAGTAAGCATCGCCGTCTTTAGCTATTGTATTCAGTCCTGCCGCGGCGTAAAGTGCGTTGCCGAAAGTCCCGTCGACGGTCAATCCGTAAAAATCGTTTTTATCCATCTTGTCGTTGCCGTCAAGATCCCGGCTCAAGCCGGTAATAAGACCCTTCATGCGATCAATTGTCCACTTGCCTTCGTTGACCGTCTGATACAAATCTTCTATTCCGTAGTCTTCGGCAACTCTTTTATTGAATTAAACAACAATCGGCGTTACTAGATATTGTGCGGAAACATTTCCGGTTGTAACAAGCTGTTTGCCGTTCAGTTCCATATTTACATACATTGAAGGGTTCCAAAGTTCCGAATCAAGAGTCAGGGAGGGTATCTGCCGCAGATCGAACAGAACCCCTGCAGAAGCAAGCTTGTTTATACCGGCGGAAAGAGAGGTTATAATCATATCATATGCATCGTCGCCGGCAAGTATCGTTTTTTGTGCGGTTGTCGCAAGCTTTTCACGATCTTCATATCCGATGAAATCAAACTCGATACCGAGCACTTCTCTCACCTTGTTGTCGCGGTCGTTTATGCTGTCGTTTATTATGTCGCCTGCGGTGTCTTCGTGATAGAAATTATTTCTTTCCTCGGTGTCCTGAGCAATTATATGAAATGTTCTTCCGGAAACGTCAATGCCGTCAAATTTTGCAAGATAATCCTCGGTTGTCGTTTCCGCGGCGGTTGCTTCGGCAGCAACCTCTTCATCTGCTGCAGTCATTTCCGTTAATCCAACTGTCTCGGTATCATTTGCTGTGCCGCAGGAAACCGATGAAAAGATAATGCAGAATATAAGCAGAACTGTTGTTGTTTTAATCGACAAACTGAAAAGCTTTTCAGACATAATAAACCTCTATTTTTAATATATTTTTAATTACTGATAGCATTATAGCATGGATTGTATAAAGACGCAATCTTTTAATTTTAACTTTCAGCATGCTTTTTTAAAAAAGTCTATTATTTTATTGTTTAATGAAAGATATTATGTTATAATTAATTATAGAAGATTTTCTGTATAAGGCTTTGCTTTATATATATAATTTTATTCATGAAAGGCTATAATATCATGACTTATACCGACACTTCACTCGACAAGGTATTGGGACCGCTGCCGGATCTTTTCTCGGACGGGCGCGGCGGCAGATTTGATTCGCCGGAATGTTGGCCTGAACAGCGTGAGTTGATTCTCCGAAACTCGGTGCCGCTGCTGTTCGGCGGAATGCCGCCGGAACCGGAGGTGTTTTACTGCCGGCATATGTATGCAAATTGCTATCTTATTACCGCCGGAAATTCCGAAAAACAGATATCTTTCTTCATGCAGCTTCATCGACCGAAAATCGAAGGCAAATGCCCGGTGGTGATCTGCGGCGATTTGTTCGGATTCAACGATGAAAAAATAAAGGAAGCGAATCGGAGAGGCTTTATTGCAGCCGTTTTCAACCGCTGCATGCTTTCCGCCGACAATTACAGGGTTGAGCGGGACTACGGCTTATTCAATGTTTACCCGGATGAAACATTCAGCACGATCGCCGCCTGGGCCTGGGGTTATCATCGATGCGTCGACGCGCTTTGCGGGATGGATTTTGTCGATACAGACTGTATTGCTATTACCGGCCTTTCAAGGGGCGGGAAAACCACCCTTCTGGCAGCGGCGACGGATGAAAGAATCAAATTCGTTCAGTCATGCTGTTCCGGCGCTGCCGGCAGTGGATGCTTCAGATACGAGCAATATGCCGACGAAGAAACAGTTAATAAATACGGTTTGGGCGATCCGCGCAGTGAAACGCTTACTGACCTTCTCAGAGCAGTTCCCTACTGGCTCGGACCGGATATGAAAGATTATGTCGGAAGGGAAACCGAGCTGCCGTTCGATATGCACTTTCTGAAAGCCGCCGTTGCGCCGAGATATCTGCTTGAGACGATATCCATGGACGACGTCTGGGCGAATCCGCGCGGATGCTATCTTACTTACAAAGCTGCCAAGGAAGTGTATGAATTCCTCGGCGTCGGCGAGAATATTGCTCAGAATTTCAGATACGGTCCGCACAGCCATGATATTTACGATTACTGCAAATTTTATGACTTTATAGAGTGCGCTCGCAGGGGCGTCCGCTATCCGTGGCACAATTCGGAACTGATTTACGGTGATATTTTATGAAACGATATTGAGTTCAGATTGATTTAATACATACAAAAAAACGCAGTTTCGCCTGCGTTTTTTAATTTATTCGATATAGTAAAGAAGCTTTTTGTTAAGATACTGATTCAGTTTCTTTTTAGCTTCCCTTCTCTTTGTCCGTTCCATTTGAAATAACCTGCAGTTACCATTAATGAAGCCGCGGCAGCGCAGATTATATAAGCCGGAATGCTGCCGCTTATCATTGACGGCGCCAAAACTTCCGCGAAGCTGAAAGATTTAAGCAAATCAGCGCCGGCATATCCGATAAGAACCGGCAATACTACCACAGCCGCGACTGTTGTCAACGCCTTGACGCCATTCTCCAAAATCAGGGAGAATGACGACGCAAAAACTGAAAGAAGTATAAAGCCCGCGGCAGATATCAGCTCATATGCGGCGATATATCCCGCGATACCCATATCAGGAGCGCCGGCAAGCGACGGGAGACTGTTAATGTTTGCGGCAGAGCAATTCATTGAAAAATTGCGTTTTAAAAAGAAAATATCCGCGGCAAAAGCTGATCCTTTAAGTAAAATAGCCGTCAGAATGCCCTGCAACAGCTTAACCGCGTATGTTTTATTTCTTCCTTTCTTTGCAAGGCGGATGACACACGCGATTCCGCAGCCGTATTCGCAGGAGAAAAGGCGGCTGAACAGGATTATCGCCGCGGCGGCGGTAATCATATCCGGCGGCGCAAAGACTAACCGGCGATACCCTCTGTCTTCCACGAACATTATGTTTTCATGAGTTTTTGCCTTTTCGGTCAGATAATCTGCCCTTATTATAAGCTGCTCCGCCGCTTCCTTATAGTGCTTGGCGTAACTGTAACGTCCGGAGACGCGGGTGTATTCTTCGGGAGATACTTTGCCCTCGCGATAAGCCGACTGGATTTCCGGATATTCGGCCAATGATTTTTCGATATATGCATATTCTTCGTCGATCCAGCTAAGCTTTTCTTCCGTTACTTCACCTTCAAGCCGCAGCATATAATCGGCAAAGGCGAGTTCGTGATAAAGCGCCGTCGGGCGAAAGTAATATCCCGCCCATACAACGCGTATGACAATGAAAGCCATGATTATATAAATCCCGCCGTTTGCGACGAGTTGTTTATACAGCTCATGCGTTCCGAGACTGAGGGTCTTGCCGGAACCGGAGGAGCGTTCTTTTGATACGGTTGCTTTTTTCTGTTTTATTCCGATATAAACCAGAACCGCTGCGGCTAAGGCTGCTAAAAGCGCAATAACAGTCAAAAGGATTACAAGGTGATCTATGCAGAAATCAAATATCCTGATACCGTTGAAGCGGTCGAAAAGCATATTCACATCAGCCGTTCCGGTCAGGCTCAAAAGGCGAAAGTTGTCTATGCGGCGGGAGAGCAGAAGGCCGGAGGCAAGGAAAAGAGAACCGGCGGCAAGAACCGCAGCCTCGCTCATGAAGAGACGGTTTATTGCGGCAAGGATGACCGATACCACGGTTATAGTTAAGGTTCTGACAAGAATGAATATCAGCAGATAGCTGCCTATGCTTAAATCAAAGCGGCAGAAAGCGAAGCCGTCGAGCGCCTGCAGCGGAACGGAAATATCGGATAAGCCGCAGGAAAAGGCGAAAACCGCGAGAGGAGCCAATGTAAAAACCACCGAAACCGCCGCGCTCAGAATCGCCGCGTATATCAGCTTTGCCTGCGAAAGGCTTTTGTTGCCCCGGCGGCAGATTAGGAGAATCGGAGTCATTCCGGTTCTGTCTTCGACCGTAAATAGAGTGCAGAGAACGCCGGAAAGGGCGATTATAATCAGCACCGTCGGAGTTTTTAGAGAAAAATACTCGTTCCAGCCGAATACGGCGTGAGTGCCGACGGATTTTTGATAGAATTTGTCGTATTCGGAAATCAGGCTGCCGTAATAGTTTACAAGATAGCTGCCGAGGTCATCGTCACTGAGTCGGGACGCGGCGTCGTGCAGCATATAGGCGATATCGCTCTGATATTTTTCATCGGAATTCAAGACTTTTTCGACCGCCGTCATAAGCTTGATGTCGTCATATACGCCGTTGTCGATCAAAGAGTTTTGAAAGACCGGCATCCGGAAATTCTCGCTCATCATTGCCGCGGTGTATTCGGCGTCGTAAGCCGCCTTCTTTTCTTTATATTCGCCGTATATTTCGTCGAACGAAGGGCGATCTTCTTCGTATAAGCGAAGCAACATTTTCAGGCTGTCTTTATATTCGCAGTATTCGTCGGTAAAATACCCGCGGTACTGCCATGCGGGAAGGCCGATGTCAAAAACAAGCAGAACCGCAACGAAAATTACGCTGAAAAGAGTAAGGTGTTTTCTGAATTCACCTTTGATCATGATATTTATCCTCATCAGTCAAGGTTGAACCATTTTATTGTGTTTTCGACGAAATTTATCGCGACGACGGAACCCATGCGCCTGTACCAGCTGGAACCTTCCATTTTCATAAGTTTACAATAATCGATATAGATGCAGTCGCCGTAAATGATCGGACCTGAAGGAAAAAGAAATTCGCATTTTCCGTCTAATATAAGCTCGGAGTTCTCAAGCGTTTCTCTCGGCACTCTCCACATCCGGCTTTTTGTTTCATTCGAACAGACAACTCCTTCGCGGGCGTAGCCGTATATCACGGGATCGAAAACGGTATAATAAATATATTTATCGGTTAATGTAAAACCGTAAATATTATCCGCAGGCATGGAAATTCGCTCGAGTTCACCGTTTTCTTTTAAACGACAGATATATCCCTTGAAATTCTCAACATCCTCTTCGTTTTTTGTTCTGAATCCGAGCCAGATGTCGCCGGTAGGGATATCTCTGTAAATACAATCCGAACCCATGACTTTATATCCGTCCGGGATATCAACGGAGCGGTGATTTATGACCTTAAAATATTCCGAGTAATCGCAGAAATACACTTTATCCTCTGTGATTATTAAATGTGAAAACTCAACTTCTCCGGTTCCATCTGTTTTGGGCTCTGCTATTTCATCGAATTCCACACCTGAAACATCAAACAGATGTTCGGTTTTGCCGGTTGCTCTTATATAGCGGTAATATTTATGCGTTTCTTCTCTGTATTCTTCGCCTTGATTCCCGCTCTCAAAATCACTATCTATTATTTTCATAGAAACCCGATGTTCGATGAAGAAAACGAATCTTTCTGTAACATTTGCTACACTTATAAATGCATATTCATCAGAGGTATCCGGCACGGCAGGACGGTAAATCTCTTTTACGCTGTCATTATCCGTTATTATTTCGAATACCCCGCAATAGTTATTCGTTCCATCGGATATCATTTTCGAGTCATAATAAATCTTCTCATTTCCGAAGGAAACAAGATTTGAAAAATCAGTATATTTACAGACTTCTCTTTTATGACTGCATAATGGATCCGGGCAGATATTTCGTTTTTCCGCCTTTGATAAATCTATGAAAGACATGACAGATCCGGATCCTAAATCCCCTCCGCTTCTGATCAGATTGCTGAATAAAAAATGACCATGCAAATTTCCGCTTATTACTCTTTCCACTTTTTCACTACCGTCTTCTGAGCTGTTAGTTAAGCGGAAGTCGCGGGAGAGAAACCGAGCCACTTCGTTTTGCCAGGAGTAGTTGGTGTCGGAAATTTCGTATTTATTCGGCTGCGGCGGCGTGGATTTATCGCTGCATGAAGCAACAAGAAAGAAAAACAAAATTGCAGCGGTTAACAACAAGAGTGAATTTTTCGTTTTCATATATTTCACCTGTATTTATTATAACCGGACTGATTAATTACAGCTATATTATAGCACCGCATAGTTTGATTTGCAAGAATAATTACATGATTATCTAAGAAATTATGTATATCTGATTTTTCCGTTTTCTGCAAACCTGCGAAAATCGGCTTGACAGGCGGAGAGAAATATCATATAATATTGTTAAGCTGATAACCATATTGAAAACATAGAAACACAACAGAAAAGGAGCAGGATATGCCGAACATTGTCATTGAAAACAAGATGCTGCGTCTTACCGTGTCGGATGACGGCATTGCGAAGAGCCTTATTTGTCTTGCCACCGGTGAGGAGTGCCTGAAAGCCGACGAGGAGATTTCACTCTTCTCGGTGACTCAGGACAGGCCTTTCAACAATGAAGTCAAACTCGCTCATCCGAACAAGCGCACCACCTATCAGGCGAACGCAATCCGCCGCGAGGGAAATTGTCTCATCGTCGGCTTTGAGATTGCCCCTTATGAGGCGGTTATCGAGATGAAAATTGCCGACCGTTACCTCACCTTCACGCTTGTGGACTTTATCTGTCCGCCCGAAGCCTACGGCGGACTCAAGATGACCCCACCGCCGGTCGCCGAGCTGAGACTTCTGCAGCTTCCGGTAAAACACCGAAAATGCTTCGGCGAGTGGCTGAACGTCAGCTGGGACGAGAAAGCGGGCGTCTGCGTGCTTGCCGCGTCCCCGTTTACCCGAATCGAGTCGGAGCGCCGCGTGGGCTGTCGCATTATGACCGCCGACGCAATCCGCGGAATCAAACTTAAAAACACTCCCGCCGCCCTGGTCTGCGCGCCCGGCGATCAGATTCTTGACTGTATCGCCGATATTGAGGAAGATTACGACCTGCCACGCGGGGTTGAAAGCCGCCGCGGCGACTATATCAACTCTTCGATTTATTGGACGGCGGCAATCAATCCTTCCAACGCCGACGAGCATATCGCCTACGCGAAAGCGGGCGGTTTCCGAGTAATGGTAATCTATTACACCGCGATATGCAAGGAGACAGGCGGTTACGCGCTGAACGGCAACTACGACTACCTCCCGGAATATCAAAACGGCAAAGCGGACGTCATCGCGATGCTCGAAAAGATAAAAGCTGCCGGAATCATCCCGGGGCTCCACTTTTTGCAGACGCATATCGGCTTGAAATCCCGCTATGTAACGCCCCGCGCCGACCATCGTCTGGGAAAGACCCGCATTTTCACCCTTGCCAGAGCTATTGAAGACGGAGACGGCGAGGTGTTTGTGGAGCAGAACCCGGAAGACACCGTAATGGCGGACGGCTGCCGCATTCTTCAGTTCGGCGGCGAGCTTATCTCCTATGAAGGTTATATAACCGAATATCCTTACCGTTTCACCGGCTGCAAGCGCGGCGTTCTTTCCACCGATTTGGAAGATCATCCTAAGGGGCAGATGGGCGGCATTCTGGACGTCTCCGAATTCGGCGAAAGCAGCTGCTATGTTGACCAGAACACCGACCTTCAGGACGAGGTTGCCGACAAGATAGCCGAAATTTTCAACTGCGGCTTCCGTACCGTTTACTTCGACGGCTCGGAGGGAACCAACATTCCTTACGAGATTCATGTTCCAAACGCCCAGTACCGCGTCTGGAAGAAGCTTAACCCGCCTACTCTCTTCACCGAGGGAGCTGCAAAGGCTCACTTTAGCTGGCACTTCCTCAGCGGAGGCAACGCCTTCGACGTCTTCGGTCCGGCGGTATTCAAAGAGAAAATCGACCAGTATCCCGCCGAGGAGGCGCCGCGCATGCGTCAGGACTTCACCCGTCTCAACTTCGGCTGGTGGGGTTTCTGGGCGCCCGGCGGATGGGGCCCCACCGGCACACAGGCAGATATGTATGAATACGGCACCAGCCGCGCCGCCGCCTGGGACTGCCCCATCACCGTTCAGACCAATGTCGGCAGCTTCAAAGCTCACCCGAGGACGGCGGATATCTTTGAAGTCATCCGCCGCTGGGAGGACATCCGCGCCAAAAAGTGGCTTACTGCCGAGCAGAAGCTTATGCTGCGTGAGCTGGGTCAGGAACATCATCTTCTCATAAACGAGAAAGGCGAGTATGAGCTTGTGCCGATTACCATGGCCGCTGTCTCCGATGAAACCGCGCTGCGCGCCTTCGTGTTTGAGCGCAACGGCGAGAGTTGGGCAGCCTACTGGCATCCGACCGGAAAGGGTACTCTAAAGCTGGGTATTCCGTCCGCCGTCCTGATGGATGAGCTTAATGCGGACGAGACAGTGATTGACGCCGCAGACGGAGCGGTTACGCTGCCTGTCTGCAAGCGCCGTTACATACGCACAAAGCTCACGGCTGCCGAACTTGCCGCCGCCTTTGCAAACGCTGTGGTTGAGTAAGCTTGTAAGCGAACTATATGAGGGCATAGATAGGATAAACAGATAACTGATTTCAGCGGCGCCTGTGTATTGACAATATACAAGCGCCGCAAACCTTCTTTAAAGGATATAACAATGAATAAAATACTGCATCCTTCCAAACACGGTAAAGATTTATATACAAGTGAACGCTTTTTTCAAGTTCGCGTATTATTGCTTGTTCTGCTTATTTGCGCAAGCTTCCCTGCTATGACAGGATGTCAGGACAAGAAGAAAGGAAGTCAGGATATAATGGAAACCGTACCGACTTTAACGACGGCTGTCGATACCGAGGCAAGCCCCGAGCCAATCCCCGAACCAAAAAAGCCGTTTGTAATAAAACACGGCTGGGAGTTCCCTACGGTATCGTTTGTTGCGGCAAATATACGAAAGATGGAAAAGAGGCCTGTTGACGGCGTCGCGATCAGGATGGATGATAAACTGAGCGAAAAAGTAATGCGAACTGAACCCGTATCTTATGAGCAGTTTG
>DUUJ01000085.1 GCA_012841635.1 Clostridiales bacterium | reverse complement strand
CGATTTCGCCTCTCGTGACGTCGGTTATGCCGACGGCGTCGAAGCTGCGGCGGGTGCGCGGGCTTTTGAGCATCGTCTCGCAGGCTTTCGCCCAGTTTTTGTAATGCTCGGTCGTCTTGTGCACATCAAGCGCTTCGTCGTCCTGCCAGATTTCATAGAGGGAGAAAAGGCAGGGGTTGTCTTTGTCGCGGAGGGCGTCGAAGCGGATGTTGCCGGCCTCTTTTACCGAACCTTCGTGGTTTTTGCGGGTGAATTCGGCGAATTCCTCGACGAATTCCTCTTTGACTTCAAGGTTTACAAACAGAATTTTCATTTGATTCCTCTTATTGTTAAAATAGCTGTCAGCCGGATATGTCACCCGGCGAGCTCCTGATACTGCGCGACTACTTTATCGATCGCCGCAATGGCTTTCGATTCGTATTTGGCGGTGAGCGAGGCGATGTCGGGATTCTTTTTCAGCGTCATCTCCTGATACTGATTTGCGAAATCCCCGAAAGAGTAGATACAGCCGAGGTCGTATACCCGGTTTGCCAGAATGATCTCGAGCATCTCTCCCGACTCGTTGTCGCGGATGTATTTGCCCTGAAGGTTGACTTCGTAATAAGCCGGCTGTACAAGATTCTTCGACTCAGCCGCCAGCGCTTCAAGGATAATGCCGTCGCGGGAAGGATCGGAAATTGTGACGGGAATGCTCATCAGACCGCAGGTGTGCTGAGAAACCGTGCTGTAATAGGTGTCCTGTTCCTCCGAATATTTCGGAATCGGCAGGACGCCGAAGTCGGTTTCGGAGGCGCGCATGTGTTCGATTTCGTCTAGGCGCAGCAGGAAGAAGAGCCCTTGTCCGTTTTCGAACATCTTGGTATAAGCCTGGTCGCTCACGACGGATGTGCCGTAATAATGCTGGTTGAAGTATACGTTATAATCGGTCGTCATTTCGATAATGTCGCCGGTTACCGTAAAATTCTTCTCGGTCGGGAAGCTGAATACCGGCAGATCGTTTTCATCCTTGGTTATAAAGCGGCCGCCGGTTCCGTGGAAGAAGAAGGTCATCGCGTCGTTTTTGGATAAGAATCCGTATTGATCGTGAATTCCCATTTCTCCGTCGCCGTCAATGTCACGGGCGGCGTTCTGATACAGCTCTTCGATTTTTGAAAGCGTCCATTTGCCGTCTCTTACAAGCGCGTAAAGGTCCGGCAGACCGTAGCTTTCGGCGTAGCTCTTGTTGAAGGCAATGCCCGCGGTAGCGTTCTTGTCTATGACGTTGATGTCGGAGGCTATGAGATACAGCCGGCGGTCGATAGAGAGCTGCTCGACCGAACCCTGATCCCACCAGGGGGCGGAAAGTTCAATGGTCGGAATATCGTGGTAATTCATGAAGATGCCGCCGGAAAGATATGTCGGCGCCTCGTAAAGCCGGATGTATACCGCATCCCAGGCGTCGTCGCCGGCGCTTACAGCTTTCTGAACCTTGCCGCCGATGGCGCCGAGGTCTTCAAGCTGAGAGGTTATCTTTATATTCAGAAGCTCCTCTACGTTGCGGTTGCGCTCGTAAACGGCGTCGTTGAGGAAGTCGCCGTTCATTTCTTCGGCGACGAGGTCTTTATTGATCCTTTCCTGCCAGCCGGAGTGATACCAGTGAAAGAAGCGGAAATTATAGCCGCCGAAGTCGGTGCCTTCCGGGATATCGGCTTTGTAAACGGTATCTTCTTCGGTGGTTTCGGCGGCGGTTTCGGCAGCCGCCGTATCCTGCGGTATTTCAGCCGCGTCGTCTTTGCCGCCTCCGCAGGCGGCGAATAAGGCTGCAAGCATCAGCGCCGCAAGGAGCACCGCAAATAATCTTTGTTTTTTCATTTGTCAAGTCTCCTGTTCGTTTTGCACGGAATATTTATGCGAGCTTATTATAAATATTATATATTTATTTCAGCGGCTCGCAGTAGAAGAACTCTACCGATTCGCCGTCGGGACCGAAAACGAAGGCGCAGGTAATCGCTATCGGATACGGGCGGCTCTGTTCGAGCTTAATTGTGGCGGGCGCCGACTTTTCCTTCGCGCCGAGCGAGAGGGCGAGATCGAATTTTTCCTTGACCGTCTCTTTGCAGCAGACGTTGAAAGCCAGGTGCCCGAAGCGGCCGGCGGCGGGAAGATCCGCCTTTGATGCGAACATTTCGACGACTCCGGCGCCGGTGTCGAGCATCAGCGCCTCATTGTCGCCTTCTCCCCAGCCGAGGTGCTCTTTCAGACCTAAACCTAAGTAGAATTTCTTCGATTTTTCAAAGTCGCTCACATAGAGAGCTACATGATGGATTCCGGTGATTTTGGACATTATTTTGCCTCCTGTTTTTT
>DUUJ01000084.1 GCA_012841635.1 Clostridiales bacterium | reverse complement strand
GCTTTTACACCAAGCCCAGCAGCTTATTTCCAGACAAGCTTCGGAAATCGAAACAACCCTTACTATGTTGTTTGCCTCCTGATTGACAAGAGGCTCTTTTTTTATAACTTCGTTTATACATTCAATAGCTTTCTTGTGATCGGTATACTGAGATATCTGAAAAGAAACATCGACTCTGCGCAGCTCTTTTGCAGTAAAGTTGACTATGTTTGTGGTTGACGCGGCGCCGTTCGGGATAGAGACTACACGATTATCAAGGGTGACTATTTTTGTGTAGACTATGCGGATTTCTTCTATTATACCGATATGTCCGCAGAGTTCAACGAAATCCCCGACTTTGAACGGTCGGGTAATCACTAAAAGCAGCCCTCCGGCAAAATTTGAAAGCGTTCCGTTCAATGCGAATCCGATCGCAACGCCGAGAGAAGCAATCAATGCCGACATTGCGGTGGTATCTATGCCGAGGAAGCTGATAAGGCTGAGAACCACAATGATCTTTGCCAGAATTTTAAAAAATCCGGTAAGTGTTTTCATTGTGTGTTTATCGATTTTTTGGTTATTTTCGTTGACTTTTTCAATCTTGCGGGCAACGGTATTTATGATTTTAAATGCGATCGGCAGCAATATGATAGCAACAACGCTTTTTATTCCCGCGGCGCTCAGCCAGGTTATAAGTGTTTTTCCGAGATTCGACGTATCCAATGTTTTTCCTCCGGTTTTATAAAATCGTTAATATAATTATAATAACAAAACCAAAATCTGATATTACGAATACTTTAATTGTTGATGAAACGGGCAGACAAAAATACACCACCAAAGTTGTACATATTGATGGTGTATTAAAAAGAATTCGCTTTAATTAAAATGCAGAAAATCCGTTAAAACGCTCAGTTGCGGTTTTCGTCCGCAGATGCGTCGGCTGCAGCGCGGAGTATCTCCTCCGCCGGAGCCGGTATCCGTCCGAGCGCGTCGGGACCGACATTGAGCAGATAATTAATCCCGCGGTCGTTCAGATGCTTTCGTATCGCCTTTACTTTATCGGCATCCTTCCAGTTTGAGTCGAAGTATTTGAATCCCCAGGTGTCGTTCAAAGTCGCCGGAGTTTCAAACAGCATTTCCCCCTTGTCATCGTCTGGAATCTGGTTGTCGCCGGCGGATGCATAGTCTCCGCGTCTGTTCCCGATTCGTGAATTTACAAGGCAGCCGGGCTGATAATGCCTCACCATCGAATAAAGTTCGTCTGTCTGTTCCGAAGTGACGGTAAGCGGACAGTCGAACCAGATAAGGCAAAGCTCGCCGTATTTTGTAAGGATTTCTTTGACCTGCGGCTTTATTTTCGATTCAAAGCAGCGGGAAAAGTCCTTTTTCTCTTTGTCCGGGAAATCCCAGTTGTTGGTCCACCAGGCTTTTCCGCCGCACCATGTCTTGCCGGTATTGTATCCGCCGCCGTCCGGTTCATCCCAGTCGAGGTCCTGCGAATAGTAAAGTCCGAATCTCAGCCCGTGCTTATAGCAGGCTTCGGCAAGCTCGGCAACAACATCGCGTCCGAACGGAGCTGCGTCGGCGATGTTGTATTTTGATACCTCAGAGCGGTACATGGCGAATCCGTCATGGTGCTTTGAAGTAAATACCATGTATTTCATCCCGGCGTCAAGGGCAAGCTTTACCCAGCTTTCCGCGTCAAAGAGTATCGGGTTGAAAGCGGAAGCGAGCGTATGATATTCGGCGCGCGGGATGCGGAAATACTGCATCGCCCATTCTCCGATATCCTCCATCCTTCTCCCTTTCCATTCGCCGGCGGGGAGAGCGTAGAGACCCCAGTGGATCATCATGCCGTATTTGGCTTCTTTAAACCACTTTTTTGACTGTTCAAGCGTCATTGGGAATACTCCTTTCCGTTAATGCGTTTCAAAATTGCCGTAATACTTATTAGAACTGGAAGTATATAAAGCTCCTGTTGTCGTAAGCTCCGAATAAAACTATGACCGCTATTATCACAGCGTAGCAGAAGAGGCGAATCGCGGTCGCGCGCTTCGATGAAGCGATTTCTCCCCGGCTTATCTTGTCAAGGTAGCTTTGAACCGGAGTGTAGGTGAAGATCAATTCGACCGCAATAAGCAGGAAAGTGCAGAGAGCGCATGCCCAGAGCCGGACAGAAGGCAAAGAGCTGAAATCGCCGGCGTCGGCTAAGAAGATATTGCCGAACATTTTAAAAGCGTCGCGGAAGTTGTCGGCGCGGAAAAATATCCAGGTTACCGAGATCACGGCGAAGGTAGTGCATAGCGCAAGAACATGCCGTATTCCCGCCCAGAGCTTTCCGCCGCGCGATTCGATATACTTTGCTTTCGCTTCGTCCGGGAGTTTGTCGGCGGATTTCACCCCCTCCGGCAGCGGGACATATCCGAGCGCGCCGGAGGTAAGCTTGCCGATCATATCTCCGAAAGGTTTCAGCAGCCGCCCGGAGATGACCAGAATGCCGTTGAGCAGACCCCAGAATGCGAAAGTCCAGTTTGCGCCGTGCCAGATGCCGGATACGGCGAAGGTTACCATGTTGTTCAGAACCCATCTCGGAGTGCTGACCCGGCTTCCGCCCATCGGGAAGTAGATGTAATCGCGGAACCATGTCGAGAGAGAAATATGCCATCTGCGCCAGAATTCACCGGGAGAAGTCGAAAAATACGGCGTCTTGAAGTTTTCCATAAGCCGTATGTCAAGTATCTGTGCCGCTCCTTTTGCGATATCCGAATAACCGGAGAAGTCACAGTAGATCTGAACAGAAAAACAAAGCAGGCCGATTATCGCCGGCCAGCCGGCGTATGATGCGACATCACCGAAAACAAGGTCGGCTATTTTTGCGAGGTTGTCGGCAACGGCGATTTTCTTGAACATTCCCCAGAGCATTATCCTGCCGCCGATAGAAACGTTTTCGTAGGTAAAGCGATGGCTCTTCTTGAGCTGCGCCGAAAGATCCCCGAACCGCTCAATGGGTCCTGCAACGAGCTGCGGGAAGAACATAAGGAAAAGGCTGAAATTGATAAAGTTCTTTTCCGGCGCTTCGTTCGCCCGGTAAGTGTCGATAAGATATCCCATCGATTGGAAGGTGTGAAAGGATATTCCGATCGGAAGCACCACGTCGGGGACAGTAAGAGTACCGCCGCCGAACGCCGAGGAAATGAAATTAAAAGTTCCGCCCAGCATTCCCAAATACTTGAAATATACCAGAAGACCGATGTTCAGCCCCAGCGCGAGCGCAAAGAAAAAATTCTTCAGTTCGGGGCGGTCGTGATATTTTCCGATAAGCAGCGCGCCGAAGAAGTCGACGCAGGTCGTAAACAACAATATTATAATATAATACGGGATAAAGGACATGTAAAAGAAGCAGGACGCCGCCAGCAGCCAATACCGGCGGAACCGCTCCGGAAGCAGGAAAAAGACAATCGTTACGACAGGGAAGAAGATGAGAAACTCCACCGAATTGAAGAGCATCCGAATTTACCTCTGATCAAATATACTTTTATGCGGCAAGAAACAGGAAAGTCGCGGCAAAACTTAAAATAAGACCGATAAGCGAAAATCTTTCCGGCTTTTCGTTGAAAAGAATCCGGGCGGCAACGGCGCTTAATACAATCGTACCGCCCGTTACCATCGGATACAGTACCGAAGCGTCGAGCTTTGCGGCTCCGAGCAGCTGCAGGAAATAAGCGCTTCCGTCCAGAACGGCGGCGACGGCGCAGATCGCGATCATAAGTAAAAGCGTCGGCTTCAGGGATTTGCCGATGTATTTCTTATCCGTCTGTTCCGCCGTCGATTCCGGAGCAGCTTTCTTGTTCCGCAGGAGGGAAACAGCCAGCGCGGCACCCGAAATTATAAAATTGCAAAGATTTGCAAGGAAGACAAACTCAATCGTCGAAACCGTTTCAGCCGCGCTTACCTGATGCAGCTTCGAAAATATCGATACCCCGCCGTTCAGAACGAATACCGCGGCGCAGAGAATCCAGTAGCTGCCTTTGATTTTCTTTCCGTCACCTTTTCCCCGGCTGTCGAGCAGCGGCAGCGCAAGCGAGACGAGCATAAGGACAAGCCCGACCACGCGGGCGATATTTGCGGTTTCGTCGAGGTAAAAGACTCCGAAAAGCCAGGGCAGCAGCATTCCGCCGCTCATCAGGAACATCATATAGACGGATACCGGCCCGAGCTTCATTATAACAAACCCCAAAAGGGTATAGGTGACGCAGAAAAACGCAATCAGGGCGGCATAAAGAACCGACACTCCCGAAAAGCCGAGTTTTCCGAGTGATATAAGCGAAGCCAGCAGGAAAATGACGGAAGTCAGACCGCGCACTATCACATTGAACCGGGAAGCCGATACGGCATCGGCGCCGTATTTCAGCTGATAGAATTTCGTCACCGAAAATTGCAGCGCAAGCAGGATTACCGAGAATAAAACTATTAAATAATTTATCATGTCAACGTTCCGCACATTCATTGTTTTTTTGTCAGAACCCTGAAAGATATTCTAACATAAAACCATGTCAAAGTCAACCAAAACGATAAATTCATTTGTAAAAAAGCCTGCCGTCCTCATAACCCGGAAATCGGATACAAAATATAAACTGAATGATGGAAAAGATGATATATTAAAGATATATAAATTAATAAGCTTGACAAAACGCATTATGAATGGTATAATTATAACCAAATAACAACGGGAATCAATCAATGACAGATATAAAAGAAGGCAATATAATACTGACGGGAATGCCGGGCAGCGGAAAAAGCACCGTCGGAGTGCTGCTTGCAAAGGCGCTGGGCGCGGATTTTCTCGACACCGACCTTTTGATACAGCGCCGCGCAGGAATGCTGCTTAAAGACATAATAACAAATCGCGGAACCGAGGGCTTTTTAGATTACGAAGCCGAAGTCCTGCGCTCCGTCGATATCAGAGGCGCCGTGATCGCAACCGGCGGTTCGGCAGTTTGCCGGGAAGGAGTCATCGGCTCATTAAAAGCCGGCGGAATTTCCGTCTGGCTTGATGTTCCGATACACCTGCTTGAAAAGAGGATAGGCGGACTTGAAGGACTCAGAGCGCGGGGAGTTGCGCTCGGGAAAGATCAATCGCTTCGCGGCGTTCATGAAAAACGTCACGGGCTTTATATAAAAAACGCGGATATTAGAGTCGAATGCGGCGAGTTGAGTGCAGAGGGCTGCTGTGCCCTTGTGCTGAGCCGGCTTTCGGCCTATAAGTCAACTTTGGGGAAATGAATCTGAAAGAGGTAAGCTATGTCAGCCTGGGTGTCAAGCTTTGATACGGACGAAGCGGATACCGTTATACTCGGCTTCGGGGAAGTCTCTGTCGGCGGTATCAGCGATTCGGCGGACAAGGAGCTTATGAGTTTCGGCGGCCGAGGACTCGGCACCATAGCCTGCCGCCTTCTATATGTTTTTGCCGGAAGCAAAATAAACCTTTTTTACGAAGACGACGAAAAGCCGGTCACAAGAAATCTTGACGGCGGCGAAGACGGTCTTATCGTTTTTGTTGCTCCCCGGCCGAAGAGCCGGCTGGAGATCAAAGCCGGTTCAGAACGGCTTGACGGCTCAAGATTTATGTATATCGACTATCTTACAAGCCGTCCGGCGGTGCCGTCGGGGAAGGTATATGTCACGCCACTCGGCCGCAGGCGGGATATCGGCTGTTATCTGGAGCTTATAAGGGAGCTCTATGTAAAATACTACACCGAAGGCGAAAACGACTGTGTTCTCAGCGGCTGCCGGAACGCCGCCAAGGGGCTTGTCGATTACGCGCCGCAGGCGCTTGAGATTCCCCTGCTTTCCGAACCCCGCGTCATTAACGCTCTCAAAGAAATAAAGCGCGACCTGCCCCGCGTCACCCGCTCATCGGCAGCCGTCGCCGGAGGAGTCAGCTCCGTTTATATGGGGGTTCTCTTCGCCGATACCGTCTCTATCTCGATCGGACGGTATATCCGCGAATATCGGCTCTGTATGGCGCAGCTTTACATCCGCGGAGGCATGACGGTAGAAGACGCCGCCCGAATGGTCGGCTATACCTCCGGTTCGTCATTCGCCCGCGCGAAAAAGCATTTCAGAGGCGAGAAAAAAGACGACGAAACCGCGGAAGATTACGACGACGAATCCGACTCGGACGATTAAAGAGCCGCCGCGGAAAAGTCCGATAAAACGGCAATATACAAATAAAACAAGAATACCGCCGTATGAACACCAAAAATGTTTTGCGGCGGTAATTTTATGCGATTTTATTCATCGTAATCCGAGCCGATTTGACGGTCTGCGGTTTTTGTGCAGCGGAAAACGTAATACCCCTTCTTTTTGTAAAGCGTTTCGCAATTCCCGAAAGTGTTTTTCAGCTTGACGAGGGTACTTTCCGCGCCGTGTTTTTTCAGCGTCACGATATACAGTTTTCCGCCGTCGTTCAGGTGAGAGAATGAATCCTCATACATTTTATAGGTAACCGCTTTTCCGGCATGAATCGGAGGATTTATTACAATAGTGTCGAAAGACCCGGATATCCCGTCAAAGCAATCCGATTTTAAAACCTCTGATTCAACGCCGTTGTCGATAGAGTTTCTTTTTGTAAAATCAACTGCCGATTGGTTTACATCCGCCTGAGTCAGCTTAAGTGAATAAGTTTTGGCGAGGACTATTCCTATGCATCCGTATCCGCACCCCATGTCAAGCAACGACCCCGAAAGAGGCGGAATGGTTCTAAGCAAAATATCGGTTGCGGGATCTACGTGGTCTTTTGAAAACAAACCCGAGTCGGTGGTAAATACAAATTTATTATTTGCAAAATAATAAATTATTTTTTTGATGTCATGCTTTAATGTATTGTCTTCAGTAAAGTAATGGCTCATTTTTTCACAGACCTCATTAAAAAAATATGCGGCATTCTGAGAAAGCGCAGTCACGGTATTTAGCTGATTTTCGGAAGATTACGCAGGGAATTATATCTAACATAAAACCGTTCCAAAAAAGGAACGGTTTTTGCTTATTTGATCTCAACCGTGACCTGACGGTTATCGACATTGGCGGCAGCTTTCATTACGCTGCGTATTGCCAGAGCGATACGCCCGCGGCGGCCGATCACCTTTCCCATTTCATCGGGAGCGACAGTGAGCGTAAGCTCGGTAACTTTGCCCTTTATTGTCTGGGTGACTTTGACCTGGTCCGGATCATCGACTATAGCCTTGGCTATATCGGTCAGCACAAGCTGTAAATCAACCATTTATAGCCTCCGAATCTGTATTTGGAGCGTATCCGCAAAGCTTTTCGGCATGGCGGAATTTTATCTTAACCGTTTGGCGGTTATTTCTCAATTATACCAACTTTCTTAAGCAGAGCTTTTGCGGTTTCGGTCGGCTGAGCGCCGTTCTTGAGCCACTGGGTTGCCTTTTCGGCGTCGATTTTGATGTTTGCGGGTTCGGTCAGGGGATCGAAGTAACCGATCTCCTCGATGAAAGCGCTGCGGTTGGTGCGTGAGTCGGCTACGACGACGCGGTAGAAAGGATTCTTCTTGGCTCCGCATCTCTTGAGACGAATTTTGACAGCCATTTTTTTGTTTTCCTCCGGAAAATGTTTTTTTAATTTTAATTTTATATTTAATAAAAAATATAGCGTGTGAAATGCAATCAGCGTCTGAACCGGCGCTTGTTTTTGCCCTTGCCTTTGCTCTTGCCGAAGCTGGACATCATCCCCTGCATAGCCCCCATGTTTCCGCCGGTCATCTGCTTCATCAGCTTTTTTATCTGTTCAAACTGCTTAAGCAGGCGGTTGACGTCGTCTATGCTATTGCCGGAGCCCCGGGCAATGCGCTTCTTGCGCGACATATCGATAATATTCGGCTTTCTGCGCTCCAGCGGGGTCATCGATTTGATTATCGCTTCCGTCCGGTCGATTGCCCGCTCGTCGAACTTGACATCCTTCATCGCGGCGGTATTCATTCCGGGGAGCATACCCATGATCTGCTCCATCGAACCCATGTTCTTTATCTGCACGAACTGTTCCATGAAGTCGTCAAGGGTGAATTCGGACGCGCGTATCTTTTCCTCAAGCTCGGCGGCTTTTTTTGCGTCGTATTGCTGTTCGGCTTTTTCTATGAGCGATAGGACGTCGCCCATGCCGAGTATCCTCGAAGCCATCCGGTCGGGATAAAAAGGCTCGATAGCGTCCAGCTTTTCTCCGACGCCGACGAATTTAATCGGCTTCTGAGTAACATACCTTACCGAAAGCGCCGCTCCCCCTCGGGTGTCGCCGTCAAGCTTAGTCAGTATGACGCCGGTTATGTCGAGCTGATTGTTGAAAGTTTCGGCAACATTAACCGCGTCCTGTCCCAGCATCGCGTCGACGACCAGAAGTATTTCATGCGGATGAACGGCGTCCTTTATGTCGCGAAGTTCTTTCATCAGAATTTCGTCGATCTCGAGCCGTCCGGCGGTGTCGATGAAGACGGTATTCAGGTCGTTTTTCTGAGCGTATTCGACGCCTGCCGCGGCAATGGCGACCGGGCTGTTGTTTCCCTCGATCTTGAAGACCGGCACTCCGACCTGCGATCCGACCACTTCAAGCTGCTTTATCGCGGCGGGGCGATAAACGTCGCAGGCGACGAGCAGCGGGCGTTTTCCGTCCTTTTTGAGCAATCCGGCGAGCTTTCCGCAATGGGTGGTTTTACCGGCGCCCTGAAGACCGCACATCATTATTACTGTCGGCGGCTTCGGCGAAACGGCGAGCTTTGCGTGACTTGTGCCCATCAGCGCAGTCAGCTCTTCGTTTACGATTTTGACGATCTGCTGCGACGGCACGAGAGATTCGAGAACCTCGGCTCCGACCGCCCGTTCGGTGATGTTGTTTATAAAGTCCTTTACAACCTTATAGTTGACGTCGGCTTCGAGAAGCGCGAGCTTGATCTCGCGCATTCCCGCCTTGACGTCTTTTTCGGTGATTTTACCCTTGCCGCGGAAGGACTTGAAAGCGGCGGTAAGTTTTTCGGTTAATCCCTGAAACATTTATATCATCAAATATATTGTGTTGTGGTTAATTCTACATCTCATCGAGCAGCTTATGAGCCATGCCGGCGATTTTTTCGCCCCCGTCGGTTTCTTCCGCAAGAGAAATGATCGTCCGAAGCTCCTGAGCCCATTTTTCGGTTTTTGAAAGCAGCCCCAGTTTCGATTCAAGGTCCTCGATTATCGCGCAGGCTTTCGTTATCCTGTCATGTGCGCCGGCGCGGGTGAGATTCAGCGAATCTCCGATTTCGGAAAGGGAAAGGTCTTCGTTTACCCAAAGCTCCATCGCTTCCCGCTGGCGTTCCGAGAGCACCCCGCCGTAAATATCGTAAAGCTTGGTTATCCTGACGTGCTGCATATCCGCGAGCAGCGGTTTTTTTACATTGTCAGGCATGACTTTCGCCTCCTGTTGGCATTCTTGGTGATGTTATACGGCTTAAAAGCGGTGTTAAGCGAAACGCTTTACATATTATACCTCAATCTCTCTGTTTTGTCAAGTACCGCGGCGGATTTTGACAAAAAATTAATAATTATCCCTTGTCAATAATGTCAAAAAATGATATAATATATGGAGTATTAAAATTTTACCGGAGTGTAACATGGATCTTACAGTTTTTATTTCGGCTCTTATGAGCGTTATTGACATTTGCGCGCCGCTGACCGGCGACACCAAGCTTACCTGGCTTATCCCGGTCGCCATAGTTTCCGCGGTGCTTGTGGTCGTGCTTGTCGTTCTGGGCAACCGCCGCAGATAAGTTCCGCAAACATTATCTTTTCCCGAATATTATTAAGGATAAATAAATGAATAAGATGACACTTGAAGCTCTGAAAACAGAGCTTTGCGAGTATCTTGCGGGGGCAGCCGCAGCGGCTTTTCCGTCAGCGGCTTTGCCGGCGAAAGAGGAGCTGGAGGCTCAGCTTAAAGCTTCCCTTGAGTATCCCCCCGACCCCTCGATGGGAGATATCGCCGTCCCCTGCTTTAAGCTGTCGAAAATTCTCCGCACAGCCCCGCCGGCAATAGCGGCGAAGCTGGGCGAAGGCATCGCGGAAAAGCTCCCGTTTATCGAAAAAGCGGATATCGCCGGCGGTTATCTCAACCTGACAATTTCAGGCAGGTTCTATCGCGAAGGGCTGCTTCCTGCAATTCTCGAGGCAAAAGAAAAATGGGGCGGCTCGGACGTCGGACGCGGAAAAACGGTAGTCATCGATTACAGCTCCCCGAATCTCTGCAAGCCTTTTCATATAGGCCATCTGGGAACGACCGTTATCGGCCATTCGCTCAGGCTACTGCTCGAAGCCGTCGGATATAAAGTCATAGGCATCAACTATATCGGCGACTGGGGCACTCAGTTCGGCAAGATGATTGTCGCATATAAAAAATGGGGCAACCGCGCCGCAATAGATGAGCGCGGAGTCGACGAGATGCTCGATCTCTATGTCCGCTTCCACCGCGAAGCGGAGGAAGACCCGTCGCTCGACGATGCGGCAAGAGCCGAATTCCGCAAGCTCGAAGCCGGCGACGAGCGCAACATTGAGCTGTGGAAGTGGTTCCGCGAGATATCGATCGAAGAATACAAAAATACATATAAGCTGCTCGGGATCGAGTTTGACTCCTGGAACGGCGAAAGCTTCTATACCGACAAAATGCCGCGGCAGGTGGAAAAGCTCCGCGAAAGCGGCATCATGAAGCAGGATAAGGGCGCGTGGCTCGTCGATCTCGAAGACTACAAAATGCCGCCCTGCCTGATCCTCAAAAGCGACGGCTCGACTCTTTACCCGACGCGGGATATCGCCGCGGCGGTTTACCGCAAGGAAACTTATGATTTTGACCTTGCTTTGTATGTGACATCGGCGGGGCAGAGCCTGCATTTCGCGCAATGGTTCAGGGTAATCGATCTTATGGGCTATGACTGGGCAGACAAGCTTGTCCATGTCCCTTACGGCACGATAAGCGTAGGCGGCGCGAAGCTTTCCACCCGCGAAGGCAACATGGTGCTGCTGAGCGACCTCTTCGACGACGCAATCGAAAAAGTCAGCAGCATTATCGCCGAGAAGAACCCGGATATCGAGAACCGCGAAGAAGCGGCGGAAGCCGTCGGCGTCGGCGCGGTCATCTACCATTATCTCTGGAACAGCCGCATAAAAGATATAAGCTTCAATATGGAAGACGCGCTCAGCTTCGACGGCGCGACAGGACCGTATGTCCAGTACACGTACGCCAGAACCGCATCGATCCTCTCGAAAGCGGGAGAGCTGGCCGATGCGCCGTATTCCCCCGGCGATTATCAGCCGAACGAATATGAATCTGCGCTGCTGCGCCAGCTGATGCTGCTGCCGGAAAAAGTCGCGGCGGCGATAGAAGGCTATGAGCCGTCGGTCATCACCCGTTACAGCTACGACGTCGCGACCGCGTTCAACCGCTTATATCAGTCAACCCGCATCATCGGTGCCGAATCGGAGGAAGCTCAGAATTTCAGGCTTGCGCTTACCCGCGCCGCCGGATATACGCTTAAGTCCTCGCTCGGACTTATCTGTCTCAAGACACCGGAAAAGATTTGATTTTAATATAGGAGAATAAGTCATGGCAGGCCACAGCAAATGGAGCAACATAAAGCATAAAAAGGAAAAGACCGACGCGCAGCGGGCGAAGATTTTCACAAAGATAGGCAAAGAGATGTCTGTCGCCGTACGCGAAGGCGGTCCCGACCCGGCGACCAACTCAAAGCTCCGCGACCTTATCGCGAAGGCAAAATCCCAGAACGTTCCAAACGACAATATCGACCGCATAATCAAGCGCGCCGTCGGCGACGACAGCGTTATATACGAGGAGATAACTTACGAGGGCTACGGTCCGGGCGGAGTCGCCGTTATCGTTGAAGTGACCACCGACAACAAGAACCGCGCTGCCGGCGAAGTCCGCCACATCTTCGATAAATACGGCGGCAACTTAGGCGTTACCGGCTCGGTCGGATTCCTTTTCACCGATAAAGGCGTAATAGTCATCGAAAAGGACGAGGATGTCGAAATAGACGCCGAAAAGCTGATGGAGACCGCGATAATGGCGGGCGCCGAAGACTTCTCCTCAGACGGCGATGTTTATGAAATCACCACCGAACCGGCTCAGCTCAGCGCTGTCCGGAACGATGTTGAAGCCGCCGGTTACGAAATTTTGTCTGCCGAGGTTGAAAAGATACCGTCCACATATATTACTCTGACCGACGAAGAAGCGGTCAAGAATATGCAGACGATCCTCGACAACTTCGACGACAACGACGATGTTACCGACGTTTACCACAACTGGGAAAACGCAGACGAAGAATAATAATGCAAAAAATCAGGCGAGGGCAACCCCGCCTTTTTTTTTCGGTTAGATCAAATAAGGCGATAGCCAGCTTCCGATAAGAAGCTGACTCTCGCCCGTAATTCTTTAAATATCTTCTTCAACCGCGGCATAGATCTTTTCGTAGTGTTTCAGGACTTTCTTTTCGACGGACGCCCAGTAAGAGGCAACGTCGGTGTTCTTATTTGTCATCATTCGCGGAAGGATCCAGGTGCATCCGTTCCAGCTGTCAAAGACATAACCGAAGTCATATAAGATACCGTCGTAGATGTAATCAAGCATCTCGAAGCTTTCATCGTCGCGGAGATATTTGGTGCCGAGAGCGATGTCGTAAACAACCGGGATGACCTGCTTGTAGGTCTCTGCCGACATGGCTTCGACTATGACGCCGGTGCGTGCAATGTCTTCGTCGGAAGCGGTCTTCGGTATACAGAGCATTCCGTTCCAGGCGTCAACGTGGGTGTGATACCCCTCCTGCGCTTCGTCGAATTTCGGATAAGGAATCATACCGAAGTCAACCTCAGTAGATCGGAAACTTTGAGCATTGGATACTCCGCCGGCGAAGAGAAAGGCTCGTCCGTCGGTAAAAGCGGGAACGCAGGATGCGTTATAGAAGTCGTAATATCCGTAGAGGGTGCGGTTGTCATTGTAGATCAGATTGTAAAGCTTCTCGACAAGCGTAACCATTTTATCGTTCATGACGTTCGGGGTCGGCATACCGTCTTCATCTATTATAACGGAACAGATATCCGCGCCGTACATGAAGTTGAGCGTGGTGTTGTCGCTGTTGCAGGCAAGGCCGTATTGATCGCTTTCATCAAATACGCCGTCGCCGTTGATGTCTTCGCTTACTAATTTCGTGTATTCGGAAATAAGATCCATAGTCCACTTTCCCTGTCTTACGGTGTCATAAACGCCGGTTATTCCGTAGTTTTCACCGAGCTGCTTGTTGAAAAGCATACAGAAAGGATAGGGAATTGTGATGCTTCCGGCGATGAAATACTGCTTTCCGAGTATCTGCATGGTTTCATTGATCTGACTGTTCCACCAGGGCTTTGTAAGATCGATATGCGGCACATCGTTCCAGCTTCGTATGCAGTGTCCCAGAACAAAACCGGAGGCGGATTGAATCTGGTGCGGAATGCAGATATCGACGGCTTTTTCGCCGGCCGTGACGAATTTTTTGAAAGCGCCGTCAAGTTCTGCAATTCCGGGATATGCGTTTACCGCGATCTCAAAGTTGAAGCGCTCTTCAACCTGGCGGTTTCGCCGGAAAATGACGTCGTTGACGAGGTCCCCGGTTTCTTCCTCCTGATAATATGTTCCGGGGGAATATGTCATTATCGTAAAGACATAACCGCCGAAGTCGGAGTCGGGCAGGTCGTCCGGGATAAGCTGACGTTTTTCGATTTCGGAAAGTTCGGCTGTTGTCTCCGCTTCCGCGTTATCTGCCGATGCCGCCGTCGTGTCAAGCGCGTCTCCTCCCTTGTCTCCGCAGGAAGCGGACAGCAGAAGCGCAGCCGTAAGCAGCGCCGCGAGAATAAGTGATAAAATCCTTTTTGGTTTCATTTCGGCTTCTCCTTTTGGTTTATATAATCTGAATTTAAAGGTAATCGTTCTTAATGCCGTTTAAGTTTCATCATATTATAAGAAGCTATTTGCAGTACGGCAGGGGAGCGCCGGAAACTCAAAGCCGGTTGATCTACGGCTTGGTTATATTATAATCGATATCAAGCTATTTTAAAAGCAACTTTTATTTTTTCCGTGAATTGTCTTTATTATAAATTTTAGAAACCGCTACCGCCGCCACGGTTGCCGCAGCTGCAATCAATGCCGCCGTTTTCAGTCCGGAACCTGACCTTTTTTCTTTCTTCGTTTGTTTTTCGGATACCTCCCTGACTTTCGGCCAGTATTTGTCAAGCCTTGCCTTTCCCGCGGCTTTAAGCTCGTCGTTCGCCTCTCCCAGAACCGCAAGCCGCGCGCCGTTCATGCCGCTGTCGTCGAAATCCTGAAACAGCCATGCGGAAGCGAGGCAGATCCCGGCGTCGGTTATATCAAAGCAAAGGTCGCGGAAATTTTTTATGCTTTCCGGTTGGTTTGAAAGCTCCATATAATCGCCCATCTCGCCGAAATATAGCGCCTTGCCGAGCTTTTTGGCGGTTTCCTTGTAAGCTTCAAAATACTGTTTCTGGGAGAGCAGCTCTCCGAATCTCTCGAAAGTTTCGATATATCTTTGAGAACCGTCGGATGTGCCGTGCTGAAGATGGAAACTGAGGGTATCTATATGTTTGGGGGTGAGCTTTTCATGCATCGCGTCGAACTCGGCCCTTGTCTGCGGCTCGAAAGAGGGCGTCCAGATGTGCGTCAGTCCGTTTATCCTTGCCGAAGCGCGGGCAAGAGACGCTGCTTCCGGCCGCATCTCGCCGTGTCCGGAACTTATCATCCGGCGGGAGTCGGCGCCGCGTATTGTCGCCGAGACGGCAGCCAAAAATGTCTTAAGCTCGTCGGAAGTGTAATAGTCATAACCGGTGGGCCGGTTTGACCACGGCGGCAGCCACCGCCAGGTTTTTCCGTCGCAGAGATCGCAGGAAAGATTGAATTCGTTGCCGATCTCCCACGCCCAGACTGCGGGACTCTGCACGTAACGGCTGACTATCGTCGCCGCGTATTCAAGCGCGTATTGACAGGTGTCGGATTTGAGATTGCCCCAGTCTGCCCGCTTGCCGCCGACATGCGCGGGAATTGCGCCGTCATGCCAGAAAAGAGTTGCGATAAGCCCGAGCTGAAGCTTTTCTGCCTCGGCGACAAGCGCGTCAAGGCGGCTGAGCATTTTTTCGCGGTCAAGGTCGTATTCTTCGTAATATTCCGGTCCGTATCCCCCGAAGGGAAGCCGGATAAAATCTATGCCGTATGTCTTTATCGTGGCGAAAGCGTCGCGCCAGCCGGCGTCTTCCGGTTCTTTCATATAGTTGTGCGCGAAAGCACCGAAGTAATTTACCCCGAAACCGGAGTAAGGGCGGCGGCCGAGAAGAATTCGTCTCCCGTCGAAACGCAGTCCGTAATATTTGCTTTTCTTCATATTGTCTGTTCTCATTCGATAAAGGATTTCCAGTCGACGGGGATATTCAGCATCGGTATCAGCCGCATCAGCGTCATCCGGTAGCGCATATAAGGATGATATATCACGCCTTCAAGCCCGAGTTTCGGAGAAACATCAATCTCTTCGATCGTAGTCGGCGCGCCGGCGGTTTTCATAAGCGCTTTAAGCTCTTCGTTTTCCGGAAGGGTAGAGAAGACTATTTCCCTTATAGCCTGCCAGTTTTCTTTTATAAGCTTCGGAGTGGTCTGCTCGGTTATGGTAGGATTATTCAGCCGTATAACGTCTTTGGTGAAGTTTGGTCCGTATACCCGGTGGATATCATCCCAGTCGAGATTTTCGGCGGCAGGATCCACTGTCTCAAAGGAAGCCAGATAACGGTAGATCCGGGAACAGATAAGAGTCGCGACTCCGACCTTTCTGCCGTGAAAATCGGAAAGCTTTCCTTCCTCCAGCTTTTTTATCTCCCAGTAGTGGGAGATAATATGCTCGTCACCGGATGCCGGACGGACGCTGTCGGCAAGCTTCATCGCAATGCCGGTAATAACGAGAGCTTCCATTACCGCTTCCGCGGCTTCTTCCGAATCTTCGGTAATCCTGTCGGCAAGCGCGGTCACCCTTCGTAGCGCTTCTTCGGTCAGCGCCGCGATGTTTTTGCAGTAATATTCACCGGTCAGAAGATGAGATACCTTCCAGTCGACAAGACCGGTGAGTTTGCCTATCATATCCCCGAAGCCGGCGGATTTGAGTATCGCCGGAGATTTTGCGAGAATTGATGTGTCGGCTATTATAATCGAAGGCTGTCGCGCGGGGTGAGTGGTTTTGAAGTTGTTGTCGGTTATCGGCGCGGTGCCGGAAGCAAAGCCGTCCATACTCGGCGCGGTGGCAAAAATGGCGAAATCGGTATCCGCATGAAGCGCGGCGAAGCGGCAGATGTCGTTGAGCGATCCGGAACCGACCGAAAGTATTCCCTCAAAGCCGCGGCTGCCGCAGATTTCCTGAAGCCTTCTGCATTCAGTCATTTCGGCGACGCGCAGATTGTCGTAAAGCTCAAGTTCCGCGTCAAATCCGCCTTCTTTGAGTATTTCCATAATCCCGTCGGAAGCCCTGAGAGTGTTTTTGTCGGCAACGACGAGAATTCTTTTCGGGAAGCCGTATTTGTTAAGTATTTTCGCGGTTTCGGCTTTAAGGCCGCTGCCGATCTCGATCGCCTTGATTTCGGCTTTGTGAGGCCGCCCGCAGGGGCAGTCCCGGAGGCTGTCGACCAAACGCTTGATATCCATATATTGACTTCACTCCTTTGGCTTCGCAAATGTTTACCGTCCGCGGTTGAAAATATTGGCGCCGGATGGTATACTTATATTATATAACACAGTATTGAACCCGGAGGGAAATATGCCCTTAGATTATGACTTCGGCGTCGCCGAGCTCGACGTTCACGGTATGAACAAAACTCAGGCGAAAATCGCCATAGACGCGAGACTGCGGAAGGCAGACCGCTCCACCTACCGCATAAGGGTGATACACGGTTATCACGGCGGCACCGCAATCCGGGAGCTTGTAAGAAAAAGCTACAAAAACCATCCGAAGGTGCTGAGAATTGAATTCGGGCTTAATCAGGGCAGCACCGATCTTGTATTGCGCGAGCTTTGATTTATTCGTGCGCTTCGACCGTTACCGCGACCGCCTGAGAGCCCATCTGCCGGTATCGCAGCTCAAAAAGCTCCATGGAAATCTTCATTGACCCTTCGTAAAGCGGGTCGCAGATTGTGACGGTTCCTGCGCTGTAGTCGTAGCCGATAAGCACGACGGTATGCGACGGATGCTTCCAGTTGATAAGCGTGCCGTCCGGCGCCGTCCAGCTTCGGAGTATATCCGGAGCGGTGTCCGGCTGTCTGGTTGTCCATACGATTATCGGATTCCCTTCGGAAATCATCCGGTAGAGTTCCCGAGGCTGGGTGCCGGTGAGATCCTTCGGGGAATAAATAGTCGTGTTTCCGGCAGCGGGAACGATGTTCGAGAAATATTTAACCGCCGTGTTGTATATTACCGGAGCATAACAGCCGTAGGATTTGACCGCATCGCGGGGATCTCCGGCGTTTTCTTTATAGGGGTTTGCGTCGGTATACGGTTTTACCTTGTCGAGCAGCTTGTCCGCCATTGTCAGCTTGTCGACGTCGAAGCCAAGATGATTTATAAGTATGGTAAGCGATGTGATTTCACATCCGTTGGGCAGTTCCGGCGTTTGCAGAATGTTCTTTACATCCAGAGTCGCGATTTTGGGCATATCTTCGTATGTATCGGTGAGTTCAACAAAGCCCTTTGCAACAATGTCGCCAAAATAATGTCCGCCGTAGTTGCCGCCGAGCGTCCAGTTGGCCGACAGCTCGATTTTACCCATCGCTATCGGGGCGGATACCTTTAGTGAAGCAAGCTTGAGCGAATGGCGCGCCCGGTCGGTTTCTTTAATGGCGCCGGTCGAATATTCCTTTTCGACGTTTGCGATCTTGAGTATTCCTACCCGCTTGTCGCGGACGTTCAGATTGAGGAAGTCGAGATAAGCCGTAGCTGATATTGTCGCGTCGGTGTCCCCGGCTTTCATCGAAACTTTGTATTCGATCCGGACGTCGATGTTTCCGCCGGTCGCCGAGCTTATGGTTCCGCTGTATTCCGAGTCGTACCAGGCGACATTGCGGCTGCGCTGAGGTTCCGGTTCGGCGGTTGTCTCCGCTTCCGTGGTCGTTTCGGCTGTCGTTTCTTCCGCCGTGGTTTCGGGAGCCGTAGTCTCGGCTTCTGCAGTGGTTTCCGGCTCGGTTTCAATTACGGTAGTATCTTTTTCGGTAACGGGTTCCGTTGCGGGAAGTTCCGTCATATCCGGAGTTAATTCCGCGGTGTCGGATACCGTTACGGCGTCGGTACCTTCCGCGGGTACTTTTACATCGTTTTGATTGACAACTCCCGACGATGCGAAATATATAACGTTTGACAGCAGAAGTGCAGCCGCAAGGGCGGCTGACGCGGTATTCTTTATCTTGAGCGTATTTCGCGGCTTGTCCGACTCCGGCGGCGCTCCGGTGTTGTCGATTCTGTCGCGCTTCGGTATTGTGAACGGCTTCTTTGCATTGCCGGCGCTTTTTCTGTTGCCCGGATGAGGCTGTCCGGTTCCGCGAGCCGGCGCAGCTGTACGCGGCTGTCCCGCGGGACGCGGCGGTTTTGCCGGATTTGCCGATTCTCCGGGTCGGGCTGGGGGTGCCGGACGTAACGGGGTCTCCTGACCGGGCTTGTTTTCCGCTGTGTGGTCAGAGTTGCGGGCGTTGAGGTTTTCCTGATTTATACCATTCTGGTGATTGAGATTGTTCTGATTCGGTGTCATGTTCTTCTCCGGAAAAGATGATTGTCGCTTTTAAAACATAGCGGCGATTTTTATACATCGTACATTATATCATAACAGGTGTGTTTTTTCAACATATTAAATGAAAATTCGGCCGTAGTAAAAATGACATACATTTTATCTAATTTGTACAATAATCAATTGTCTGTTTTACATTCATTTTTTGTCGGCGTAATATTTGGTATATTGAATTTTATTTCGCTTTATGGTATAATATCGCTTGACAAAAGTTATTATATATCAACAGAAAACAAAAAAGCATATCCGAAAAACGGATACGCCATGGTCGGAGTGACTGGATTCGAACCAGCGGCCTCTTGGTCCCGAACCAAGCGCTCTACCAAACTGAGCCACACCCCGGCAGCGTTTTCTATTATATCACAAACGACGAAGAATGTCAAGAGAGATTTATAAATTTTCCGGAGAACAAGCCTATATGAGTTCCGATATCACACAAAATCAAGTCCCCGTCCGCTCGGAAGTCCGCACCCGCGGCGGCACCCCCCTGCTTTTTATAAACGGCAAGCCTGCGGCGCCGGCTGCGTATATCACCTATTTTTCCGAACGCGCAAAATACGATGATTTCATTTCCGCAGGCTATCGGCTGTTTTCGATCCCCTGCTATTTCGGTTCACTCGGCATAAACGCCGTGAGCGGGATACACCCCTTTGAACCGGGCATCTTCGATGATCCCGAAAAAGCGGACTTTTCCGCATTTGAGCGGAATGTAAAAACATTGCTTGAAAAATGCCCGAAAGCGCATATCCTTCCGCGGGTCGATGTCAGTATGCCGAAGCATTGGATCGAAGCCAATCCCGATGAGCTGCTGTGTTCGGATAAAGGCATCCGCCGCGAATGTTTTGCTTCGGAGAAGTGGCTCTGCGATGTCTCCGCCATGCTTCGGGAGTTTATTGAGCATGTCGAGTCATCCGAGTATGCGGAAAACATCGTCGGCTATCAGCTTTGCGGCGGCAATACCCAGGAGTGGTTCCCGTTTGTCACAACCCCCGTCAGCGGCAAGGCAATAAAAGACGGTTTTGCCGAGTTCATCCGCGCAAATTATCCCGAAGAAGAGGGAAGACACAAAGAGCTTCCGGATAAAGATTCGCTCGGATGCGAGTCCGCCTCGCTTTCGCAAATAAGATATTATGAATATCTTTCATATATCTCTTCATCCGCGATCTGCCGCCTTTCTTCGTATGTCAAGGAGCTTACCCGCCGCCGCGTCGTAGTCGGCTGTTTTTACGGCTATACCCTTGAATGTCCGGATCCCCGTCTCGGGCATCACGGACTCGACCGTGTGCTTGCCTGTCCCGACATCGATTTTATCGCCTCTCCGATAAGTTATTCGGAAGGCCGCCTGCCCGGCACATATATGTCGTATATGAGCCTGACCGACTCGATACGCCTGCACGGCAAGCTGTATTTCAGCGAATGTGATATCCGCACTCATCTTTCGACTTATCCGGATGAAGTCCGCCCTGGCTGTGTCGAACCCGGCACATACAGACAGCCGATCTGGCTCGGATCTCCCGATCCCGAAATCGCAAGAGCCCAGGTTCGCGCCGCGTTTATCAAAGCGCTTACGACCGAATCGGCGCTTTGGTGGTTCGATATGTGGGGCGGATGGTTCTCCGACCCCGCGATAATGCGCGACATGGCCGCTTTCCGCGAGACGCTGATTTTCGCGCTGAACGATCAAAAAAAGACATCGATCTCGCAAGTCGCCGTTTTCATCGACGAAAATTCCTACAGACTTGCCGGCCCGAACGCCGCATCGGTTAAAAACTGCGCAGTTACAAGGCGCGCTCTCGGTTATACCGGCGCTCCGTATGATATTTACAGCGTCACCGATTTCGCTTCCGCGGTCAACGTCCGCCCGTATAAGGCGTATATTTTCCTTATACCGTCGATGACGGAAGCCGTTCGAAGCGCGATCGAATCAAGCGAAAAATCGGGTATCGGATATATCTGCTGTGACTCGGAAAATTGTTACGATGCCGCCGCCCTCCGCGAATTCTACGACAGGAACGAAGTTCATATTTATTGCCGTTCTGACGACCTGATTTACGTAAATCACAATTACATGGGGATTTATTCGTTAACTCAGGGAGAGAAAACGGTAACTCTCCGAAAGAAGAAACTGGTCCACGCGGTGCTGCCCGATTACGGTTCCGGCGGAAGCTACAGAACCCCGGTCGAAACGTTAACTATAAAGTTCGAAATGGAAAAAGACCGCTGTCGTCTTTTCCGGCTTAACTGAAAAAAAGGAACTGCGGCAAAATTCGG
>DUUJ01000083.1 GCA_012841635.1 Clostridiales bacterium | reverse complement strand
TCAAGAGACCATCGGTCGTTTTTGAAATGCATGACCACATATTGCAGAAACATTGATACTTCAATGCAGCGGAGTTTGCGTCGGCATTCCTGACGATGTTCCAGATACACGGCATGACCGACATCCGCTTTGTATCGTTTCACTTTACCGTTATACAGAAGTACCGTGCCGCGGTTTATTTCATTCTTGACTGTATTATACGGTCGCCAGAGTTCTTTAGCAATACGGTATATCGTCCAATGATCTGTATTGTATCTGACCTCGATAAGATGTCGTTCTTCCGAAGTCAGGTGTTGACCTTTTCGATGCTCTGTGGTATAATTGTTTTGGTCCATAGTGATGATTCCTTTCGAATTGTTGTTTGGTCAACTCAATTCTACCATAGAATCTTCGCTATGGATATACTTTTTTACTATTGCATCTTCATTTTACAATCTGCGCCGCCGCGGCCTCGCTTTCAAGCTGCGCGGGGTAGCTCAGCATATCGGCGCATCGCGCGGCCGTATCGATTTTCCAGGAAAAGCCGATCGACATTATCTCCGCCTTGTTCGCTTCAAGCGCGGCGGCTTCTTCTGTCGTAAGCGGCACCGGAATCGGCAGCAGCATTATCTGCGACGGAGGGTCCGACGAGCGCATGTTTTCCTTCATCGTCTCGAAAATAATCCGCTCATGCGCCGCGTGCTGATCGACGACCAGAACCCTGTCGGAAAGTTCGACAAATATATAGCAGTTGAACGCCGTCCCCAAAATCCGGTAAAACGGAGGCGTTGCCAAGGGAGATTCTTCAGCCTTTATCGGTTCGGACGGCGCAGCCGGCTGCGGCACCGGCTCGGAAGAAACTTTTTCTGAAGCCTTATAATCAATATGCGGAATCGAGGCCGAGGTGACTATATTTTCGCCGCCGGAAAGAAAATCAAGCGGCTGTCCGGCAGGCGGCGCAGCGAGCCGTTCCGAATCGAGGGAGCTTATCGTGACGGTCTTGTATTCATCCGTCTTTATCTCCGATTTTAGCGCGGCGGGGGAAGGAGCGTCGGCAGTTCCCGCCGCTTTGCCGGAGAACACTCCTTCAAGCTCTTCAAGGCTTATCTTTTCCGTCGGCTTCGGGTCGCCGTCGGTGTCGTTCAGCCGGTCGTATACCGGAACAAATGCGTTCCGCGCCCGGACGTCGTCCGCCGTTTTGGCGGTTGCGGCGAATTTCAGCTCCGGCCGGTCGATATCCCGGATCAAAGCGTTCTTCACCGCGCAAAAGACCGCGTCGAAGATCGCCCGGTCGTCGGAGAACTTTACCTCTAACTTCGCGGGATGGACGTTCACGTCGACAAACGCCGGCATCATTTTTATCATCAATACGCAGGAGGGAAAGCGCTCGTGCGGGATATAGCTGTCAAAAGCGTTTTCAAGCGCGGCGGCGGCGGTGCGGCATTTGACGTATCTGCCGTTTATAAAGAAGTTTTGCAGATTTCGGTTGCCGCGGCTGGTCGAAGGATCGCCGACAAAGCCGCTGACGGTTATCCCCGCCGTCGTATAATCGACCGGGATGAGCTTCTTTGCGAAATCCCGCCCGAGCACGGCGTATATGGCGTCATAAAGCCTGCCGTCGCCGGCGGTCTGGAACCTCAGAGTGCCGTCGGTGATGAATTTAATAGAAACTTCCGGATGCGACAGCGCTATCTTCTCGACCACGGCAGCGGCGGCGGCGGTCTCCGCCCGGTCGCTTTTGAGAAACTTGCGGCGCGCAGGAACGGCGGCGAAAAGCTCCTCGCAGATAATGGTAGTGCCGTCCGGACAGCCAATCGTATCGACGGAGATGATATCTCCGTTGTCGACGGTGAGCTGAGCGCCGAATTTGTTTTCTCTGACCTTCGACATTATCCGCAGTTTCGACACCGAAGCAATCGCGGCAAGCGCCTCTCCTCTGAAGCCCAGAGTGGCGATCGAGTTGAGATCCGCTTCCGTCCTTATCTTTGACGTCGCGTGCCGCTTGATTGCGAGCGGCAGATCCGCGCTTTCGATCCCCGAGCCGTTGTCGGTTATCCGCATGAAGGTGGTACCGCCGTTTTTTATCTCGGCGGTAATTGACGTCGCGCCGGCGTCGATGCTGTTTTCCAGCATTTCCTTTATAGCGGACGCGGGACGGTCGACCACCTCGCCGGCGGCTATCAGGTTGGCGACATAACTGTCTAAAATAATTATATGTGACATAATTCAAAATCCGCGAACTATCGCATATAAAATCAAATGTTTCATCTTCGAAGGCCGCATCATTTCCCGCCCGCCTTTGATATCTCGTTTTTCAAATCAAAAAGCAGGTTCATCGCTTCAATCGGGCTTATCGTATTGATATCGGTAAGCCGCAGTTTTTCAACTATCTGCCGCGCCAGAATGTCTTCAAAGCTCAGAGTGCCTTCTGTCTCCGGCTTCTTTTTTGCGGAAGCGGGAGCCTTCGGCATATCTCCGTTTTCAAGCCCGACGAGCACCGCTTTCGCCCGCTTTATCACTTCCGCCGGGACTCCGGCAAGGCTTGCGACTTCGATTCCGTAGCTGTCGTCGGAGCCGCCCCTTACTATCTTGCGCAGGAAGATTATGTCGTCTCCCTTTTTCCTTGCGGCGATGTTGTAGTTGACGGCGCCCTCGAATTCGTCTTCAAGACGGGTCAGCTCATGATAATGCGTCGCAAACAGCGTCCGCGCGCCCAGATTCCGTCCGAGAGTGTATTCGGCGACGGCGCGGGCAATCGCCATGCCGTCGAAAGTAGAGGTGCCGCGGCCGATCTCGTCGTAGATGATAAGCGAACGCTTCGTCGCGTTCCGGAGAATATTCGCAACCTCGGTCATCTCGAGCATGAAAGTCGACTGACCGGCGGCGAGGTCGTCCGACGCGCCGACGCGGGTGAAAATCTTGTCGGCTATCCCGATTTCGGCGTCCGAAGCGGGGACGTACGAGCCTATCTGCGCCATTATGGTTATAAGCGCGACCTGGCGCATATAAGTAGACTTTCCCGCCATATTCGGGCCGGTTATAAGCAGAAGGCGGTTGTGACCGGTGTCAAGCTCTGTGTCGTTGGGGACAAAATAGCTGTCAGGGACGAATTTTTCCACCACCGGATGACGGCCGTCTTTAATCGAAATCCGCTCCTCATAAGTGACATAAGGCCTTGTATAGTTGTTCTCCGCGGCAGCGGCGGCAAGAGAGCAGTATACGTCAAGCAGCGCAAGCAGCATCGCCGATCTCTGCACCCGCTTAACTTCAGCCGCCACTTTTTCTCTGACCGAGCAGAAGACTTCGTATTCAAGCGCGGCTATCTTCTCCGAGGCGGTCAGGACGGTGTTTTCGGCGTCTTTCAGCTCCTGGGTTATGTATCTTTCCGAGCCGACGAGCGTCTGCTTGCGGATATAATCTTCGGGGGCTTTGTCGGTATACGATTTCGATATCTCGATATAATACCCGAAGACCCGGTTGTATCCGACTTTTAGTTTCGGGATTCCGGTGCGTTCCCGCTCCCGCTCTTCAATTCCCGCCATCAGACTCTTTCCGCCGCTGCGTATGTCGCGGAGGGTGTCAAGGTCTTGATTGAATCCCGGTTTTATTACGCCGCCTTCGCGGAGAAGGAAAGGCGGCTCCTCGACTATCGCCGAGTCGATAAGCTCGTATATGTCGGTAAGTTCGTCAAGCTCTTCGTATATCCTTTGAAGCTCCTGAGAGCTGCATTCGGACACGAGACCGCGCAGCTTCGGTATCGCCGCCGCAGCCGCCGCGACGGCTCTTAAATCCCGGCCGGCAGCGGTGCCGTAAATGACTTTTGACATCACCCGCTCGATATCCGGGACCGATTTCAGCTCCGCCGAAACCTCCGACCTCATAACGGCGGAAGAATATAGTTCAGCTACGGCAGTCTGGCGGAGATTGATCTCGCTCACGTTCATGAGCGGCATTTCCACCCACTTGCGGAGCAGCCTTGCGCCCATCGACGTCGAGGTGCAGTCAAGCACCCAGAGCAGCGTGCCCTTCTTCTCCCGGGTGCGCATCGTTTCGGTCAGCTCAAGATTCCGCCGGGTCGAGGCGTCGATCTGCATGAAGCGGCCGTCCGAATAGATATTGAGATTCTTTAAATAAGAAACATCCAGCTTCTGGGTGTCGCGGATATAGTCAAGCAGCGCGCCGACGGAACAGATAAGCGGCGCGTCCTGTCTGCGGCTTTCGTCAAGCTGATCGGCAAAGACGGCCGTTACCGCTTCATATGACTTTTTCAGATCAAAACGGACGTGTTCACCCTCCCATACAAGCGCGCCGAGCCGGTTTTTGAGGTATTTCGCAATCTCCGGTTCATCTTCCGCAGTGAAATCAAGCAGCACTTCGGCGGGTTTGTAGGTGTCGATCTCGTTTATCAGCCTTGTACGGCTGTCCCGGCGGCTCATTCCGGTGAAGCTTATCGCCGAGATATCTCCGGTCGATATGTCGATAAATGCGGCGGCAGACTCGTCTCCGTCGGTCGAAAGCGCGGCGAGATAGTTGTTTTTCCCTCCCGTCATAACGTCGGGGTCTGTCACCGTGCCGGGGGTAATTATCCGCGTGACTTCCCGTTTTACAAGCCCTTTCGCAAGCGCCGGGTCTTCGACCTGATCGCAGACGACGACCTTGTATCCCTTATCGACCAAACGGTTGATATAGGTATCGGCGGCGTGATAGGGAACGCCGCACATCGGCGCGCGTTCCGGCTCCCCGCAGTCTTTGCCGGTAAGGGTAAGCTCAAGCTCCGCTGAAACCAGCTTTGCGTCGTCGTAGAACATCTCGAAAAAGTCGCCGACCCGGAACATCAGTATCGAATCCGTGTATTCCGCCTTTATATCGAGATATTGCTGCATCATCGGTGTAACGGCCATAGAAAAAACCTCAAAACAGTGAATTTGCGCGGTATTTGTTTCGTCTTACAATGACATAAGCCCTCTGACAGAGTAAAATTATCGGCTCTGTCAGAAGGCGGATTTTGTTTTTGCTCTCCTGAAAAGTTAATCAGCGGCAGCCGCCGCAGGAAGAACAGTCGTGGGAGCAGGGGCGCTCGCCGGTTATCTGGAAACTGATCTCCGCGTTTACTTCGCTCATCAGATCGTCAAGAGCCTCTTTGGCTTCGGCATATGCCGTGTAGGTCGGGTTGTCCATAATCCGCTGATAAATTTCCTCGGTGCGCTCGTAGATCGTATTCATCAGGTCTTCGTCCGGCTGATCCTTGTCCTGCTCCTCGGCTATCGCGGCGCGCATTGTGTTGTATTCGGCCACGAGCTGCTGCAGCTCTCTGTCTTCGTCGAACTTTTTGTCGGCGGCTTCATAAGCCGCAACGCGTGGATCCTGCTTTATCAGCTTCCCGAGTTCTCCCGCCATTGTGATGATATCCATATTGTTTAAGCCTTTCCGCGCCTTCGGCGCATATGTGTTTTTATAATATATTTTTATATATTAATTACTTTGATTCGGAGGGGACGAGCTCCCCGTATAATGCGTAGGTTTCGCTTCGGACGATGCGGACGTGAGCCGTGCTGCCGATAATTGAGCCGGGCCCCTCGAAGTGCACCGCCTTTCCCCTGTCCGTCCTGCCGGTCAGGCGGGTTTCGTCGGTTTTTGATACGCCTTCGACAAGCACCTCAAGGGTCTTTCCCTCAAAGCCCCGGTTGAATTCAAGCTCTATCTCGGCCTGAAGGTCGGTCAGACGGGTATATCTCTCGCTTTTGGTCGGATAGGGAAGCTGAGGCATTTCCGCCGCCTTGGTCCCGCGCCTTTTGCTGTAAATGAAGCTGTATATGTTGTCGAACCGCACCTGCCGCAAAAGATCAAGCGTCTCATTGAAATCTTCCTCGGTCTCACCCGGGAAGCCGACTATGATGTCGGTGGTCAGCGCGATATCCGGAACCGCCTCTCTTACCGCCTTTACGAGCGAAAGGTAAGTATCCCTCGTATACCCGCGGTTCATGAGTTTTAATATCCTGTCGCAGCCCGATTGCAGCGGCAGATGCAGCGCCCGCGCGATTTTCGGGTTGGAACCTAATTCGGCTATCAGGGCGGGGGTAAGGTCCTTCGGGTGGCTTGTCATGAACCGCAGCTTGAAATCTCCCTCGATTTTCGCCGCGTCGCGCAGCAGATCGGCAAAGCCGTAGTCGTCATAAAGTCCGCGTCCGTAACTGTTGACGTTCTGACCCAGAAGGGTGATGTCCCGCGCGCCGCCTTTTACGGCATCTTCAAGCTCCCGGAGAACGTCTTCGCGGGTGCGGCTGCGCTCTCTCCCCCTGACATACGGCACGACGCAGTAGGAACAGAAGTTGTCGCAGCCGTACATTACGCTTATCCAGACTTTGTATTTGTCGGCGCGTATCTGCGGCAGCCCTTCGGCGACAATCCCGCGGCTTTCGTCTCCCGGTTCGATTATCCGCTCCCCGGTTTTCAGCCTTGTCAGAAGTATCTCCGGGAATCTCCAGAGTTCGGTGGTTCCGAAAAGAATATCCACATATTTGAACTTCTTTTTAATGTCTTCGGAGATATGCGACTGAGTTGCCATGCAGCCGCACAGGCCGATTATCATATCCGGGTTCTTATTTTTTTCGGCTTTTACCCGTCCGGTAAGCGAAAGCGCCCGCGATTCGGCGTGTTCCCGCACCGCGCAGGTATTTATCAGCACAAGGTCGGCTCCGTTCACTCCGTCGCAAAGATCGTAGCCCATGCGGCTCACCATTCCGGCAAGGGTTTCGGAGTCGGCTTCATTCTGCTGACAGCCGAAGGTGCGTATGAAAGCGCGTCGGCGCCGCCCGCCGGAAACAGCCGCGTTCATCGCGGCGGCTTCCTCCATAAAGTCATACTGCCGCGCGATTTCCGCTTCGGTTATTCGTATCGCCATATCTGTCCTTTTAGTATTTTGTGAAATGTTTTTCGTCTCCGAAAAGACGCTGTCCGCTCTCGTCGATTATATAAGCGGTACTGAAAATTCCCGGCTCTCTGCTTAAAATCATGTCGGGAGTCTCTCCCCGGCCGTTCATTACAAAAAGAGCGGTAGAGAGCGCGTCTCCGACAGCTCCCGATTCTGTCAAAACGACGGCGCTTTGAGTGCCGGTGACGGGATATCCGGTCTGCGGGTCGAAAATGTGGCAATAACGGACGCCGTCCCGCTCAAAAAATCGCTCGTAGTCGCCGGAAACCGCTATATATCCGTCGGTAATCTCAAAGCAGCCGACCGTTTCGCGGCTGTCGGTTTCCGGGCGGGGGGATCGCACGCCGATTTTCCATGGCGTGCCGTCTCTTTTGCCGCCCGCGACTCCGACGTTGCCGCCGAAACTGACCATAATATGCTTCCCGCCGCAGGATTTTATAAACTCGACCGTTTCTTCCAGCGCCCATCCCTTTGCGATGCCGCCGAAGGAGAGCCTGAGTTCGGGGAGTGTTTTTTCAACGAAAAATTCCCCGCCGGATTCGTAAATCTTAAGATTTTCAAAGCCGCTCAAAGCAAGCGCCGCTTTTATCTCCGATTCGTCCGGCACAAACTCGCCTTTATTCGGTATGTCCCACAGCTCGACAAGCGCGCCTATCGTTATATCGCAGGCTCTTCCGGAAAGGTCGTATATCTCAGCCCCGGTTTTTACGACCGAGTAAAATTCGGGGGAGACTTTGCCGCCGCCGGCCGATTCGTTCCAGCGGTAAAGCTCGCTTTCCGGATTTTTGAAATCAAATATCAGCTCCCACGAGCGGATTTTCGCCGCCGCTTCGTCGAGATCGGCTTCGGTTATGCCGTCAGAATTTATGTCTATCACGGTGTTCATCGCAAAGATGCTGCGCTTTAAAAACCTGCCGGAGATTCCGGAACAGCCGCAAGCCGCAAACAGCAATAATATGGCGAGCAAAAACGCCGAAAGCGACAGTTTAAATCTTCTCAATTACGGTCTTCCTCCGATTTTCCGCCTCATAAACGGCTTTGTTGACCAAACGGCAGATAATTCCGGTAATTGAGCCGAAGATAATCGACGCGAAAAGCAGCCAGGGCAGATAATTAAACACCGCCGCGCTCGAAAATATTATCGCAGCCGCAGCGAGCTGTCCCATGTTATGCATAGCTGCGCTTGCGATCGATATGCCGAGTTCGGAGACGTATTTTCTTAAAAAAGCGTAGAACAGCGCGACGACGATATATGAAGCCGCCCCGCCCGCAAGAGAAAACCAGAGCGAGGTCGGCGAGCCGAATAAAAGCGCCGAGATGCTTATCCTCAGTATCTGCAGAAAGAGGGCGGATAAAGGCGATATCTGCTCAAAGCAGATGATGAGCGCGATATTCGCAAGCCCCAGTTTAAATCCGGGGAGCGGCAGCGGAAGCGGAATCAGTGATTCGAGATACGACAGCATCAGCGCCGCGCCCAAAAGCATCGCCGTCCGGCTGAGCTTTGCCGGGGAAGAAATTCCCTTATCCCGCGACGAAGTCATGCTCTCCCCCCTCATTTTTCCCTTCGATGCCGATAATGATATGCGCCGGAAGGCAGACGATTGTCTCGCCGGGGCGGCTTATCTTTCCCGTCTTTACGCAGAGCCGGTCGGGGCAGCCGCTTTCGGCGGCGAAGACCGAGCCGTCTTTTATAACGACAGTCATAACAATCCCGTCCGCTCCCTCGACGTCAAATTCCGCGTCTTCAAAAAGATCGTAGACGGAAACACCGCCGGGAGAGTTTACGACAACCGTGCTTCCCGCCGTATTACCGGGAAGCGTCAGTATAAGCGACAGCGCCGCCGCCAAAGCCACAACGGCTATTACGACATAATCCCCGCCGAGCGGCTTTATCTTCCGCATAGAAAATTCACCATGTGTTTGTGGACAAAGCAATCAAAATATGATATAATACTGTTAGATAACTAAAATAATTTATTCATTTAATAAACTATCAGGGAGTGATTTCGTTTGGAAAAGGCAACTTCCCGCCGGGTTCAAAGCGCGCTTTTGCTTACCTTCTGCGCTTTTCTCTGGGGAACTACTTTTATCGCGCAGAAACAGGGCGCCGACTGCATCGGTCCGTTTACCTTCAACTGCATGCGGTCGCTTCTGAGCGCGGTCTGTCTTACGCCGCTTGCGATATTTGTCAACCTCAGGATACAGAACGAGCGCACCGAAGGGCTTTCCCTTTCAAGACGCGCATTCGCGGCCGACAAGTCGCCGTCGACGGTGTTGCTGAGCGGACTGCTCTGCGGCGTGCTGCTTTTTGCGGCGATGAATTTTCAGCAGTCGGGGGTTGCAGGCAGTACCGCCGGGAAGTCAGCTTTCCTTTCCTCGATATATATCCTTATAGTGCCGATCTTCAATCTTCTTCTTTTCCGTCAGAAGACGGGACGCGGCATCATTATTTCACTTGCGATTGCCGTTGTCGGACTTTATCTGCTCTGCGTAAAGACGGGAGAAAGCTTCGCCCTCGTGCCTTCCGACGCGATGCTGCTTACCTGCGCCGCGATATTTGCGCTGCATATAGTGATAGTCGGCCGTTTCGCCGGCAGGATAAACGGAATAATGCTCTCCTGCCTGCAATTCTGGACTGTCGCCGTGATGTCGTCGGTGCCGATGCTGATTTTCGAGCGCCCGACGGCGGAAATGATCGGGATGGCATCGGGAGCGATAGCATACGCCGGAATTCTTTCGGGAGGCGTCGCGTATACTTTGCAGATAATCGGTCAGCAGCACAGCGATCCGACCGTCGCGTCAATGGTAATGAGCCTTGAATCGGTTTTCTCCGCCGTCTCCGGCGCCGTAATTCTGCATGAGCGGATGGAGCCGAAGGAAATCATCGGCTGCCTGCTGATTTTCGCAAGCATAATCACCGCTCAGTTCGACTTCGGCAGCTTAAAGCGCAAAAAGGCATGACCTCTGTCGGCTTGATATAATCCGACCGTTACCGGCTGATACAGCCGGCTTTTTTATTTCTCGTCGGCGCTCTTTAAGCGGGCGTATGTCGCCATCAGCTTCTTGGTCCCCGCGTCGTCGAATGCGATCTCGTATAGCGCGTCGCGCCCCATCTCGCGGGCGGAAAGAACGGTGCCGAGCCCGAATGTCGGGTGTTTTACCCTGTCTCCGACAGAGAAGCTGTCGTAATCGGCGTTGCCTTCCTGATGAGTCTTTACGAGTTCCGGCGTTGCCGTCATTTCGTGGCTCATCTTTTTGCGGCGGGCGGCAGCGGCGGCTGACACGCGCGGCGGTCTTTCCGCCTCCGATTCGACCACCTCATCCGGAATCTCTCCGACAAATCGGGAGATCGGATTATACTGCGAGCGGCCGAAGAGCATCCTTTCGCGGGCGTGGATCATGAAAATCCGCTCTTTTGCCCTTGTTATAGCGACATAGGCGAGCCGACGCTCCTCCTCCAGCTCCTCCGGATACATCGCCGACTGCATTCCCGGGAAAATCCCCTCCTCCATTCCGGGCAGGAAGACCACCGGGAATTCAAGCCCTTTGGCGGAGTGAACCGTCATCAGGGTGACCGCGTCGGCTTCGGCGTCGTAGTTGTCTATATCGGTAACGAGGGAAATCTCTTCAAGGAAGGTTTCAAGTCCCGAATTTTCCGGGTCATGAGTCGACTCGAATTCGAGGGCGTTCGTGATAAGCTCCTGGATGTTCTGGAGCCGGTCGAGGGCGTCCATTCCCGAATTCATAAGCATATCGCGGTATCCGGACATATCTATGACAAGCTCGACCAGTTTTGAAAGCGGCTCGGTCCGGCTCTTTTCCCGGAGCGCTTCGATAAGCGCGGCGAATTCCGAAAGCTTCGACGACGACTTCTGAATCGCGGTATATGAGTCGGCATTTAATATCACGTCGAACATGCTCAGCCCTTCGGCTCTTGCGATGGATTCGACCGCCGCGACCGTTGCTTCGCCTATCTTGCGCTTCGGTTCGTTTATTATCCGCTTGAGGCGCAGATTGTCCGCCGGGTTTGCGATGACGCAGAGATACGCAAGAATATCCTTTATCTCCTTGCGCTCGTAGAAGCGCAGACCGCCCAATACCCGGTACGGTATGCCGGAGCGTCCGAGCGCCTGCTCGATGCTGTTCGACTGGGCGTTCATCCTGTAAAGCACCGCGAAATCGGAATATTTCCGCCCCGGCGTTTTATTCATCAGCTCCTCGATGCGCAGGGTGATGAATCTGCCTTCCTCTCCCTGGCTGTCGACTTTTTTGACGCGGATCTTGTCCCCTTCGCTGTTTTCCGTCCAAAGCTCTTTGCCCTTGCGGTTCTCGTTGTTGGAGATAACGGCGTTGGCGGCGTCGAGGATGTTCTGTGTCGAACGATAGTTCTGTTCCAGCTTTACAACGCGGGCGTCTTTGAATTCACGGTCGAAATTCAGGATGTTTTCAATCGTCGCGCCGCGGAATTTATAAATTGACTGGTCGTCGTCGCCGACCACCATGATGTTTTTATGGAAATCGGAGAGCAGCCGGATCATCTCGAACTGGGCGCGGTTGGTGTCCTGATATTCGTCGACGGAGACGTATTTGAATCGGCGCTGATAGTAGCTCCGCGCGTCCTCGTCACGCCGCAGCAGCACAACCGTCTGCATGATGATGTCGTCAAAATCGACGACGTTCGACTCCCTCATCCTCCGCTGATATTCGGCGTAGATGCGGGAAATCTGCAATTTTTTGTAGTCCTTGCCGGCTTCCTCTTCGTAAGCCTCCGGAGTCATCAGCCGGTCTTTCGCGCGGCTTATCTCGGTCATGACGCTTTTCGCCGGGAAGTTTTTTTCTTCGATATTGAGGTCTTTTGTGCAGGCGGTTATAAGCCTTTTGGAATCGTCGGTGTCGTAAATCGAAAAACCGCGGTTATATCCTATACGATCGCCGTAGCGGCGGAGTATCCGGACGCCGATCGAATGGAAGGTCCCCGCCCAGATCTCCTCCGCTTTTTCCGAAAGGGTGCGCTCGAGGCGGGATTTCATCTCGTTCGCAGCTTTGTTTGTGAAGGTTATCGCGAGCATCGCCCACGGCGGGCAGGGAGCGGCGGCGTATTCGGCCAGAAGTTCGGCCGCGTCTTCGGGGGAAATATCCGAATCTGCGGCGGCGCTGAGCCGTTCCGCGGTCTCATCGTCCGCCCGGGTTCCGGCGGATACGTTATACAGATCGCCGAAGCGGATTATATGGCTTATCCGGTTTACAAGCACGGTGGTTTTCCCGGAACCGGCGCCGGCTAAAACAAGCAGCGGGCCGTTTACGCAGTAAACCGCCTCTTTCTGTTTGTTATTAAGCCCTGCGTATATCTTTTCGTCAAACAGTCTGCGAACGGCGGCGCAATACCGGCTTTCGGGCGCGTCCATGCCCTCTCGCTTGTTTGTTAGATTTGTCTGCATCTGAGGTTTTCCTCCGGTTCGCCTTCCTTTGTTTGCATCCGGCATTGCCGGCCGACTGCAAACGGCGAAATTCTCCATTTTAATAATTATCATTAATATTATATACTTTTCTGCTTCTTTTTTCAAGCGAATAATATTAATTTTTGCCCGGCGGCATTAAATCACACGGAAGAAACAGATAGTAAATATTTGTGACACAATAAGAGTTTATAATATTATCGTATGAAATTGTATGTTAAAATGAAAAGGCAGGTACTTATATGGCGATCAGCTATCCCGTGCGTTTGAATTACGTTTATAAAGAAGCGGTCTGGGGCGGCAGCCGCATGAAAACCCTTTTCGGCCTCGACTCGGATCTCCCGCATCAGGCGGAGGGCTGGGCGCTTACCGTCCGCGATGACGGGGAAAACACCCTCGCTCAGGGTAAATTCACAGGTACGCTTCTGAGCGCCGCCGATCCGTCGGCTAAAAAAGAAGATTTCCCGCTGCTGATAAAATACATCGACGCGGGAGATAAGCTTTCGATACAGGTGCATCCCGCGAAAACCGAATTCTGGTATATAGTCGACTGCGCCCCCGATTCCTGGCTGATATACGGCCAGAACGGCGATTATTCGGAGGAGCAGCTTCGCGAGGCGCTGGGGCGCGGAGAGCTTGAAAGCTGCCTCCGGCGTCAGCCGGTAAAGCCGGGTGAGTGTTATTTTATCCCTACCGGGCTTACGCACGCCATCGGGGATAATATCCTCATCGCCGAGATACAGGAAAACTCTAACATCACCTACCGCGTTTACGACTACGACCGTCCCGGCATCGATGGGCGCCCCCGCGAGCTGCATACCGACAAAGCTTTCTCGGTGATGAAAAACTTTTCCGAGGAAGAGCTTGAATCATTGCGCTTCTCCGTCCCCTATGAGCTGCCGGAAGAACAGAAGGAAACCTCGGCGGTCCTCGCCTCCTGCAATGAATTCACGGTGGTAAAGCACTCTTTAACGGAGCCGCTCGCGAATCCGCTTGCGATAAAAGCCGGCGGGGAGTTTTCCCATCTGCTGATAATCGGCGGCGAAGGCGCGATAAACGGCGAACCCTGCAAATCCGGGGAAAGCTGGTATATTCCGGCCGCCGCGGGAGAGGTATGGCTTACGCCGAAGAAAGAGCTGGTCGTGCTTGAAAGCTTCCGGCTGCAGGGAACAAATTAATAATCGTCCGCATCGTCGGTTATTGCCGCCGGTGCGGTTTTTTGTGTTTTAATATTAAGAAAGGGGAAAATATAATGAAACACAAAAGAGCAGTCTGTCTCAGCATTCTGCTTTCACTTCTGTCCGGTCTCCTTTTCTCCTGCTCCGAAAAACCTGCGGAGACAACGGAATCGCCGATCAACTCCGCTCCCGGCGACAGAACGGAAATCACCGTATCCTACATGGACGACGGCTCAAGGTATCTGCCGATGATAGCGGAAGCCTTCAATGAAAAATCGGAAAAATACTATGCCGTTCTGCGTGAATACTCCTCCGAAAACAAAACCGGCGACGACCCCGACAGTTACGCGAAGCTGCTTTCGGATTACGACGCCGACCTTTTGGGCGGGAAATTGGGCGATGTGCTGATACTTACGAATGACATCGACTATCTGAAATACGCCGAAAAGGGCGCTTTCGCCGACCTTTATTCCTTTGAGGGAGATGGTTTTTCCTTTGATTCGCTGTTTGACTGCGTAAGAGCGCCGTATGAGCTTGACGGAAAGCTGTTTGTGCTTATCCCCGGATTTCAGCTAAATACCCTGACCTGTAAAACGGCAAACGCTCCGGCGGGAGAATGGACGCTTTCCGGATTCGTCGGGCTGCTGAATACATCCGATCGCGAAATAATACAAGGACTTACAAGGGATCACTTCTTCTCGTCGTATATCCTCCGCGGGCTTGACGAGTTTATCGATTATGAAAGCAAAGCCTGCGACTTTGCGTCGGGCGGATTTGAAGAAGTTTTGAAGTATCTTTACAGTCTGCCGGATGAAATTTATTCAAGCAGCGGCAACAAAGAAACCGGGCCGTATATAAACGACAGCTTTCTGTTCAATGCGGCAAGTTTCTATTCGTTTTCTTGTTTTATGAAAGAGAAAGTACTTTTCGGGCTTGATAATCCTATAAGTATAATCGGCTATCCGGCTGACGGAGAGGGAGTTTCCGAGCTTATTCCGTCATTATACGCGGCGGTCTCGGAATCAAGCGAGCAAAAAGAGGGCGCATGGGAATTTTTGAAATTCATGCTCGAAAACGAGTTTGAAATGAGTATCGAACGGGGGATGAGAAATCTGCCGTCCTGCCGTTCTTCCTTCCTCAAATGGGCGGAAGCGGCAAAGTCAACTCATTATTTCTTCATGCCCGGCAGCGTTGAATTTCTCGAAGTTCCCGCCGAATTCCTCGACGAAGCGACGATAGCGGAGCAGAAAAGACGGGGCGCCGCCGAGCTTTTCATGGACGAAGAAATGACGCGGCAGCTCGAAGAATTCATCGGCGGCATAAAAGGCGTCACCAAGACCCCGCCGGAAATAAAAGCGATAGTCGAAGAGGAAGTAGGATATTTCTATGACGGCAGAAACTCGGCAAGTCAAACCTCTGCAAATATCCAGAACCGGGTATCGCTTTATCTCGCCGAGCGGCAATAACCGCAAAAAACACGGACAAGAAAAACCCTCCGGGAAATCCGGAGGGCATTCTTTTAATCAATCTTATTCGGCCTTCGCTTCGGCGGCGTAAACGCTTACGCGGCGGCGGGTGCGGGAGATGTGTTCAAACTTGACCAGTCCGTCGATTTTGGCGAACAGGGTATGGTCAACTCCCATGCCGACGTTGTTGCCGGGATGGATATGGGTGCCGCGCTGGCGGATGATTATATTGCCGGCGGAAATCTGCTGACCGTCGGCGATTTTAACGCCGAGGCGCTTGGATTTGCTGTCGCGGCCGTTCTTGGTCGAGCCGACGCCCTTCTTGTGGGCAAAGAACTGTAAGCTTAGTCTCAGCATTTTAAACCTCTGCTTCATTATAATGACGGGTTGAGACGGGGGATCAATCATCCTCGCCCGGCTCGATTACCTCGTCTACATCCAGATAATCGTAATAATCTTCGAGCATATCGTTGAGCTGCAGGAAGTATCCCTGGAGCAGCCCGGATACGGCGTATCGCTTGCGCTCGTCGGGGTGTGAATAAGCCCCGGGAACCCTGACCGTGATGTCGGTTGTCTTTTCGTCGATGATATATTCGACGTCGCAGCCGTAGGACACCTCGATCGTGTTGATGATCAGCATCGTCATTGCGGAGAGCGCCGCGCAGAGCACATCGTCTCCGCTCTCGCCCCAGCCGGTATGCCCGGATTCATGGAAGCCGTAATACGCTTTCCCGCGCCGAAAGAATGTGATCTTTGTCATCTTGAATCAGCCTGCGATTGATTCGATCTGAATCTTGGTGAACGGCTGGCGATGACCGAGCTTTCTCTTCTGATTTTTCTTCGGCTTGTAGGTCATGACATGGAGCTTCTTGCCCTTGCCGATCTTAAGAACCTTGCCTTTTACGACGGCTCCGTCGACTGTCGGCGCGCCGATTTTAATGTTTTCGCCTTCTCCGACCGCCAGAACCTCGTCAAAGGTTATCTCGGACTCGACTTCAACGTCAAGCTTTTCGACGAAAATGATGTCGCCCTCTGCGACTTTGTACTGCTTTCCGCCCGTAACTATTACTGCGTACACGAAAAGCACCTCTCTTTTCTTCAGACTCGCTGCCTCGCGGAGTATGCAACATACAGATGCATAGCTTAAAAAGCCCGCTTGCAAGCGGCGATTATTATTATACCATAATCTGACGCTGCAAATCAAGATGCTTTATAAGGTGTTACACAAAATTTACATTTTCAGCGCATCGGAAGATAATTGCTTTCAGATGACTGACAAGGGAAATATATTCGATATTATTCGGGTTTTTATTATAAGAAAGCGCCGCCCCGGACGGAGCGGCGCTTTCAATAATACCTAAACGGAAAACTTATCTCTTTTTGCGCAGGAAAGCAGCGGCGGCTCCCGCGGCAAGAAGCAAGCCTATCGCCGTTATATCTCCCGTCTGAGCTGCAGCGGCGGGCGCAGGGGGAGGCGCTGCGGCAACCGGCGCTGCCTCGGCAGCCGGCGGCGCTTCTTCGGGCGCGGCTTCGACAGGCGGCGGCGCCTCTTCTTCGACCTTATAAAGCGTGTTGAAGAAATAATTCTTTGCGGTCTCGCCGGTCAGCGCGTAGATATCCTGGCAATAGTGAGGATATTTCGGTCCGCAGAATTTGCAGGGATCAAGCACGGTATCGTTGCCTTCAAAATAAGCCGGGTCATACTCGAGAACCGAAAGGGTTGTCACGACGAACTCGTCGATCAGCCAGCCGTCCTCGCGCGGGGTGAAGCGAATCTCATGCTTTCCCGCCGTAAGGTGCAGAGTATTCGGCGAGTGTCTCCATTGACTGTTTTCAATGGTCCAGTAACCGTAAAGCTCGGTATCCGAGAAGTCGCCGTCCTCGCGGTAGGTCAGATACATATAGCTCCACTTGTTGTAGCAGGGAGCGCCTTCGTCCTCGTCCGGGAAGTCCCAGACCAGTCCGTCTCCGCCGTCAACTGAATAGTGCATTGAGTTGTTTGAAAGCGACGGATAATATACGCGTCCCCAGATAGTGTAATCCCCCTCCGCCGGAATATCGAGCGTGAGGATGAATCCGTCGCCGTCTGCATTGTCGGCTTTTTCAACGGCGGAAATCACCTTTTCGTTTATCGATCCTTCCGCAGCGGCAAGCGCGACGGCCGAACCGTCGATCTTGCAGCTTGACGCGGGGATAAACTCCGCAAAAGGAATGTCGGCAGCAAATGCAGGCACCGCCTGAGTAAGGCAAAGCGCAATCAGCACCGCTGCGATGAAAAATACAGCGCGTGGTCTAAACATTGGTTTACCTCCTTGGAATTAATAATTATTGTCAATGCGGTTAACAAAATTATACACTTAATATGATTAAATGTAAATGCGCTTTGCAGAATTTACAAAATATTAACAAAACAAACAAGGAGATCAAGCCCGCCTGCTTTTCTGCGCTATTCCAAACGCTTGAAAATCAGTAAACAGAGGTACGTCAGATAAGGAGAAGGCGCTTTCTTTTGTCCGAAATCCCAGTCCTTCAGTTTCAGGTATACCGACTCGGGGGTGAAAAATCCGTCCTTATCCTGTTTTCCTTTTATAATGTTAATCATTTCAAGAAAACGCGGGTCATCCCGCAAAAATTCATATTTGCCGAGAACTCCGGCGATGCTTACGATATCATACCAGCAGGACGGCGCTTTCAGCTTCCGGAAATCATTTCCCATGAAGAACATATAGGGATGCAGATCAAGGCTGTTTTCCCAGAGGTTCAGCAGCGTTTTTGCCGATTGAACGGCAGCCCGGGAATCCCTGTATTCCGGGATATGCGACAGTAAATCAGTCATAATCAGCGTCGCGTACGGGCAGCAGTCATCCTTCTTTCCCGGTCCGCGGAATTTGCCGAGCTCGGGGGACACGGCGCAGGGGAATCCGTTGTCACGGCAAAGGGATACAAGACAGTCGACGCCGGGTTTTATATATTCGCGATAATCCATACCCGCCTTCAGCAAAGCGAGCAAAAGCAGCGGCGCGTCGCAGAGACACCAGGCGAATGAATCTTCACCGGTACCTCCGAAATGCTTAGGTATATTGGTTTTCGACAGATAAATGCCGTTCTCGTCTTTATGCCTGAGAATTTCCTCAACTGCCGCTTTGATTTCCGGAACTTCGGCATCAAATCCGAGGTCAAGCAGAAACAGCAGCTTGTGTATCGGCAAATCGGGATTCTTATGGTTTGTTACCAAAGTTCCGTGAAAATCGACAATATCCGAAAGGTATTTTTTTATCCGGCTGTCAGCCGGCGCCGCGTTTCTGATGTCGGCGAGATCGTTTTCAGGTTCATTTTTCAGATTCCGCCGGATCGCGTATTTCAGCCAATCATCGCTGAGTTCCAGCAGCTTATTATAATCCATTTCACTCACCATATTAATATAATAATCCTATTATAATTATAATCCCAAAAGCAAAGAAAAGCAATACAAACAAAACTGAAAAACATTGACATTTCATTAGATTTCGGATATAATTGTTCAAACGGTATTACTGCCCGCCGTGTTTTGGGAAAAACCAATTTACTTAATTATATAAAGGCATAAAACATGATTCTCGATAAAAAAAGCCCATTGCTCTCGTTTGTTGCGCTTTCGCTCATTCTCCCTGCGCTGCTTTGCGGCTGTGACAGCTATGTAGCTGCTTACGCGCCGCCGGTAACGGCTTATATGGAGGAAACGCTCCCTCAAACCGAAACCGCCGCCGAAACAGAACCGCCGCTGACAACCGTTAAAGGCGTCGTCCGCGCCATGACCGCGGAGACCGCTTCGGTGTTCACCGATAACGGCAAAATTGAGCTGACGCTTTCCGATCCTGCGGTAACGGCGCCGGGATACGGACCGATGTACGGCGCCGAAGCGACGCTCAGATATGACAATGAGGGCAAGCTCGTTTCCGCCGCAATCGCCGGGGTTGAATACGGCGATAAAGCATACGCCCTTCTTAAAGCAATGACTGCCGAAGAAAAAGCGGGACAGCTTATCATGGCGTCCCCCGGTCTCAGTTCCGTGCCGGAAGCGCTGAAAAGCTGCCCGATGGGCGGCATCGTGACTTTCGCATCCGACTTCAAATACGGCACAAAGGACAGCGTCCGCGCGCTTATCGACTCCGCGCAGGCGGCGTCAAAGATACCGCTGATAATCTCCGCCGACGAGGAAGGCGGCACTGTCTGCCGCGTCAGCTATTACAAGGCATACCGCTCAGACTATTTCCGCTCGCCGAGAACCGTTCTGGCAAACGGCGGGCTTGACGGAGCCAAAGCCGACGCAAAGGAAAAAGCCGAGCTGCTGCTTTCCCTCGGGGTAAACGTCAACCTCGCGCCGGTCTGCGATATATCGGCGGACAAAAACGATTTCATCTACGACCGCTCCCCCGGCGGCGACGCGGAAACGGTATCCGGCTATGTCAGCGCCGTCGTCGAAACGAGCCGCGGCGCGGGATTGGGTTCGGTTCTTAAGCATTTCCCCGGTTACGGTTCGGCGAAGGACACTCACTTCGGCATCGCCTATGACGACCGGCCGATTGAGCGGTTCCGCGAGTCGGATTTCCTGCCTTTTGCGGCGGGAATCAAATCCGGCGCGGGCGCGGTCATGTATACGCATATAATAATCAACTCAATCGACCCGGATTATCCCGCGACGCTCTCAAAAGAAGCTCACCGCCTGCTGCGGGAGGAACTCGGCTTTGACGGCCTCGCCATGACCGACGACATGAACATGGGCGCGATAACCAAATTCACAGACGGACGCTCCGCCGCCGTCGCCGCGATACTCGCCGGCAACGATATGCTCGCCATCTCCGGCGATTATATGACGGCGT
>DUUJ01000082.1 GCA_012841635.1 Clostridiales bacterium | reverse complement strand
TCTCCCCCGCAAAAATTACTACATAATTATTTCCCCATTCGGCGCATATACCTTGTATCCCCGGTTGGCTCTAGCGCAGCGGCGGGCTCTTGACAGCGACAGGAAAGCGCCTATCTGGGTCGACGGGTCCTGCCAGCTTCGGCGGACGCGGTAGCAGCCGGATTTGAGGGTTTCCGGGTAGGGCGTCGGCGCGGAGAGCAGGGCGGTTACGTCGCGGCGGAATCCGTCCATCGTGTAGGGGAGTCCGAGTCCCTGCCAGAGGTGTTCCGGGTCGCCGTGGTTGGAGGCGACGCCGAGGGCGTGCCCTTCGCTGTGGCTGATGATGACTTTCGGGTCGGCGGGATAGAGTGCGAAGCGGCGGCAGAGCCAGGCGAAGAGCCGGACGGCGGAATTGTAGGCGCGGGAGACGTATTCGGCGGCGGCTTTCGGGTCGGCGCAGTCGAAGGCGCATCCGGTTTTATGGTAGCGGATGTTCGGCGGCTCGCACATCTCGATTCCGATATGGGAGCCGTTGGCGGTGCCGCCGGCGTGCCAGCCGCGCATCTCCCAGGGGAGAGTCTGATAAACTTCGCCGGTGTTTGCGTCGATAAAGGCGTGGACGCAGGCGCGGCTGAAATCCGGGCGGTTGAACTGCCGGATGAATACCGCCGCGTTCGGCTGAGGACAGCCGACGGAATGGAGCATAAGCCCGCGGACGGCGAGCGGCTGATCCAGTTTGTAGCAGGGATTTTCCACGCAGAGCGCCTGCTTTATGTCGAGTTCAATTTTTGCCATTGTTGTCTTCCTCCTTTTCTCCGCCTTCGGCGTCGTCGTGAAGCTGTTTTAACGCGAGACGCAGGCGGCGCGGAAGGGGCAGCCCCAGTTTTACCGAATTTTCGGCGATGGAAAGCCCCTCGTTTGCGATATAGAAAAATATAAACGCCGTCCGGAGCACCGAGCCGCTCCCGATTATCAGCGTGTCGATGATATGTCCCATGCCGACGATTACGAAAATCAGCATCTTGCGCAAAATGCCGCGAAAGCCGATATCCGAAGACAGCCGTCTCTCCGACGCGGCGGACATAAGCCCGGTCGCGGTGTCGATGACGACGAAGACGGCTAAAGCGGCGATAAGTCCGTCCCGGCCGCCGATGAACAGCCCGATAAGTCCGCCGAGAGCGGCGGCACCGGCGCGGACGGTGTTAAAAATCTCCTTCATAAAACCCCCTTTTTTTGCTTTTTTATCCCTTTTTTTCTGTATAGAATATTTTTGAACCGATTTGTCTATGTCGGCAATATGGCAGGCAATTTAATTCTAAAAAGTTCTATTTATATTATAGCGCCTTTTCGCGCTTTTGTCAATAGAACTTTCGCCGGCGGACGGAAGATGTATGTTTTTCGCGACTCTTTGCGCCGGGAGATGATTTCGCCGTTTTTTGGTAAAACAGCTGAAAATCTCATAAACATATTGACACAAAAAGGCGATAATGCTATAATTGTTTTGAAGAATTAAATAAATCACAGGGGGAAAGATATTTTGAAAAAATCATACCGAATTGCGGCGCTTGCGCTTGCCGCATTGATATTCGCGCTGACATTTGCTGCCGGATGCGGCGGCGACACTCCCGCTTCCGATGAAACGACGGCAATCGCCGACGTCACGGCGGAGACCGAATCGGCGGAAACCGACCGCTCGCAGATACCCGACGACCTGCCGGACGACCTCGACTTCGGCGGGGAGGAGTTTACGATACACGTCCGGGGAGACCAGAACTCTTACGCGGAATTTTATTCGGAGCAGACCGGCGACATCATCGACGACGCGATATACAACCGCAACCGGGCTGTCGAGGAGCGGCTCAACGTAAAGATTTCCGTTTACAAAGGCAAGGGATGGGAAGCTTACAACGACGAGCTTAAAAACATCCGAAATACAATTCAGGCGGGGGACGACGCCTGGGACGTCATCTCCGGCTGGTCGGCGAGGATACCGATAGTCGCGAACGAGGGGGTTTTCCGGAACCTCTATGATATACCGCATATCAATTTTGACCGCGAGTGGTGGGTGCAGACGCTCCGCGAGGAGCTTACCGTCGGCGGAAAGCTCTATTTCGTCACCGGCGACATCACCCTGACGCTGCTGCAGGCGGCTTATTCGATCTTCTTCAACAAAGCGATGGCGGAGAATTACTCGATTCCGGATATGTACAAAACCGTCATCGACGGGCTCTGGACGATAGATAAAATGCGGGAAACCGCCTCTCTTGTCAAGGAGGACCTGAACGGCGACAACGTATTTGACGAAAACGACCTTTACGGCCTTGTCATCACCGGCATAAACAACGCCGACTGCTTTATGCAGAGTTCGGGAATCCGGATGATCAAAAAGGACGAAAACGGCTATCCGGAGCTTGATATCGAATACGAAAAGCTGGACGTTTTAGTCGGCAAAGTCTATACTTTGATGTATGAGACGGATGGGGTTCTCAGCTACAATTCGGAGGGCGGGGTTTACACCGAAAATCAGAACAAGATGTTCAAATCGGGGCGGGCGCTGATGATACCGAGCGACCTCGACCGCGCGAGAGGCGGATTTAAGGATATGGAAGACGATTACGGAATTATTCCGTATCCGAAATACGACGAAAATCAGGACAGGTATCTGACGAGAATTCAGGACGCGCTGGCGCTGATGTGTATTCCGATTACCAACCCGAAAACCGAGCTTGCCGGCGCGATGCTGGAGGCGATGGCGGCGGAGTCGTATCGCTTCGTCACCCCGCAATACTATGAGATAGCGATGAAAGTCAAATACAGCCGCGACGACATCAGCTCGCAGATGCTCGACACGATACGCAGCGGCGCCAACCTCAATTTCGCGTCGATATATAACGAATCGATCGGCTATCCCTGGTTCGTCATGCGGGATCTGATGAACAAAAAGTCGAAAGACTTCGCTTCCTGGCACGCCAAGAACGAGTCGAAGATAATAAAGGCGCTGGAAAAGTGCGTCGCGGCGTTTGAGGAGCTGGGATAAGGGGAATCGGCGGCTTCATAAATTCAATCCGCTCGATATAAATTAAGCATATCCGAACCAAAGACCAAAGAGGGGTAACACTTTGAAAAACAAATTCCGAATTTCGGCGCTTGCGCTTGCCGCGCTGATATTCTCGCTGACATTTGCCGCAGGATGCGGCGGCGACGCTCCCGCTTCCGATGAAACTACCGCTGCCGCCGACGTCACGGCCGAGACTGAATCGGCGGAGACCGACCGCGGCGATATACCCGACGACCTGCCGGACGACCTCGACTTCGGCGGGGAGGAGTTTACGATACACGTTCGGGGAGACGAAACTTCGTATGAGGATTTCTTCTCGGAACAGACCGGCGATATTATCGACGACGTGATTTACAACCGCAACCGCGCGGTCGAGGAGCGGCTCAACACGGCGATTTCCGTTTACAGGGGAAAAGGCTGGGAGACCTACAACGACGAGCTCAAAAACATCCGCAACGCCGTTCAGGCGGGGGACGATTCGTGGGATGTCATCGCCGGATGGTCGGCGAGGATACCGATAGTCGCAAACGAAGGGCTTTTCCTCAACCTCTACGAGCTGCCTTATCTCAACCTCGACCGGGAATGGTGGGTCCAGACCCTCAAAGAGGAGCTGACCATCGGCGGCAAGCTCTATTTTGCAACCGGCGACATAACGCTGACGCTGCTTGAGGCGGCGTATGTAATCTGCTTCAACAAGGCTCTTGCCGTTGACTACAACGTGCCGGATCTTTACGAAGCGGTGAATAACGGCAGCTGGACGCTTGACATGATGGCGAAGACCGCCTCCCTTGTCTCCGCCGACCTCAACGG
>DUUJ01000081.1 GCA_012841635.1 Clostridiales bacterium | reverse complement strand
TGACGCGCCGAATTTAGTAATGTTTTCGTTCGGGGCTTCGCCCCTCTCTTCAACATTACTAAATTCCTTTCTCTCCTTTTTCTTCTTAATTGCTTTTTTTCGGTCTCACATCATTGACAAATGTACACTTATCAAATTTAACAAATACCGGCCGATACATTTACGCTGAATTCTGCTCGGAATGTATTTTACCGCCGAAGTTAAAAATAAACCGGGAGAAGCCGAAGCTCCACCCGGTTTTATTAACTTATTTCTGAATCAGATGAATTGCGAAGCCGAAGAATTCGTCGGCGAAATATGCCGCTTTGAGGTCTCCGCGGTCGCTGAATTTATCCTGGCTGCGGTCGAACTTAAAGCCCATCGTCTCGAAGCGGAACATCGCTCTGTCAAGGAAGTTGGTTCCTATCGCGATATGGCCGCGCTCGCCGAGATACGGCTTTTTCATAAACTCAAAGCAGCTGCCGGCAGCGATTCCGCCCGCGCTTTCGTCGCAGTCAAAACCGAACATCGATCCCATAAGGCCGGCCCATTTCTGCGCTTCCTGCTCGCTTTCGCAGTTGGCACCGATATGCGTCAGCGAGAAGCCGTACATCCTCGACATCGCCAGACGGGTCATCATCTCGACGCGGTCGAACTGGCCGTCGCGGACGAAGCCTTCATTTGCCATAAAAGTTCCGCCGACGGCGAGAATCTTGTCATTCTTAAGGTAATCCATCATATTGTCAAGGTTTATGCCGCCGGTCGGAAGGAATTTCATCATTCCGAACGGTCCGTTCATTGCCTTGATCATTGAAAGACCGCCCGACGCTTCTGCCGGGAAGAATTTTACGACATTCAGCCCGAGCGACATCGCCGCCGCTATATCGGTCGGGGTCGCGCAGCCCGGCAGCACGGGGATGTTAAGACGCTGGCAGGTCTTTACCACCTCGACATCAAGGTTTGGTGTGACAACGAACTTAGCGCCGGCTTTAACCGCCGATTCGACCTGAGACGGCTCGATAACCGTTCCGGCTCCGACCAGCATTTCCGGCATTTCCGTCGCGATCTCCCGGATCGCGCCCTCTGCGTTGTTGGTGCGATAGGTAACTTCCATTACCGGAAGCCCGGCGCGGCAGAAAGCTTTTGCCAGCGGAAGGGTGTCTTCCGGACGCTCGATTTTGACAACCGGCACGATGCCGTACAGTCCTATTTTGCGAATAATCTCATCCATAATGATTCTCCTCGTGGGATTATGGTATTGTATGGACGCAAGTTAACTTATTGCTTTTGTATGTGTTTTTGCGGGTTTGCTCTGTATGTTGATTATTTTGCCCAATCGATAAAGGCTCTGAATGCCTTATATGTCTCATAAAGGTCGGCTTTGGCGATGACTTCATAGGGGCTGTGCATCGAAAGCACAGGTACGCCGACGTCTATTGTGTCGATATTATTGTTTGCTATATACATTGCGACAGTACCGCCGCCGCCCTGATCGACTTTGCCGAGTTCGCCGGTCTGCCAGATAACGTTTGCGTCATCGAAGATCCTGCGAATCTTGCCGACGAATTCGCCGGAGGCATCGCTTGTTCCGGATTTGCCGCCCGAGCCGGTGAACTTGGTCATAACCACCCCCTGATTCAAAAAGCAGGTATTGCTGCGTTCGGCTACCTCCGGGAAACCCGGATCGAAGCCTGCGTTGACGTCGGCGGAGAGGCACATTGAGTTTGCCCGTACCTTTGCCGGAGATGCGCGAAAAGTTTTGGCAAGCTCATCGATAATATCCATATACGCGAGGCTCTGCATACCGGTCACGCCGTCGGATCCGATTTCTTCCTTATCCGAAAGGATTATCAATGAGGTGTTCTTATCGTCGGTCGAGTCGAATAGCGCTTTGTAGGACGGATATGCGCATACCCGGTCGTCGTGGCCGTATGCGGCTATCATCGAGCGGTCGAAACCGAGTTCGCGGGCAGGATAAGACGGAACCATCGTGAGCTCCGAGCTCATGAAATCGGCTTCGGTTATGCCGTATTTGTCGTTTATCAGCTTCATTATGCCGAGTTTGATCCTGTCGCCGACATCCTTTGAGGCGCCGGGGAGCGGACGGGAGCCGAGCAATATGTTGAGCTGCTCGCCTTCGATGCCGCTGCGGAGTGGCTTGTTCATCTGATCCTTGGCAAGATGAATAAGCAGGTCGGTGATATAGAATACAGGATCTTCCGGGTCAAGGCCTATGGCTATATCTTGAACGCTGCCGTCGGCGCGGACGATTGTTCCGTGAAGCGACAGCGGTATCGTTGTCCACTGATATTTCTTTATTCCGCCGTAGTAATGCGTTTTGAAATATGCAAAACCGGAGTTTTCATAGAGCGGGTGCTGCTTGAGATCGAGGCGCGGGGAGTCGATATGCGACGCGACGATGCGGACGCCTTCGGTAATCGGTTTCTTTCCGACCCTTATAAACGCAGCTGCCTTGCCGCGGTTATTATAGTAATATCTCCCGCCCTTTTCTAGCTTGTCGCCTATTTTGTATTCCTTATATCCGTGCTTTTCGGCTTCGGCTATCGAATACCTTACCGCTTCGCGCTCGATGCGGCATTTATCGATAAATTCGATGTAGCCTTTCGAAAACTCCTCCATCTCGGAAAGAGCCTTCTCGTCGTATTCGTCGTATGCAAATTTCGGTTTATAAAACAGCTGATCCTTCAGCTCGTTTATTTCCTTATCCGTCATCAGAACGCCTCCGATATAATATTACCCCTGTTTTTACAGTGATTACGGTAGATATTATACCACATTTTGTTCATTTTGTCAATCGACAAAAACACCTCACATCGTTGACAATAACGGCTTTTGTCCGCGTGTTATATGAATTTGCGACTTTATTTCGGAAATTGAAGGGATGTTGTTAAATTTATATTTCATTGCGGTTTTTCGGAGAGAAAAAACATCCCTCCGGAAAGAGGAATGTTTGATTCCGATTATTCGTTTGTTTCGGTATCAGAGCTCTGATAATACAGCTCTTCGTATATTGCCGCATTTTCGGCTACCCGCTCGACATAAGCCTTTGTTTCCCCGAAAGGAATTTCGAGAAGCTCCGAGCCGTCCGAATATCTTGTATCCTCAAGCCACCCTTTTACCCTTCCTATCCCTGCGTTATAAGCCGCCCATGCGGTTTTCCACGAGCCGAAGCGTTCCTTAAGCCAGCTCAGATAAAAGGTACCGTAACGGATATTCACGTCGGCGGTGTAAAGCAGCTCTTTGTCAAGAGTTTCTCCAGTCTTGGTCTGGAGCCATTCAAATGTTTCCGGCATTATCTGCATGAGCCCTATCGCTCCCGCCGTGCTGACGGCGTCCTGCACAAAGCTGCTTTCGGTCTTTATCACCGCGAATACTATCGGGGCGGGAACACCGAATTCCCCGGAGTATTTCTCTACTATCTCCTGATATTGGATCGGATGTTTCCTGACAAGCATTTCTTTTTTATAAAATTTCAAGCCTTTTGTGATGCTTACCGTGACCGCAGCCGCGAAAATCAAAAATGCGGCGACGGCGCCGATGATTTTCGCCTTTTTTGATTTTCGGGCGGGAAGCTGTTTTTTTATGCGCGGATATATTTTTGAATCCCGCTTCGGTTTATATTTTTTCCCGGTAAATACATCCTTTTCGGGAGCGCGGGGAGGTATCGGCGGATTAGGTTCAAGCGGCTCACAGGGGGATACTGCGGTTCCGTCAAGATACACCTGCCGACCGGTCAGCTCCGACGGCGCGCATGAATTCGGCTGTCTAATCCGCCGCACCGCCCTCGGCTTCCGGGGCTGCGGATTGTCCGAGCGATTTTTATAAATTTCGTTCATGTTTTTTGTACTTTTTATCTTGAAAAAATAACGTTTATATGTTATAATAATATATATGCAGACATTCGTGTATGCATTTTGAATAATAAAACAACAATTTTAACATAAATGCAAAATAAATACAACGGACCGTATCCGGATGACAGCGCTGCCCCGCGCCGTTTCAGAGGAGTTTTTTGCTTCGATTCGGATCCGGCAGATATATTATACCACGATTTTTCCTTCGGCGCAATAGCGGTGGTTTCGATATGAAGAAATATCTGAAACCGATCCTCATTTTCGCCGATGTCTTTGCCGTTGCATCGGCGCTTGCAGCTCCCTTTTTATGCCGGCTTATCCCGCGGATATTCGGGGATACGCTGCCCATGCTCGGCACCGGATTTATAATTTATATTATAGTCTGGGCTTTGATATGGATGTATACGGCGCTCTCACGCAGCGGCAACATGAAACTGTTCGGAGCCGTATACTGGTTTTTGCAGACCGCCGCAATGGCTTCGACGCTTATACCCGGAATAGGGGCTCTTCCGGGAGAAGAAGCTGACATTGTCAGCTTTTTAAGCGTTGTTCTGAGCGAATACTATATCAAACCGATCCGGGCTTTGTTTTCACAATTGACCGGTTATTCAAGCGTTTTCTGTTCCCTTTTCATCGCCGTTTTCCTGATACTGTTTGCGCTTCTGCCGGCGAAAGAAAAGCCGGCGGAAATAAATGAAACCGAACAGGCAAATCCCGAAACAGACGAAAAGCTTAATATAGATTCAGAGGAAAATGAAAAGACTTAACATTGCCCTTATCGGATTCGGCAACATGGGACGCACCCATTCATATGCCGTTCAAAATCTAAAATTCTACTACGGCGCCGACGACCCGACGACTGCCGCCAGGATTATCGGCGTCTGCACCTCCAAAAAAGAAACCGCGGAGGCTGCCGCCGAAAAATACGGTCTCGGCAAGGCTTATTGGAACGAAGATGAGCTTATTTTCTCCGACGAGACAGATATAGTCGATATTTCGACGCCGAATCTGCTGCATTACGGCACTCTTAAAAAGGCGATTGCCGCCGGCAAGCACATTTACTGCGAAAAGCCGCTTTGCACCAAAGCGGAGCAGGCTGCCGAGATCGCCGAACTCATAAAAGGCACCGGACTGAAGGGGCAGATCGTCCATAACTATCGTTTTATGGGACCGGTCGTCCGCGCAAAGCAGCTGATAGAAGAAGGTCGGCTCGGGAAGATCGTCAGCTTCGATATCAGTTATTATCATTCTTCGTCAACCGACACAACAAAGCCGATCGGCTGGAAACAGGACGGGGCTTACGGCGGCGGAGTTTTATGGGATCTCGGCTCTCATGCCGTCGACCTTATATATCATCTCTGCGGAAAATTCAAGACTGTCGAGGGAATGCAGCAGATCGCTCATCCTCTGCGCGCCGGAGTTGACGGCAAGCCCTGGAAAACCGACGCGGACGAAGCGTTTTACCTTTTAGCGGAACTTGAATGCGGCGCCAAGGGGACAATTACCGCGTCAAAGTTAGGCGTCGGCACAAACGACGATCTGAACTTCACGATATACGGCACAAAAGGAACGGTGAAATTCGACCTTATGGATCCGAGCTGGCTGTGGTTCTGCGACGGGGAAATGCCTTCCGGCGAACTTGGCGGAGAACGCGGCTTTACCCGCATCGAATGTGTCGGAAGATATCCATCCCCCGGCGACAAATTTCCTGGAGCGAAAGCGGTTCCAGGCTGGATACGCAGTCATGTCGAAAGCTATCACGACTTTTTGACTTCAATTTTAAAAGACAGGCCGACCTGCCCGGATATCAGCGACGCCGCCGAAGTAACCAGGATTGTCGAATCGGCGTATATGTCAGCCGAAACGGGACGCCGCATCAGCCTATGAGCCTGCTGTATACACTCGGGCTTACCGGGGCAAGCGGCAGCGGCAAGGGATATATTTCGGAGATATTCGCCCGGCGAAATGTCGAAAGCCTTGACACCGACGCGCTTTATCATTCGCTTACCGGCTCAAATCCGGCGCTGCGGGACGAAGCTCTTATGGAAGAGCTGAAAAGCGAATTCGGAAACGATATTATCTCCCCCGACGGCTCCCTCTGCCGTCCGGCGCTGCGCGAAAGGGTTTTTAATTCACCTGAAAAACTCAAAAGGCTAAATGAGATTGCCCATCCGCATGTTATCTCAGCCGCGCTTTCCTGGATAAAGGAGCAGCGGAAAAGCGGGCGCAAATACTGCATAATCGACGCGCCTCTGCTGTTCGAAAGCGGGATGAACGATTACTGCGACTGGACGATAGGCGTTATAGCCGACAGGGCTCTTCGGGTCAGCCGCATCATAAAGCGGGACGGAATTTTCCCCGAGGCTGCGGAAAAACGGATATCCAATCAGCCGGATAATGAATTTTACCAGACCAGGTGTGATTTTATCATAGTAAACGACGAAGGACACAATCCGGAGCTTCAGGTTGATATAATTCTTCAAAAACTAAATTTCATGGTTTAAACAGCTCCGCGGACGGTTTCAAAGCCGTCCGCGCTGTTTTTATTTTTGTTGCCTTATTTCTTTTTTCTTCGTCCGACGAGTCCCGGTTCGATAAGTCCTTCTGACTGCGGGTCGACCGGGGTCCAGTCGCCGTTTTCCGGATCGGCGAACAAAAGTTTCAGATCCGATGAGCGCTTTCTTACATTGGATATTCGTTCGGCGTAATCGCGCACGCCCCGGTATATCCTTTCAAAGCCGCCGTCGTCATCGGTGAATATAATGTTGTTGTCGACAACCGCGTGCTGAGGGTTCGGCGGGAAATAAGGATCGTCGAAATCGTCGAAGTTGTCGTGAACCGCGGCGAGCTGAGGATATTTCTTCGCCCAGATTTCCGAGCGGAAAGGCGTCGCGCGCAATCTTTTCCAGGCAATACTCTCTTCGCTGTTATATCCGGCTCTTGCCCAGCCGTCGTTTACAACTCCGTCGCGCGCGCGGTCATCGTAAGAAATGGCGCAAATTCCGTTGTCGGCAATGACATTGTTCGTTATTGTGTTGCTTCTGCCGCCGCCGATAAGAAATCCCAAGCCTTTTATTCCGACAAGCAGGTTGCCGTCCGATGTCTGTCCCGACATTGCGTCGTCGAAATAAATGCCGTTAGGAATAAATTCCCCCTGTCCTATGTTATACAGCACATTTTTATTAACCCGGCATCCGAAAGCAGTCCAGTCATAGCCGGAATATATCGCTCCCGCGTCGGATGAGACTCTGACGCAGTCGACGATCAGGTTATATTCGATAACATGGTCGTTTCCGCCGTAAGTGATCGCCATATGCGGCGCGCGGCGCATTTCGTTGTGGCGGCAGATGTTTCCGACTCCCTGAATATTGAACGCCGGAGTATACATCTCCTGCACCTCAGCCCAGTCGTGGACATAGTTGTCTTCAGCTATGTTATTGCCCGGAGTCAGGGTGTTTCTGTCTCCTCCCGCAATGCTGACTGCGCCGGTGCCGGTTCTCGTTATCTCGTTTCCTTTTACAAGATTGTCGTAACCGTTGATCCTGACGGCATATGAAGCGACGTTGTTGATAAAGCAGTCGCGGACGGTGTTGCCGTTTCCCTGGATCGAAACTGCGTCCGCAAGGCAGCATTTCAGCTCAACTCCGGCAAGCGTAAAACCGCTGATGTCCTTCGCTTCGATAAGCGGGCGCCTGAGCACCGAGATTTCAACGGTAAAGTCGTCGGAGGTCGGAATTATATAGAGCAGTCCGTTTTCGCGGTCGATGTAGTATTCTCCGGGAACGTCGAGTTCCTCGAAAACATTGTAGAAATAGAACGGCGCGTCGCGCTTTACGGCATAGGAAGAGACATATTCGGGACAAAGCGCGCCTGTTGCCGGATCAATCGACTTTACGGGAGAAGACGAATCCGCCCAGTCGTGGCGCAGATAGCCGTAGATCCAGACATCATCGAGAGTTTTCCATCTTTTGACATACTTATTGGTTTCTCTGCTCAGAATATATGTGCCGCCGCGGGGATTCCGCTTTGTATTCCATTCCGGAAAATAGTTCTGAAGCGGGAACTCGGATACCTCGCCCATGTCGAGAACATCCCAGAGGTGATCCCAGCCCTCATTCGGCCAGCGGGCAAGGCGCATTCTGCGATCGGAACAGAAGACTTCGGCGGTAAGCCCGATCCTGCCGTTGTCGTATTTGCCGGCGGAATGGAAGGCGCCTATCGCGTTTACTTGACCCCAGTCGTCGGCAGTCAGACCGGCTTTTTTCAGGTCGGTGACGAGCACCTTGTCTTTTGCCTCTTCGTCGAGCCGTTCTTTCATCTCTCCCTCAATAGGAGAGAAAGCGGATTTATCCAGCATCACGCCGCCGATTATTACGGCGCCCGGCTCTCCGAACCAGGTGACATCCGAGTCGCGGCTGTCAAAGTCGATGCCGCTTATCCTGTAAACGCCTTTTTCGATTTTGACATTTACCGGTGATGCGTCTCCGCTTTCACGCCTTGCGCGGATCTTGTCGCGGACGGCTTCGAGTCCGGTTTGCGGCGTCGCGGTATAATCAAAGCGGTCCGGCTTAAATTCCTCATATGCGGGCAGATCATAACCGGTTTTGGGTTCGGCAAATTTAGACATGATTTACACCCCGTTTTGATTGTTTGAAATGTATAATTGTGTAAAAACGAATCACTTTCAGAACGCGCGGAAGGTTTTCAGCTGCACTTCACCGCGCGCGGCGGTCACGAAAAGTCTGAGTTTTGCAACTCCCTTCGCTTCCCTCTTTATTATCCGGCGGTTGCCGACAGTAGTTCCGCTGTGTCCTCCGACAGTATCTCCCGCTTCGTTAACAGCTTCGACGCGGAAAAGCTCGATGCGCTGTCCCTGAGCGATGTCTTCGGCGAGTTCGATATATTTGATGTCGGACGTATGATCCAGCGAAATTTCAAACTTTGCCTGAGTTTTGCTGTTCCACTCAAGGCGCTTTATCATCCCGCCTTTGCAGAGATCGGTCGCAAATTCCTTGCGGAGCAGCGCTCCCAGTTCGGCAAGGCGCTTTACGTCGCGATCGTCAATCAGACCTCGGCGGTCGGGCGGGCAGTTCAGGTTAAAGGTGGTGTTGCCGCCGACGGAATTTATGTATGTATCGAAAAGGCGGCTGAGCGGGTGCGGGTCCTCGTTTTGATGCCAGAACCAGCCGGGGCGGATCGACATATCGACTTCGGAAGGGGTAAATACCAAGCCTTTTGAGTAAAGGATGTTCGGGAGATTGCCTATGTCTTCGTCCGAATTATACATATGAGATATATCTCCGCAGAGAGGCCCCGGTTCTGTTTGTATTTCCGAGCGGAAGCAAAGCTCGCTCGGGACTACCGCCCATTCGGAGCGGCGCGCATGGCCGGCTTCGTTGCCGCACCAGCGGATATCCGGGCCGCCGTCGTTAAATATCGTCGCATTCGGCTGATAACGGCGGATAAGCTCGATATATGACTCGTAGTCATAGACCTGTCTTTTGCCGTTCGGACCTTCTCCGCAGGCTCCGTCGAACCAGATATGGAACATTTCGCCGTAGCCGGTCAGAAGTTCGGTAAGCTGACTTCTGTAGTATACATTGTATTCATCGGAGCCGTAGTATTTTGAGTTCCTGTCCCACGGAGAGAGATATACGCCGAATTTCAGTCCGGCACGGGCGCAGGCTTCGGCAGCTTCTTTTACCACATCGCGCTTGAAAGGAGAGTTTTTGACGCTGTGTTCGGTAAATTTCGACGGCCAGAGGCAGAAGCCGTCGTGATGCTTCGCCGTCAGGACAAGTCCCTTCATGCCGGCGGATTTAAAGGCTTCGCACCATTGGTCGCAGTCGAGTTCCGCCGGATTGAAAATACCCGGGTCTTCTTTGCCGTCTCCCCATTCGCGGTCGGTGAAAGTGTTTACTCCGAAATGAGCAAAAGCATAAAAGCCGGTGTCCAGCATTCTGAGCTGGCGCGCGGACGGCTTTACATTTGCCGCCTGTTCTAAAAAGGTTTTGAATTCAGCCATTTGTTACCTCAAATTGATTTATTATTTAGTTCTCTTTTAAGATCGCGGGCGTAGATGCGTTCAAGCTCCTTTACTCCCCATTCCCTGCCGGTTTCGCGTAGCCGCTGCATATATCCGAGCAGCTCGCCGCGGCAATGTTCGGGGCCGCCTTCCGCCAGAACGGTATACATCGGGTCGCCCTGATAACCGTAATCATAAGCCGAACGGGTGAGCATTTTCTGCTCCCAAACAAGAATCCGGCGGGCGCCTTCGGCGCAGATTTCCGGGAATTTAACGGCAAGATTATTTGTCTCGTGCGGGTCGTCTTTTATATTGAAAAGCATCTGTTCCGGGAAGAGATGATACCCGCCGTGAACGGTCCGGATATAAAGCCAGTCGCCCCATCTTGCCGAGCGCTGGCAGACGTGGGCGCATTGGGTAAGGACTACGCCGTCCTGCTTTTCATAATCTTCCCCGCGAAGCGCCGGCGCGAAGCTCACGCCGTCGTATTCATATCCGCCGACGGGCTCCAGCGAGAAAAGCTCGGCGAGTGTCGGCGCAAGGTCGACGTTCGTATGGAAGCTCTTTTCGACACCGGTTTTCATCCCCGGCCACTTGATTATCATTGGGATGCGGCAGGTTATCTCATCCGCGGTGCCGTGCTCCGCGTAAAGACCCAATTCTCCCATATTCTCGCCGTGGTCGGCGGTGACAATTACCGCGGTGTCTTCCCATACGCCGGCTTTTTTGAGGCGCTCCACCACTTTTCCTATCTGCATATCAGCGTAAAGGATGCCGGTGTCGTAGTCGTCGATGAAACGCTTAACGCCTTCAAGATCGTCTATCTTTCCGGGATGGCGGGGGCAGTTTTTCGGATGGCTGTCGTCCCACATTCCGATCTCGTTTGCGCAGTGGGGACCTACATGGTTTTTGTGACGGGCGAAGACTTCTTCGTCTATCCAGTCCTGAGGCAGAGGTACATCTTCAAACGGGCGGCCGATGCTCATCGGGGTGCGGTAAGGGGTATGCGGATCCCAGTAATTCAGATGAAGCAGCCAGTTGTCGTCCTTTTCATGGCGGTCGAGCCATGACAGCGCGGCATCGGTAACCATTTCGCCGGTTTCGCCGCCGCCGAGACCCAGATTGATAACTTCATTCAGCCCGGCATTGAACCACCATGAGCTGTGACGCTCGGCGAAGGTGGAAACCGAGGCTGTGTATATCCCCTTTCGGCGAAACAGATTGAAAAGGGAGTTGTGCGAATACTTCGAGCGGAAACGGCGGGAAAAACCTTCGTGACGCAGATCGGCGGCGGTTCCGCCGTGACCGACGACACCGGTTCTGATCCCGAATTGTCCGGTTACGAGCGAGGCGCGGGACGGCAGACAGGGGGCGTTCGGACAGTAATAGCTGTCGAAGCGCATTCCTTCTTCCGCGATAGAGTCTATCACCGGAGAGGTTTCCCTGCCGTATCCGTAGCAGCCCAGATGATCCGGACGAAGAGTATCGATATCAAGTATAAGAAATCTCATGACAGACCTCCGTTTTGTATTTTATCAGTCGGTTATCTTTTCTATCGAGTGTTTCAGTCCCATAACGGTAACGCTTTCGCCTTCGGTGAATTGATGCGAGGGGGAAATCAGCACCGAGGGCTTTTCATTGCCGGGAGTCTTCAGAGCTATGATATTTACGCCCATATTTTTGCGGACATTAAGCTCTGCCACCGTTTTTCCCACCCATTTATCCGGGATGTCCATTGTAACTATAGAATATTCATCAGAGAAATTAATATAATCGGTTACCGAATTCCGTGAAAGGGTGAATGCAAGAGCCTGAGCTCTGTCGCGATCTGGGAAGACCACCTTGTCCGCTCCTACTTTCTGAAGTATTCTCAAATGCTGATCGTTGAATGCTTTCGCCACCACCTTTTTAACGCCTATGTCCTTAAGCGCAAGGGTGATAAGCAAACTTTCGTCGATCTTGCGGCTGCGGCAGACTACGGCGCACTCATAATCACTCACTCCGGCTGCAATCAGAAAATCTGGATTCGTCGGGTCTCCTACGACTGCGTTTGTCACCTGGTCGGCTATCTCGTTTACCTCCTCCGGGGAGGAATCGATAACCATTACCTGCGCGCCTTGTCTCATAAGATCGAGCGCCATTGTCCTGCCGAATTCGTCAAGACCGATTATGCAGAAAGATTTCATATAATTTCACCAAATATTATCAAAACTTATTATGTTGTTAAATGTAAAGAATATCAGCCTATCGGCATCGACATCTCCGGGTAGGTGACAAGATTTTTCATCCGGCTTTCCCTCAGAGTAAGCGAATAAGTGATTGTCAGCGCTCCCACCCTTCCGGCGAACATCAGCAGCATAGTAATAATATGCGAACCGAGTGAAAGCGTCGGAGTGGCATTCAGGCTGAGGCCGACGGTCGCTCCGGCGGATACGCATTCGTATAGCGCCGTCATAAGCGGAACGCGGTCGAGAATTACCAACAAAAACGTCGCCATTGTATTTATAACGAGCGCAAAAGTGGTTACCGCCATCGCGCGCATTACGACCGACGAATTTATGCTGCGGTTTTTGCAGGTCACGGCGTTCCTGCCGGTTGCGTAAGCTTTCACCGTAAGCAGCAGGACGGCGAGGGTGTTTACCTTTATGCCGCCGGCGGTCGAGCCGGAGCAGCCGCCGATAAACATAAGCAGTACCGAGAGCGCTTTTGAGGATTCGGTAAGAAGCGTGTTGTCAACCGTCATAAATCCGGCTGTTCTTGTTGTTACCGACTGGAAAAGCGAAGCCATAATCTTCTGCCAAAGGGGCATATTTGCCATTGTCGCGGTATTGCTCCACTCGAAAAAGAGGATCAGCGCTCCTCCGCCGAACACAAGCGCCGCGGTGAATTTCAGAACGAGAGAGGAATAAACCGAAAGAGGCTTCTTTTTGAAAATCAGATCCAGAACATCCCACCAGACTGCGAATCCGATTCCTCCGATCATAATCATCAGCATCAGCGTTGAACTTACCACAGGATCGGAACAGAGACCTGTTATCGATGTTCCGGGAGTTAAATATGTTCCCATAAGGTCAAAGCCGGCGTTGCAGAAAGCGGAGATCGAATGGAAAACTCCGAGCCAGATGCCATTAAGTCCGTACATCGGAACAAATCTTGTCATCAGAATCAATGCGCCCGCACCTTCGACAACTCCGGTTGCGATGAATATTCTTTTGACAAGCGCCGGTGTGTTTTCATGAGTCGAGAAGCTGAGCGATTCCGCCGCGACAAGCCGCTCTTTCGGAGACATCGATCTTCGGGCAAGCAGCGACAGCATCGTTGCCATCGTCATAAAGCCGAGACCGCCGGTCTGTATCATAACCAGGATAACGATGTGACCGAATAGCGACCAAGAGGTTCCGGTGTCAACAATGGCAAGCCCGGTTACGCAGGTGGCGCTGACGGCGGTAAAGTAGGCGGTTTCCGCCCCTCGGCTACGGCCGTCCGACGAAGCCTGAGGAAGGGTGAGCAAAGTACCGCCGATAAGTATAACCAGAAAAAATCCGATGACCAATATCTGGGCGGCAGTCAAGTTTACCGCAGCTTTGCCTGTCGGGGATTTTCTATTAAAAAAACGAAACAAACGATTCCCTTCTGTCTCTATAAATTTATATACCATACATTTATATCAAGTAGAATTATATCACACTTTGCATTAAAAGTATATTGTATATTTTGTACAATATTTGAATATCGGACAAACTCATTTCAATTGAATTCGACCTGTGAGATTTCTGTCAGAGCGCTTGAAAAAAGTTCACGCCGACTGTTTAAATTAACATTGTGTGACGCCTATTTCACACCCATTAATACATAATTTACAAAAACACACCGCTTTACTATTGCAATCTGCCCAAAAAAGTGTTATAATATTATCGCAGACAAAAAGCAACAGCTAATGTCTGTATACCCCCCAAACCCCCTCTTTATATATGGCGATCGGAATAAGCTTCCCCGGCTTGTTCCGATTTTTTTGTTTTTTCCTTGACTTTTAACAGCTTATAATATATAATAATATTGTAAGAATAATTA
>DUUJ01000010.1 GCA_012841635.1 Clostridiales bacterium | reverse complement strand
TTATCTTTTCCATTGATATACTCCGTCGTTTCGGTATAATGATTATAGCATAATTTGCCGTGCTTTTCAAGTAAATGAGTTAAATAAAAAAGAATGATCCCGAAAGACCATTCATTGATTTAAAACCGTCTTTTATTTGTTTTCCGCGCCCGCCGGTTCCGCCGTGTTTCCGACGGCTCGCAAAACCGCCGACGCCAAAATCCCGCCGAGCAGATTTCCGAGGGCGGTCGTTGAAATTATTATAAACTGCGCCGCGAATGAGAAGCTATACACCGCTGTGGCGAGCAGCACGCCGGTGAGGGTCGTCATGCAGTTTGAAAAGCCGCCGATGGTGTATCCGAACACCGCAAGAATCAGCATGTAAAATTTTCCGGCACGCTTATAATATTCAACTCCAATAAATGTCAGAATCCCGCATACCATCGAGCGGACGATGAACCATATAAAGAAGCTGCCGAACACTTCGGCATCCGTTCCGAAGGAATTTGAAACCGCATTATAAGCCGCGGATACGGCGCTTTGGCAAGCCCCGCTGAAAAGTTCGTTCAGCGTCGTTTCGGTTCCCGATATGAGCCCGGGCAGCAAAAAAGAGAATCTGAACAGATTGTGCATGATAAAACAGCCGGCAAAGTTCGCCGCGTATATCAGGAGCAGATTTCCGGTCGATTTCAGCAGCGGTTTTTCATACAGAAAATATCCGGCCGCGCCGGCAAACATTTTCAGCTTGCCTAAATTCGCAGCCAGCAGTCCGGCCGCCAGCATCGCGGGAGCGGCAAGCGCCGTAATCGGGGAAGCCGCGCCGTCGCCTAAAATCTTGTAATAGATAAATGCCGCGATATATAATATCATTCCGGCGGCAAGCCCGGACAATCCTGTGTTTAAAACTTTTTTCATTAAATCTGTTACCGACTTTCGAAATATTTCCGGGCGGCTTTGTCTGTTTGCCCGAAGAAGCAGGGTTAACCCTCGCTTTTGCGCCTCACCAGAAAAGCGTTTGGGAGACGGCGGCCGTATTCGGGATTCAGCGAGCAGTTACGGTTGATGACGGCGCCGTCATACGCCATTACCGAGGAGGAGCCGCCGTCGCAGCAGGCGGCGTTGACACAGCCGTATTTTGAGAGGATATCGGCGCAGTCGCCGACGGTCGCGCCGAGCGAATGCAGCGGATCCCGGCCGTCGATGACGAGCATGACGATGACTCCGTCGTCCCGCTGACCTATCGCGGTGCGCGGCTGTATTCCGAATCCCGACGAGCCGCTCACCTGGCTTTTGCCGTCGGCTATCAGTATCGGGCCGAACTGTATTCCGTCCCGAATCGCGTAATTTGACCAAACCGCGATGTTGCCGACGACAAGTTTGTTGTTATCAGTCAGCACTACCGAGCCGTAAAAGTTGACGTACTGCCCCCAGATTGTCCCGCCGGAAGCCGCGGCGCCCATCGGCATCCGTCCGTCGCCCGCGCCTTCGGGATCGGGGAAGCCGGAGGCGTTAATCCCGGCGACGGCGTTGTAGCTTTCCGCCATCTTGCGAATCCTCGTACCCTGATCCGAATAGATGGTCCGGCCGACAAACACCCTTCCCGGGTCGTCTATCAGCATTACCTTGCCTTTGTAGCCGGCGCCGGATATCTCGGCGATGTAAAGCCCTTCGTCGCGGTCGACCGTCTCCGCCGTATTTCCGGCGTAATCTTTTACTCCCGGGGCGAGGTAGGCAAGTCCCAAAATGTCCTCTTTTGTATTGCGATAAGCGTTGTCGGGCGGCGGATAAAGAGGGGAAAATTCGTTCGGATTCGCGTTATTGTCGGTTATTTCTTTAGCTGAAAGCGGATCGGAGGGCTCGTCGATATACGGCGAGTCGTCGCTGTCTTCGGGTCCCGTCATGGTCGGCTCCGGCGCGGGAGGAAGGGTTTCGCCGTCGGGGTCTTTTGTCTCCAGCCACTCGGAACCGCCGATTATGTCCTCGTTTCGCGCGGTGGCGCCGTTCATCGCCTCGTCTATCACCGACTGCGGAAAGAGGCGGGTCGCCAGCCACTGATGGTCGCCGGTCGTCATCGCCGTCTCGATCCAGATTCCCCGCCAGTAGGCGACAAGCGGCAGGCTTGTGTAAGCGATAAAGAAGTATAGCCCCGCCGCGGCCGCGAGCGCAATGACGGGGGCGAGTATTCTCTTGAGTCGTCTGCGCTTTTTCGCGCGTGAAAGTCTGTATGCCATTGATTCAAGTTATAAAATATAAGCTGTTTTTAAAATCCCGGCGGATCAGTCTTTAAAGCTGTCCGCCATAGCCGTCGCGAGAGCGTCGCAGCGTTCGTTGTATTCGTGGCCGGCGTGTCCTCTTACCCATACAACTTCGACTTCGTGGGCGTCCAGAAGTTCCAGCAGCCGCTCCCATAAATCGGGATTCAGCGCCGGTTTTTTATCGCTTTTAATCCAGCCGCGCTTTTGCCACGACTTCGCCCAGCCTAAATTCACCGCGTCGCAGAGATATTTCGAGTCGGAAACAAGCTCCACCCTGCAGCGGTATTTCAGCGCCGCCAGCCCTTCGATGGCGGCGGTCAGCTCCATCCGGTTGTTGGTTGTCAGCTTTTCGCCGCCGGAAAGTTCCTTTTCAAATTTCTTTCCGTCGGCTTCGGTGACGAGTATCGCCGCCCAGCCGCCGGGGCCGGGATTGCCGCGGCAGGCGCCGTCGGTATAGATATTTACAAAAGTCATCGGTTAAACAAAACTCATCCGAGAGTTCCGAGCCAGCGGAAAATCTCGCGCTGTATCCGGCTTCTTGACGGATCTTCGATCCAGAGGCCGTGCGTCAGCCGGAAATGCCGGTAAATTACGTCGTCAATCTCGATCATCGAGCCAAGGCGGCGGCAGGTTATCCCGTTAAGTCTGCGGATGAAGCGCATGGCGTTGGCGTAGGGAGTGATGTGGTCGTATTTGCCGTGGATGCAGAGGACAGGCACATCGGTATCTTCATCGATCATCGTTATCGGTGAGAATGTCATGATTCCGCGGATTGACGAACGGGAAACGGCGGAGATGATCCCGCGGCGGACGGAGTTCATCCGGGTGAAGAAATGTTCGGCGTCGAGTATCCCGCCGACGGAAAGCAGTCCCTTTATATCGGCTTCGATCCCGAAGCTTGCCCGCGTCAGCGAATCGAGGGCGACGTTTGCGGCAAGCAGGGCGCCGGATGAGCTGCCGGCGCAGATTATCTCTTTGCCCATGCCGGTTTCCTGCATGAAGCCGAGCGCGGCTTCGGCCGAGTGAAAAGCGTCTTCGATCTGGGCGGGGAAGGGATGGAGGGGCATATGCCGGCAGCCGCAGGCGATAAATACCCATCCGAGCCGGTTGAACTTATGCGCGGCGGCGCGTTCGTCGCCGGTGCAGCCGAGAAAGCCGCTGCCGCTCCAATAAAGCACCGCCGGCTTGTATCTTCTCTTTTTCGGGAAATATATCGTTATCTGCTGGTCTTTGTTCGGTCCGTAGCTGACGGCGGCAACCCGCGGCGGCGATTTTCTGCGGTTCAGGTCAAGGGTTATCCGGGCGGCTTTTGCCGCGGCGAGCGATGCAAATTCATATATCAGCGACATAAAGGGTCTCCTCTACGAATCATGTGTATTGGATGGTTATATTTTCGTCCCAGAGATGATAATTCAGAAGAGCCACGTCGCGGCTCATCACGAGCTTGGTGACTTTGTCCGATGAAAAAACATACTCGGGGATATATTTTACCGAGAAATCTATGATAACTTCGCCGCCTCTTCCGGTATATTTGATCAGCAGCGCGCCCAATGTGAGGAATTCCCGGTCGGTTTCGGTATACCAGGGGGTGTCGGAAAAGGGAATTTCGCCTTCCCGCGTCTTTATCGTAAATATGTCGGCGTTGACCCGGACATACGCGAGAGAGGCGCAGCCGTCCGCGACGCCGGCTCCTATGACCCGGCAGGAGGCGCCGATGACGAGGCTTGTAAGCGCCGTGCAGCCGGAGAAGGCTTCGTCGCCGACAAATTCGACCGAGTCTCCGAGGGTGATCTTCGTGAGGGCGGCGCAGCCGGCAAAGGCGCGGTTCGAAACGTATTTAAGCTCGGCGTCGGGGTATATCTCGACAAGCCGGGCGCCTTCAAAGGCGCTCTCGTCTATCGCAAGGGTGAAAGCGGGGATTTCAAAGACGTCGGCGATGCTGCTGCGGGGGAACATGATAAGCGTTTCCCCGGAATAGTCATACAGCGCGCCGGCGCGGGCCGAGTACTGCCGGTGTCCCTTTTCGACTCTGAATGCGTCGAATTCGAGGGTGGAGCAGCGGTAGCGGTCGAAGGTTTCCCCTTTTTTTATCACGGCGTAGACGGGAAGACCGGTGATGTCGGGTTCGGCGGGCTCTGCCGTCGTTTCTGCGGTCGTCTCGGCTTTTTTGCCGGATTTATCTTTGCCGGATTTTTCCTTTTCGGTTTCTTCGGCGGCGGTTTCCGGCGGTTCCGGCAGCTCGACATAGAGAATTCCGCTGTCGCCGACGGGGATAAATCTGCCGCCGGAAAGGTCGACGGGGTCGTCGAAATCGGCTTTCGGGTTTTTGTAGCCTTCGTTTGCCGTCGGTTTTTCAGGATCGGCTTCCGTTTCGGCGGTCACGATTGCGTCGTCGGTTTTGTGTTCGGAAAAGAGGTCGAGGTCATAGCCCTCCATCGCGGCGCCGGGGGTGGTTACAAGCGGAGCCTGTGTGACTATCTGCAGCTCCCCTTCCGTTTCGGCGGCGTCGCCGCCGCAGGCGGCAAGGGGGAAGACAAGGGAAAGGGCGGCAAGATAAAGGGGGATGCGGGCGTTAATTTTTTTCATAAATTCTTTAATTAATTACGGCGTCATTTCGGCGCGTTCGAGTATCTGGTCCTGGTAGCAGCGGTCAAGCTCTACGAAATAACCGCTCCAGCCCCAGACGCGGACGACTAAGTTTTTATGATTTTCCGGATTGCGGCGGGCATCGAGCAGGCGATTCCGGTCGATAACGTTCAGCTGCAGCTGATGGCCTCCAAGAATGACGAAGCTGCGGACGAGCTGAGCTATTTTGGTTATCCCGTCCTCTCCTCTGACCGAGCCGGAATCGAACTCAAGCGTCAGCGGGCCGCCGTTGATCGCCCTTGTCAGGTCGGGCGAGGTGAAGCTTCTTATCACCGAAAGGGGGCTTTCCGGCTTGAATCCTATCGACGGGCTGTAATTCGCCGGCAGGAATCCTCCCGACAATCTGCCGTCGGGGGAGGCGCCTGTCTCGCCGTGGGTGACGTAATACATCGCCGAGCCGGTTCCGGCGCGCCAGATTCCGCCGCGATCGTTATTTATACCTATAAGGGCATCGGAAAAGGCGTAAAGCAGCCGCTGCGCCGCTTCGTCCGATTCCGGCTCTCCGTTGCCGAACTTGCGCCTGTCGGATTTAATCTGACGGCGGATATCTTCATATCCGGAAAAGTCACGGTCGAGCGCGTCGCAGAGCTGTTCCGCCGTCAGCGTTTTTTCTTCGAATACCGTCTTTTTCACGGCGATAAGCGAATCGGCCGCCGGCGCGAGTCCGGTGCCGTGGATGCCGTAGTTGTTGTATTTCGCGCCGTCGGAGATGTCGTTGGTCTTCTTTTCGCGGAACATCAGCGACATGAAGGGCGCCGGACGCATCCTTATGTTGTCGTGACGGCGGGTAATCGCCTTTGCTTCGTCGGCGACCCGCTTTTCGGCGGCGGCGACGAATTCTTCATAGCTTACGCAGCTTTCAAGGTCGTATTTTACCGCGTCGTTCACGCAGGCGACGAAGCTCAGCGCGTCGATATTCGGGATATCCGCGCCGACCGACGGGATGATAAATTCCCAGCAGGCGGCGACGCAGTAGTCGCAGGCGTCTTCCTTCGAATAGCCGAGTTTCATCAGACCCGGCACGACGACGTCGTCGTTTTCATACTGCGGGAAGCCGAGACCGGCGGCGGTGAGCTTTGTCGCGAAGATATAGCGCTCAATCGGCGTTTTTGCGCCGACGCGGAGGTTTATCTTCGGGTCGATTACCTTTAAATCAAGGGAGGCTTCTATCGCAAGCTCGGAGAGAACGTTGTACATATCTTCGCCGTCGGGAGAATAGCCGCCTAAAACGATAGATTGACCGTTGTCCCCCTGCTGCATTCCGGGGTAGAGGTCGGAGTCCTTGTTGCAGCCGAGGAAGAATTCTTCCAGAAGCTCCAGCGCCTCCCGGCGGGAAAGCCCGTTTTTGAGGTCGGCTTTGAGGTATGGATACATATATTGGTCGAACCGCCCCAGAATCACGTGGTAGCTGCCTTCAATCCAGATCACATAATGCAGCAGCCGCAAAAAGAGCAGCGCTTCGTAAAAGCTCCGCGGCGGCTTTGCGGGGATTTGGGTCAGCGCGTCGGCGATGTCCGTCCGTCCGAGTTCCTCGGCTTTGCGGCGGTATCTTTCGGCGAAGGCCATGACTGCGTCGAGGGCGATTGCCGTCGGCTCATCGGCGGAATGCCGCTCTCTTACCGCCGAAAGCCCCTCGCTCATCAGCGCCGCATAATCCGGCGCGATGTTGAAGGCGAAGCCGAGTTCGTGCTTTGAGCGCCCGCGGAAAAATTCCTCCTGCTCCGTCTCGCTCAAAATGTCGGGGAGATTCGGAACCGTCCGCAGAAATACGATCTTTTCGCCGTCTAAAATCACCGGCGTTTCCGCTTCAAGGGCGCGGCGAAGCCGCTGCGATGAGCGCGGCCGCAGGTCGGGGGATTTGCGGTAAAATGAAGGGTCAAAGCCGTCGAGAAAATCGGCTTTGCGGTGCTCCTTCTGCCTTCGCGGGACGATATATTCGCGGAGGGCTTTTATTCTTTCGGTCATGTCAGCCGTCCTTTTTGCCTTTTTTAGATAAACAAATGCCGGATTATTCGATGGTGATGTTTTCGGTATATTTTCCGAGCGAAACCCTCGCTTCTTCGAGAGTTTCGAGGCGCTTTCCGTTGAAATAAAGACCTTCTATCTTTATATCATGCGTTTTGTGCTCTTCCTCGGCGCCGACAAAGCCGCTCGGCGGCGCCGGCAGGCCGGGATCGGCGATGATTTGTATATTGCGGAAGGTGATATCGCGGTTTTCGCCGAACAGCATATCCTTCGACCACATTCCGCGGTAAAGATGAGCGTACATCAGAGTCGGCAGGAACGGCTCCGCTTTCGGCTCGTATTTCATATCTTCGGAGCCCTGATAGATCGGCTCGAGCTGATATTTCGAATATTCGCAGCGGATGTTGTCGAAGATGAGGTTATGGACGCGGGCGCGGTCGCCGTTCTGAATATCCAGCATGATATGCGCGCCGTGGATGCAGTCGCAGTCTTCGAAAATGATGTTGCGGTATTCGTCGGCGCAGGTCTCGGCGCCTATCTCAAGGTTGCGCCCCCAGTCGCACCAGGTGACGCAGCGGCGGACGAGGATATTTTCGACATTCCGGGTGTCGTATCCTTTAAGCCCCTTCAATACGATGACGTCGTCGAAGCAGCGCAGAAAGCTGTTCTGAACAAGGCCGTTTGCCGAGTTTACAAAGTCGATGCCGTCGCTGTTGTATCGCCACATTCCGATGGCTTTGATATTGTCAAAGGTTACGCAGTCGCAGTTGAAGAGGGTTGCCGTCCAGACGCCGGAATCGCGGAAAATCACTCCATCGGCGAGGACGTTTTTGCAGCGGTACATCTTTATGCAGCCGAGGGGGGTGCCGCTGCCTGCCGTATATCCGCCGTCCTTTCCGCGGACGCTTTTTGAGTTGTCGAGGATGCCGCGGCCGACGATGCGGATATTCTCCGCGTCCTCCGCTATAATGCCGCCGTAAACAATCGCTCCCGCGTCGATATAAAGCGTCTGATTCGATTTAAGCTCTATCCTGCCGGCGTCATGGACGCCGGGGCCGTAATATATTATGCCTTCGCCTTCCTTTTTGCCGTAATCCTTCGGCGGATCGACGAAGATATGCAGGGCGCGGTTCATGCCGCCGGGTTCAAAGGTATACTGCCCGGGGCCGGGAAGGGTGAATTCCGCGGTATCTCCCGCGACGGCCGCCTTTATCCCTTTTGAAAGCGGGCGGATTGCGATATCGGTGTCGGCGCAGAGCGGTTTGAGCGGGCCGTTTGTTTTTACCTTAAGCGTAATCTCTCCGTCGGCTTCGAAGGCGAGGAAAGCCGCTTCTTCCGTCTGCTCGAGCGCTCTCTGATGACCCGGCCAAACTACGTTGAAGGGAATTGCCGAGACGCGGCAGGGATTTGCCGGGACGGCTTCTCCGCCGATCTGAATCGAATAAAGCTCCGACGGCTTTTCCGGGACAGGATAGAATTTATACACGGCGCACCTCCGTTTATGGCGGCAAAAACGAATATTTTCAGGGATGGTTCAGGCGTCCTTGCGTATCACGCAGACGCCCATCCGGACGAACATTTCTTTGATGCCGGGCAGTTTGGCAAGGGGGGTGAATATCTTTCTAAGCGGGATTTCCTTGTAAAGCTCCGGGGTAAGCCCCGTCTCTTTCAGTATCCGCCGGAATTTCTTCAGCGTCATTTTATTTATGTAGCTTATGTGTTCCCGCCCTTTTTCGTCGTATGAAAAGCGCAGCGACAGCCGCTCCTCTTCGTCGGGAAGACCCTTTACAAGGTCGCGGTAGGCAGATATAAGCGCCTTCTCCGAAAAGAAGACCTGGCACCAGGGCATATTGATAGCGTCGGTCAGATGCGCTCCGTAGGGATGGTAATAGGGCGGGAAGTTGATATATATCCTCCCGCCGGGTTTTATCAGCCGGTAGGCTTCGACAAGCGCCGCCGCAGGGTCGGAGACGTGTTCCATGAAGTCGTTCATTATCACCGTGTCAAAGGAGTTGTTCGGAAAGGGCAGGTCGAAAGCGGAGGCGCAGACAAAAGAGAAGCGGTCCTGATATCCTAATTTGCGCGCGAATTCGACGGCTTCCCGCTCGTATCTCCTCACTATGTCGACGCCGACGACGCGGTCGGCGCCCTGCTTTATGTAATACATGCTCTTTCCGGCGGCGCCGCAGCCCATGTCGAGGACGGTCTTGTTTTCGAACATGGTATACGCCTTGAATTTCGGCGCGTAGCAGGCGACGGTGTCGCCGCCTTTTTCGAACTGCCATTCGGCGTAGCTCATCTTCCCCTCGCCCGCCAGATTGAAGGGATGGCGGACGGGCGGAAAGATTTTGTTTCCGAATTTGATGAGCGATACGGATATCGACATTATTTGTTATTCTCCGTTTGTTTTATTTATCGGCGGATTGGCGCGCCGGCTTAATCCTCGAGCCACTCGAAGGAATCGCCGCCGTCTTCGCCGTATTTGAACCGGGTGACGCTGCAGCTGTAACTTCCTACCGTGATATTGAACACCTTCTGCTTATTGCCGATGGTTACCCTTACGACGGCGGGGGTGTCGCCGTCCGTCCGGTCGGTGTAGTTGACCACGCTTACGGCGTATTCTCCCGGCATCGGGTCCGGGAAGTAGATGTTTTCGACGGCGCTGGGACCGCATTCATCCTCATAGACGTTCATGTCGACGTCGAGGGTGCCGCCTCCGGCGGAGCGATTGCCGTAGAATATATGGCTGCCGTCCGGGGCGATGACGTGGAGGTCGAGGTCGTCTTTGGTTTGCCAGCCGAGCGAAACGGTTATCTTACCCGACTGGGCGCCCATGATTTCGAGCAGCTCATCCATTTCCTGGGTAAGTTCCGCGCCTTCCGATTCGGGGCCGTAGAGGTATTGTCTGTTTTTGTCGTAGGTAAGTTCGCAGACGGTCACGCTGAAGCTTAAGTCGGGCGCGCCCTCTTCGAGCGAGCCGGGGTTGCAGAGACTGCTTACCTTGTACCTCCCCTTTCTTCCCGCCCTGCGCAGAGAGGCGATTTTCTCGGTTACTTTGCCGTCGGAGCAGGTTATCGTGATGCGGAAGCCTTCTACCACGCCGGCTTTCGCCGCCTCGCTTTTTTCCGGCAGGGTGAAGGTCAGCCGGTTGTTTGAAACTTCACATTCTATTTTCGGAGACTGCACGACTTTATACACCGTGTAACCGGATTTGCCGGCTCTGCTGAAGAATCCGGTGTCCTGCTCGATGCCGCCGTCGATTTCGAGAATGTATTCAATCGGATAATCCGACTTATGTCTTTCTTTGTAATAATATCCGTAAAGACACTCCTCATAGTCGAGGTCAATGCACGGCTCGAGCCGCACATCCGGGAGTTTTTCCGCAAAATCGGAGTCGATTTTGACAAGAGGGCGGTAATTCCTTTCCGGTCTGACCGCCATAGGTTGAAAAAGTCTGCGGAGTCTGACGCAGTAATCTTGGTTTGTTATCTCGGCGCGATAGTTTGTATCGACGTGGTATCCGTAGTGGCTAAACAATCCTTCGACTATCTTTTCTCGGTTCTGCCCGACGAACCGGTAATATAAATCGGTCAGCTCCTCGGAGCTTAAGCCGTATGCCATTTTCAAAACGTCGCTTATCTTTCGGGAGAAAGTTCCGGCGTTCTCATAAGCAGTAAAAAGAGGCCCTATATTCCTTCCCCCGCCCCTGCTGTCATGAACGAATTTGAAGAAATGCGCCAGAGGGTAACCGGTATCGGAATCATCGCTGTTTCTGACTGCGGAAGATATCCATCGGGTTCCCTTTGCTTTGAATTCATCGAGAGGGATTGCGTAAAACTCAAACCGGTCGGCATCGCTGAGGTCGGTCGGTCCCGAAATTATCCCTCTTTCCATAAGCCACGGGTGCGCTAACATTTCCACCATCATTGCGGTGCCTTCATCGAAGCGCATATTTCCGGTTGTCTGATATGTATACTCCCGCTGCACCACATGGGTAAATTCATGGATAAAGGTCGACTGGAACTGATCGCGCTTGCCGTCTCTCAGAGGGGTCATGTTGAGAGACATAAACGCTCTGCCGCCTATGAATTTGGTGAATGTCACGCCTGCCGCATGTTCAGTCAATGTGGGCGGAAGGTATACGTCGACTATGTATGTCGGAAGTTTGGTTTTTGCCTCGTCCCGCATATATTCATAAGCGGTCAGGCAACAGTCGACAACGGTTTTAATGGTATCCATATCCGACATTTCCTTTTTTTCGATGTCTTTTATCTCTCTTTCGAGCGCTTTGAATTTGTCGGTGGAGGAGGCTTCTTGATATTTTACCTTAAATTTCGCCAACTCTTTCTGCTCCATCGTTGCCTGACTGTATTCCCGAACGTCGGTGTTGCGTATGAGCCAGTCTTCTACTTTATCGCGTAAATTATCTACTTGGACAGTCTCGACCATTTGATTGAGTTTTTCCCGACGGGCTTTCAGCTCTCCGCTCGGTTTGAAATCAAGCCGGAAGACCTTTTTTTTGTATATTCTGTGTTCGATAGGCGCAGCGACATATAACTTATCGCCGCTGAGTATCGCCTTGCCCTGAAAGAGCTGTATCGTATCGCCGACCAACGCGCCGATGCCGAGGCCGACGGCGACGGCAATCGTTATTCCGACAATGCTGTTCTGGCGGGAATCGCAGCTTATGAAAGAACCGTCGAGAGAGCTTGCGTAAATATAGCTGTTGCCGTCGTCATCTATCCTGACAATCTGAATGTCTTCATAATATTCCGCCGGGATGCCGAGTGTATCAAGATCAATCTCAATCTTAAAGCTGCCGGGGGTGTATTCGTCGTCGGCAAGGCCGGCGTCAAGTTCCCAGGCGCCTAACAGAAATCCCTCATCATATTCGAGGGCGTTCTGCGCCTCTTCAAGCTGCTCCTCGGAAAGCGCTTCCATTTTAAACTCGCGGTCGCGGTCAAGGGCGCCTTCTTCGGCGGATATCCTTACCCCTTCGACGGGGGTTATGTCAAACGCGCGGCTGTTTCCGCGTATCTCCGGATTTTCCGGAACGACAGTCGCCGACTTCGGAATACCCGGCGCGCGGAATTGAAACGCGCCCAAAAGAAATCCGGGACGGATAAATCCGGCGCATAATATTCCAAGTACCAGCGTCAATGACAGCATTACGAAAAAAAGACGTTTGCTTTTCATGGTTCTATCCTCTTCTGAAAGTTAAAAGCATTACTCTCCGGTATCCGGGTCGACTTCAAC
>DUUJ01000080.1 GCA_012841635.1 Clostridiales bacterium | reverse complement strand
TCAATATCTTCAGTGTCACATCTATTGTAACACTACACGTACCCTTGCACAAAATTCGGGAAAGCTATTGACAAAAAATCAATTATGTGTTATAATATACAGCGTTGAACCCGATGCGGAATTGTGTAACGGTAGCACGGCAGACTCTGACTCTGTTTGTTGGGGTTCGAATCCCTATTCCGCAGCCACCAATAACACAGCCGTTGATACAAATTTCTGTATTGACGGTTGTTTTTTATGTTTTATTACCTGCCTGTAAATGCCGGGCAAAAATGCATAAAATAACGCCTGCACGCGGTAATATCCGGTCAAAGCAGGCGTTATTTGAAATAATTCATAGGTTCCGGTCAAAGCCTACCCGGTTATGAATTCGAAGAGATTTCAGCTTAACGCTATCTCTTTAATTAAATCAGAGAATTCGTTCTCATAATCATAAATGGAAATATCTCCGGTTCCGATATCATAATAATAAGCTTGCAAATTCAGCTTTCTCGAATCAAAAGCTTGTCGTATGAAATCGTATGTAAGCAAGTTATCCAGCTGACGAACGGCATTCAGTTTCTCAAGCAGAACGAGCTTGTTATCTTCATTCATATCCGGATACTTGCCGTCGATATAATCGGATATCCGGCTGCTTTGAGAGATCCATTCCGCCGTATTGGGGAGATCGTCTTTATAGTCGTTGAGCTTTCTGATCGCGGCGCATCCACCGCAATTTGAGTGCCCGCAGACGATAATATTCTTTACTTTGAGAACCTTAACGGCATATTCGAGAGCCGAAACCACCGAAAGGTTATTATCGGGATCGTCATCTCTCGGCACGATATTTGCGACATTCCTTATCTGGAATAATTCACCCGCTCTTGCCTGAAAGAGTATCTCCGCATTTACCCTAGAATCGGAACAACCGATAAAAAGTGTATGGGGGTTCTGTCCCTTTTCGATTCCCAAGTAAAACTCTTTGTTGGTTTCAAATTCCCGAGTTTTGAATTTCTCGATTCTTTTCTTTAATTCCATGTTTTCCTCCGATGAAAAATCATTTGTTTTTTTATTATAATATATCAAAAACTGATATTGAAAGGAGCATGCCAATGCCTGCCGAAAAAGGATCTTTATACCGCCATTACAAAGGAAATATATACGAAGTGATCGCCGTAGCAAAGCACAGCGAAACGCTTGAAGAGTTGATTATCTATAAAGATACAAGCGATGAAAGCAAAGTCTGGGCAAGACCGGCTTCAATGTGGGAAGAAACCGTCATACTTGACGGCAAACACGTCAGGAGGTTTGAAAGGATACAACGCAATTAATTCAATAAGTCGCGAATTTTAAAACAAGCCATATAATTGCAATACCAGATTCATTTCAAAATATTATATTATTCTAAAGTAAATAATAACCGATAAGGGGTATCAATATGAAATTCAATCAGAAATGGCTGGCAGGAATCTATGACTCCGACAAGGGGGAAGCGCCTGAGCTTTTCGCTGCGTCTGTTCCCGGCAATGTTCAGAAGGATTACGCCGATTACAAAGGCATCGATATTATGTTTTCCGACAATGTCGAAGCGCTTGAAGCGGTTGAAGACGTTTTCTGGATATACAAAACAAAGCTTGAATTCGAAGCCGAAAGCGGCGATTACGTCTTTTTCGTCGCCGAAGGCATCGACTATATCTTCGACATCTTCCTTGACGGCAAGAAGCTTCACTCGCAGGAGGGAATGTATACCAAAGTCGAGCTTGATATTACCGAAAAAGCAAAGCCGGGCTCCGAACTCAGCGTATTGATCCATCCTCATCCCAAGCGTCCCGGATATCATGAAACTCCGAGGCAGGAAGCGGATCAGAGCTGCAAGCCGCCGGTGAGCTACGAATGGGACTGGAACCCGCGGCTTTTAATCTCCGGCATCTGGAAACCCGCGTATATCGAGACGAGAAAACGCGGATACATCAGCTCTTGTGAGCCGTTCTATACCCTCGACTCCGCTCTCAAAAACGCCGAAGTGCGCTTTGAGACCGTCTGCGATGAAAAAGTCGTTTATACCCTCTTTGATCCGGACGGAAACGTCGTTTACATCGGCGAATCCCCCGAATTCACCGTCAATAAAGTTAAACTCTGGTGGTGCAGCGGTCAGGGTGACCCTAATCTCTATAAATGGGCCGCTGAAAGCTCATCCGACAAAAAGGAAGGCTTTATCGGTTTCCGCACAATAAGGATGCTTTGCAATCCCGGCACCGGCGGCGATCCCGCCGGATACCCGATGAGCAGATACGCCGCTCCCGTAACAATCGAGCTGAACGGACGCCGCATCTTTGCCAAAGGTTCCAACTGGGTAAATCCCGAACTATATTTCGGAGTTATAACCGAAGAACGGTATGAAGAGCTGATAAAAGCCGCCGTCGAAGCCAACATGAATATCTTCCGCCTCTGGGGCGGCGCCGGCATACAGAAGGACGAGTTCTACGAGATTTGCGACCGCCTCGGTATTATGGTCTGGCAGGAATTCATGTTAGCCTGCAACAATTATGTCGCAAATCCGCATTACATGGCAGTGCTCGAAAGGGAAGCGACGTCGATAATAATACATCTTCGCCGCCATCCGTCATTGGTGCTCTGGTGCGGCGGCAATGAACTGTTCAACAGCTGGTCCGGAATGGACGACCAGTCACACGCGCTCCGATTGCTGAACAAGCTATGCTATGAGCTTGATTACGACCGCCCCTTTTTTCCGACATCTCCCTTAACCGGAATGGCGCACGGCGGATATACCTTTTATGACAGGAATACCGGAAAAGACGTATTCGGCGTCTTCCAGAACCGCCGCAATACCGCTTATACCGAATTCGGAGTTCCGAGCGCCGCCGGCGTCAATGAGCTTAAAAAGATAATACCTGAAAACGAGCTATTCCCGATTACCAAGACAAAGAGCTGGGAGAAGCATCACGGTTTCAGCGCCTGGGGTTATGATACCTGGCTCTGTCTCGAAACAGACCGAAAGTTATTCGGCGAACCCGAGTCGCTCGAGCAATTCGTCGACAGAAGTCAGCGGATGCAGGCGGCGGGATATAAGGAAATATTCGAAGAAACGCGCCGCCAGTGGCCGGGCTGCTCAATGTCGATCAACTGGTGCTGGTGCGAGCCGTGGATAACGGCGGCGAATAATTCTCTTGTGTGCTACCCGATGGTGCTGAAACCGGCATATTACGCGGTGAAGGATTCGCTGCGTCCGGTTGCGGCTTCCGCAAGAGTCCCGAAATTCGACTGGAGCGAGGGTGAACTTTTCAGCTGTGAGCTTTGGCTGCTCAACGACTCAAATGAGCCGGTCAGCGATACGATAAGGGCAAGCCTCATAATCGGCGGGTGTGAATATGAATTGGGCGAGTGGAAAACCGGCAAAGCCGAACCGCGCACAAATATAAAAGGCAGCGCCCTTGAATTCAAAATGCCGAAAATCGAAAAGACCGGGTTTATGACGCTTAAGCTTATAACCGAAAAGCCCGGCAGGAGCAGCGAATATGAACTGCTCTGCCGAGCCTGACATATTAATCGGTGGTTTCCGAAAGCCTTTTAAGGCTTTCGGATTTTTTTTAGGTTATCGCGGCAAATGCTTCGTTGATTTCACCGATGAGCTTTAATGCTGCCGGCTCATGCTTTGTATACATCGACGCGAAGTCTTTGTCATTTTTCCTGAACAGGTCCATAATTCGCTCATTATACGGTCCGATCTGATAGAACTGCCCGATGTCAAAGACGCGGGTCTTAAGGATAATATCCAGCACTTCGGTCGATTCATTGTCGCGCAGCGTCTTGCCTTCGAGGGTTATATCGTAATAAGCCTTCGTTACCGTGTCGACCGACTCGTATGCCATCGCCTCCAGAACCGCTCCGGTCATCTCGAAATCTTCTACTACCATCGGCACGCAGATGAAAGAACAGCCGTAAGGAGCGACGGTGTGGTAATAGGAGCTCTGACTCTCGTCGTATTTCGGATAAGGCAGGAGTCCGAAGTCGGTATCCATATTGCGGTATTTTTTGATTATGCAGAGGTACCTTGTGTAGAACATTACCTGGTCGTTTGCAAACATATTCTCGATCGCATCTTTTGAATGATAAATTGAATAGGTCAGGTTGCGGTCATATGCAAGCGGTATATACTTATCCAGCATGTTGACGGTTTTCTCGGTATTCAGCGTAAGCTCGATATTGCCGTCATTGTTTATCGTCGCAAACTTCTCGCCGGCGGCGTTGACCATCCCCATCATCGAGTCCTGCCATATGCAGAAACCGTACATGTCGTTTTCATCCATTTTCGAGTCGCCGTTGAGGTCGCAGGAGAGACTTCCGGCCATCGAAACAAACTTGTCTATTGTCCAGGT
>DUUJ01000079.1 GCA_012841635.1 Clostridiales bacterium | reverse complement strand
ATTACGGTGCTTTCATACGGAAAATCAAGCAGCAGCTGCCATGAATATACGACGCCGTCGATGCCGATAGCGGCGTTCATGCCGGGACGGTCATCGCTGTCTCTCCAGTTGATCTCGTAAATCTTAAGATTGCCGTTGATGTTCTCCCAGGTGTCTACCGTTTTATAGTCGTCGGTCTCGCCGAAATACTTCTTTGCAAGAAGGATAGCCTTAGCGGCTCCGGCGTCCGAATCGTCGACTTCCCCGCTGATCAATATATAGTCTTCGGTCGGGGGAGGCGGCATTACCCCCGGCTCAACTGCCGGTTCTGCCGCTATTGGTTCATACGCTACGGGTTCTTCCGCCGGCGCTTCGGCGATAATTGGCATTGCGGCGGTAAACGCCATCAGAATGGCTGCCGTTACTGCCGTTAAGGCGATGATTTTTCTGTTTTTCATAAATATACCTCTTATGCAAGTTTTTTTATTTCCGGAACTGTCACTTATATTGACGAACGGGAGGAGAAAAAAGTTTCAGTATTTTTGAAATTTTATAAAATATCCTGCCAGCAGACCAGAATCGTTCCGCTTTTGACCGAGATTTCGACTTTTTCCGAGTCCTGGCGGAAGAGATTCGCCGCGCCGAGCGGGAAGTTATCAACCAGAACACCATTATTGAGTTCGTATTGCGTTCCGATGATATTCACTCCCTCTGCCCTGCCCCGGTAACAAAAGACGCCTAAATGCGGCTGCTCCTCGCGGGTTTCTTCGGACGCGCAGTTGTAAATCGGGTTTTCGATTGTTATGCAGCCGATGCTTATCGCAGTGATTATCATTTTCTCGCAGTAGATAAACACTCGTCTGCCGCGCTCTGCCTGATAAACCGCCGACTGGATGTTCGCAAGGGTATGGTCTGCCCGGCTGCCGCTGCCGCCGTATATGTGAAATTCACAAAATCCGCGCTTTACCCCTTCTTCTATCGCTTGCCAGCTGTCGGTAACATCTTTTTTCTGGGGCAGGACGACAATTTCTCCGGCAAAATCCGGCTTTTCCGCCGAATCAAAGTCTCCGACCAGAAGGTCGTATCTAATATTCTGATTTTCGCAGTATTTGTACCCGGCGTCGGCGGCGATGACAAAATCGCCTTCGGAGACGGCGATCTTTCGTCCGTAAAGGCTGCCGGCGGCGACTATTACGCATCTTTTGTCTTTCCTGTTCATAATAAATTCACTCCGATGTGACTATTGTTAATTGAATATAAGCTCGTCATATGTTATAATCCGAGAGACGGAACAACCAATGAGAACCAATGAGAAAGGAAGAATATAATGGAAAAAATAATGCTCGGAGTATCCGGTCTTTCGGTGCCGCCCGTGGCTGTCGGCTGCATGAGAATCGGCGGAATGGACCGGAAAACGGCTGAGGAATTTGTAAGCGCCTCGCTTGACCTCGGTTTTAACTTCTTTGACCACGCCGATATATACGGCGGAGGAAAATGCGAGGAAGTATTCGGCGATGTTCTCAAAACCGATGCGTCGATGAGGGACAAGATCTTTATTCAGACCAAGTGCGGCATCCGCAGCGGAATGTATGACTTTTCTAAGGAACACATCCTCAAAGCGGTCGACGGATCCCTTAAGAGACTCGGTACCGATTACATCGACGTGCTCTTGCTGCATCGCCCCGACACGCTGATGGAGCCGGAGGAAGTCGCAGAAGCGTTTGCGAAACTGAAAGTGGAGGGCAAGGTCAATCATTTCGGCGTATCCAATCAGAAACCGGGGCAGATGGAGCTGCTTGCCAAATATTTGGGCACCCCGATAGTCGCAAACCAGCTCCAGTTCGCTCCGACCAACACCGGCATGGTCGATACCGGATTCAACGTCAACACCGCCTTTGACGGCGCTGTCGATCGCGACGGCTCGGTTCTCGAATACTGCCGTCTTAAGGATATCACTATTCAGGCGTGGTCGCCTTATCAGTACGGCTTCTTCGAGGGAGCGTATATCGGCTCCGACAAGTGGCCGGAGCTAAACGCCGCGCTTGACGCCGTCGCCGAAAAATACGGCATCACAAGCACCGGCGCCGTCGCTTCGTTCATTATGCGTCACCCCGCAAAAATGATGGTTGTTACCGGTACTACGAAGCCGAGCCGCCTCGCCGAGATAAAAGCCGGAGCGGATATTAGGATCACCCGCGAGGAGTGGTATAAGATATATCTCTCCGCCGGCAACCGTCTGCCGTAATATCCCGAACCACGGAGAATAACCTGAT
>DUUJ01000078.1 GCA_012841635.1 Clostridiales bacterium | reverse complement strand
GCTGGTCGCCGTTCGGGTCTTCTTCGGTGCGGATTGCGATTGCCGGACCTGAGCTTAAAGCGCCGGCTGCCTGATAAGCGCCTTTTGTTCCCTGGAGATGATAATGGGTCGCATCATGCGGGCGGTTGGAAGTGCAGTCAACCCTTATCTGAACGACTTTTCCGGAGTCGGTGTAGCACATCGTCGTCGTACCGTCGTCCTGACGAACGCCGCGGTCGTTGTGACAGCCAACTGGAGCGAAAGTTGCGATTTCGCGGATGCGCTCGTTTTCAAGCCAGGTCATGACCGGACCTAAGGAATGGGTCGGGTAGAAGTTGCCGCGCTTGCCGAACTGCCAGTATTTTCTCCAGCTTGATTTTCCGTTCGGATATTCGATCAGTTCGGAGCAGTTGTGCAGATACATTCCGACTGCGTAATAAGGATTGCCGAACATCCCGCGGTCGACAAGGCTCTTGACGAGCTGAACCTCCGGGGTGTAGCAGTAGTTTTCGGCGTACATATATATCTTTCCGGAACGCTCGACCGCTTCGCAGAGCCAGAAAAGTTCGTCCATCGTGACGCCTGCCGTGACTTCGCTCATGACATGCTTGCCGGCTTCCAGCGCGTAGAGCGCCTGCGGAACATGGCATTGCATCGGCGTCGCTATGTGTATCGCGTCGAGGTCGGAATCCGCCATGTCCTCGAAAACACGGTAGCGATGGGGAATATTATGCGCGTCTGCCATATGATTCAGCCTGTCCTCGTCAAGGTCGCAGATCGCGGCGATCTCGACGTCCGGCTCGGCTTTAAGTCCCTGAATTATCGACTGCGCCCTTGCTCCCGCAAGGCCGACTTTGATTTTTTTTGCCATGACAGCCTCCATGAATTGCTTTGTTTTGTGTTTTTGACGATATAAATATTATATACCGTAATTCCGGATATGTCAAGACAGATTCGGTATATTCGCAGATTCCGACAGAAAAAGACCGCCCGAAGAGCGGTCTTTTATTTGGGTTTTACCGATTATTTGCGCTTTTTAGACGCTGCTGTCGTAATTACAGGTACGCCAACGGCGGTTGCTACCGCGATAAAGAGAAGCAGCGAGGAGCCGGTCTGAGCTGCGGGAGCGGGAGCAGCCGGAGCTTCGGCGACGGTTTCGGCAGCGGGCGCTTCTGCTGCGGGAGCGGGAGCTTCTTCTGCCGGGGCTTCTTCAACTTCAACTACCGGCGCAAACTTAACATCGCTGAAGATCAGGGTGTTGTAGTTGTCGTCGACTACCGACCAGGCGCTGGTCTGACCGGTGGCTATCATCGGCTGGTAGTCTCGGGCGGCGTCTCCGTCGGCGTCGTCGTTAAAGGCGACGGTGAAGGGGACTTCGTTTCCGGCGGCAACTTTGTACTCGGATCCGAAGGGAATCGACATTTCAATATCCCAGCCCTTGCCGGTCATGACAAAAGCAAATTTCGCATCTGCGACATAGTTGTCCCAGTGTCCGCCGCGGCCTGCCCATGCGGAGAAGTTCGGGCCGATGGTATACTGGCCGGCGTTGATGGTGGTGATATCATCCGCGTAGCCCTCGAATGAGAAGTAAATCTCAACCGAGTCGGACTGATAGTTGGAAGAGCAGACGTCAGCCGGGGTAACGGTCGGGTCGGTTACTTCGCAGAAGTAATACATGTTGGTTTCGTCCCAGGCGGCGTATACGACAGCGGTGCCGGCCATAGTGCCGTCTTCGGTTACGGCGACGGGGATCGCGTCGGCGGCAGTATAAAGCTCATCCTTTACACCGTCTACAACGGCAGTTCCGTTTACAGCTTTGAACTTGGTGTCGGGGTTAGCTGCGAAAACGACTGCTCCGAGCATCGCGACAAGCGCCGCACAGAGCAGGATGGAAAATAATTTTTTCATAAAATCATCCCTTCTTAAATTATCTTAACAGAATCGGAACCATCGTCTGATTGTTAATAAGAAATTTTAACATTTGTCCCTGAACTGTTATGATAATTATACAACAAAATTACTATAAAGTCAATATGCCAAGCTTGTCGGCTATGTAAAATTAAGGTAAAAAGAATAAATATGCATCAGCGGCCATCATAATCAAGCCTCGGATCGGGTCGGTAGAGTATCTCAAGCGCGAGCGCGGGATCCGTCTTTGCGCGGCGGCGGAGTATATCGGCGTTCTTTTTAAGTATTCCGCTCATGATTTCCCGGTTTTCGACGGCGCAGGCGGCGGCTTTTATAAGCCTTTCCGGGTCGAAATCAATTATCGGAAGGATGAAGTCGGGGCAGATATCAAGAGTTCCCGTCTGGCGGATCAGGGCGGTCAGCTTCGGGTCGCAGTCAAGCCCGATGCCCGGCGTCCCGCCGGCAAAACCGTAGATTAAAATATGCAGCCTCAGCGAGATAATGAAAGCGCAGCGCCCGGCATACGCCCGCATATCCCGCGGACTCAGGGTGTCGAGCAGAATTGAGCCGGGAATTTTCTCCGCGGCTTTACGGCATACGTCTAAATCTTGCCGCAGCTGCAGCGGGATGAATACCGGAGTAAGACCCGTAGTTTCATATATTTTCGCGGCGGCGGCAATGATTTTTTCGATCAGATCGCCGTCGCATTCGCCGGGTATTCTGCCGCGGAGGGCTACGGCGAAGGTTTTTCCGACGTCGGATATCCCCTTTTCGGCAAGACTGTATTCAAGCCAGCTCATATCCGAAGGTTCAAGCAGGAAAGCCGGATCGGCGGTGACGGCCGTCGCGGTTTCGTTCACTCCCAAACGGCGAAGCAGCGAAAGGGAGCCTTCGTCGCGGAGGGTTATCGCGTCCATATCGTCAAGCGCCGTTTTGGTAAGCTGTTCCGCCTTTTCGCCGTGTATCGGCCCGAGTCCCGAGCCGTATAGCATGCACCTCATGCCGCGCTTCTTTGCCGTCTCGATTATCTTTACGTAATAGATCAGCGAACGCTGAGAGGTGGTGTTTTGAAGCAGCGAACCGCCGCCGTTTATCAGAAGTCCGGCGCGGCTCATAACCCGGTTGATTTTTATGATATTGAAGCGATTTACCGTCTTTACCGCATAAAGCTTTCTCAATCTGCGCGGCTTGTGCGCAAGAACGGTTATATCGAGATCCGGCGCGAGGGATTTCAGCGAATTGGTTATCTGATAAAGCAGGCTGTCGTCGCCGGTGTTTCCGAAACCGTAATAGCCGCTTAAAATAACATCCGTCCGGCCCTTTTTCGGCCGGAAGGGGCGAAGCCCGTTGTATAATTTCTCGGCGTCGTCCGCCATCCGGGTCACCGTAAAGCGGCGCATCACGAAATCGCGTCCGAAGCGGCCCAGCTCCCGCCTCTCTTTATCCGACAGCGAAAACATCCCGACGACGTCCCGCATAAGCGTTTCGGCGTCCGGCATCCGGCAGCCGCGGCCGCAGAGGTTGGTGGAAAGCGCTTTGTGCTCCATCTCCGGATCAAATCGGCCGAGATAGCCCTGGCTGCCCGACAGGATAACCGGCAGACCGCAAGCCATCGCTTCAAGCGCGGCGCGGGAGACGCCGACGAATACGCTGTCGGTATAGAAACTTCCGTCATCCCCTTTATATATGCCGCTTCGGAGACGGACGTTGACGTCGGTAACAGAGCCGGTTATAATTACAACATCCCTCTCAATACCGCTTTCGGCTCTTGCATCGGCGTTTACGCGCTCCCCTTCGGCCTTCAGCCTTTCGAGGCTGTCTCCGCCGCCGATGATGACAAGCTCGAAATCGGGGTAAAGACGGGCAAGCTCCGGCGCCTTTTCGACGAGCATAAAGGCGCAGTGGGCGCTGGCTTCGTCGATGCGGCTGCAATAGATAACTCTATGGGCTTTCCCCGGCGCGAGTCCGGTTCCCGGCGATGTCTGAGCAGGCAGCGGAAGCGGCGAGAACTTTTCGGTGTCGATGCCGTTTATCGTCAGATGGATGTTGTCCGGCGGAACTCCGTATTCCCTTACGAGATAAGCCTTGGTATCGCAGCTCACCGCAAGGGAGTTTATCCCCCATTTCGAAAGCCGGCGCCAGAGGAAATTCATGTCGTAAACGCCGTGGCAGGTCGTCGCGAAGCGGACGCCGTATCTTTCGCAGGCAAGGGCGCAGATAAACGAAGAAATGCGGGAATGCGAATGCACAAGGTCAAAATTTCCGGTCTTAAGCAGCCGGCAGATACCCAAATATGCCCGGAAAGCCTTATCCGGGCGCTTTGAATTCATCGGCAGCCCGACATGCTTGATGCCGGCTTCTTCGAGCGCCGGCACGAAAGCGCCGCCGTTTGACGCGACGGTGACCGAATGTCCCCGCCGGCGAAGCTCCTTGGACAGCTCGACGATATGCGTCTCCGCGCCGCCGATGTCAAGGGCCATGGTAGCCATCAAAATATTCATATTACAGTATAAAAAAACCATCGGGGGAAGGCGCTTCCCCCGGATATTTTATTCGGTTGCCGGCTCGGTGCGGACAAATTTTCCGTCGCGGAAAAGTCCCTCGAGGGTACGGCCGCTCGGCCAGGAATATATCCCCCAGCCGTTCATAACGTCGTCGACGAAAGATCCGATGAAGGATTCGCCGTTTGCCCAGGTATAAGTTCCGCTTCCGCTGCGGCGGTCGTTCTTGAAATCGCCCTGATACTGGTCGCCGTTTGAGTAGTAATAGGCTCCGATGCCGTTCTTCATGTCGGCGGTATAGTCGCCTTCGTAATAAGAGCCGTCCGCCCAGACGAACTTGCCTTTGCCGTCTTTCTGGTCGTCTTTATAATAGCCGAAGTAGATGGAGCCGTCAGCCCAGGTGTAGGTGCCGTAGCCGTCGCGGCGGCCGTCTTTTAATTCGCCTTCGTATTCGTCGCCGTTGGCGTAGCGGAAGATGCCGGTGCCGGTGATGGCGTCATTTTCAAAGCTGCCGTGATAAACGTCGCCGGAGGCAAAAGTCATCGTTCCCTCGCCCTGACGCATGAACTGCTGAAGCTGTCCTTCGTATATGTCGCCGTTGTCGTAGGTGACGACGGATTTCTCCATATCCACTTCGGCGGTCGAACCGTCGGAGAAATATAGCTTGCCCGTCAGAGGATTTCCGCTGTCATCGACCGTGCCGAAAAATTTGATGTTGTTGCCGTCGGTTAGCGTGACTTTTGTATAGCGGATCCCGGAAATGTAGATCGCGCCGAACACCACCGCAACGGCGATAATAACTAACGCCAGGGTGATTACTATTACCGGGCCTGTTACCCGTCTGCGCTTTTTTTTGCGTCCGTCTGCGTTTTTATAATCCATGTCAGTGTAACAATCCAATCGACAGAATCTGCGGCAGCAAACCGCCTGCGGCATTAGCTGCCGGCGGCTGTTCCGAAAACTCCGTAATAATAGTTTAATTTAAATTTAAGGTGAATATTCCGCTTATCCGCTTACCGGAACATATTCGCAAACATTTCCGACAGCGCCGGAACGATATAGAAGGAAAGGAAGGCGATGGCAAGCAGAACGGCTATCGAGATCAGCGCCCATATAATGGTTCTGGCTCCGCCGGTATAGGTCAGCTCCGCACGGTGCTGCATATCATGCGGGATATAAAAACGGGTCGATGCGTCTATTTTCCTCGGCGGCGTCTTCTCGCCCTTCTTCGGCAGCGGGGGCGGATACGGAAGATCGGGGCTCCTTACTATCTTTGCATAAGAGCCGCTGCCGAGGATGGCGCGGCTTGTGATCAGCCGCAGAAGCCGGAATTTGCCGAGTCCCGCTTCATCCATCGTCAAAGCGCTGCCTTCGCTCGACGCGCCCGCTTCGAGCAGCCGCCGGACGAAAATGCCCAGGACATACTTATGATAAACGGAAAGCAATATTCCTATTACGATCCCTGCAAAGATCGACCAGACTACGACGCCGAGCATCTGGTCGCTTGCTTTTACAACAAAAAGGTCAGCGGACATATCAAACCGCCTTTCATTCGCGGGTTTGCCGAAATTATACTATCAGTTCCTTGCCGCCCATATAAGGACGAAGCACTTCGGGAATTCTTACCGTGCCGTCTTCCCAGAGGTTATTTTCAAGGAACGCTATGAGCATTCTCGGAGGGGCGACGCAGGTGTTGTTAAGAGTGTGAGCAAAATACCTCGTGCCGTCCTTCTCTTTGACGCGGATCTGGAGCCGCCTTGCCTGAGCGTCGCCTAAGTTGGAGCAGGAGCCGACTTCAAAATATTTCTGCTGGCGGGGAGACCATCCTTCGACGTCAAGGCTTTTTACCTTGAGGTCGGCAAGGTCGCCGGAGCAGCATTCGAGGGTACGGACCGGGATATCGAGGGTGCGGAAGAAGTCGACGGTGTTTTGGGCAAGCCTGCCGAACCACATCGGCGACTCTTCCGGCTTGCAGACGACGATCATCTCCTGCTTTTCGAACTGGTGGATGCGGTAGACGCCTCTCTCCTCGATGCCGTGCGCGCCGACTTCCTTGCGGAAGCAGGGGGAATAGCTGGTGAGGGTATAAGGAAGCTCGTCGGCGTCAAGGATGGTGTCGATAAAGCGGCCGATCATGCTGTGCTCCGAAGTGCCGATGAGATAGAGATCTTCGCCTTCGATCTTATACATCATGTTCTCCATCTCGGCAAAGCTCATGACGCCGCTGACGACTTCGCCGCGGATCATGAACGGCGGGATAACATAAGTAAATCCGCGGTCTATCATAAAGTCACGGCTGTAGCTGAGGATGGCGCTGTGCAGCCGCGCGATGTCTCCGGTCAGGTAATAGAATCCGTTGCCGGAAACTTTGCGCGCCGCGTCGAGGTCGATGCCGCGCAGCCGCTCCATTATGTCGACATGATACGGAATTTCAAAATCCGGAACGACGGGCTCGCCGAAGCGCTCGATCTCAACGTTATGGGTGTCGTCGGGTCCCAAGGGAACGGTCGGGTCGATTATCTGCGGAATCAGCAGCATCCGTTCCCGGATCTGCTCCTGAAGCTGCCCCTCCATGGCTTCTATATCGGCAAGCTCGCTTACAATAGCGGTGACTTCCGCCTTTGCCTCTTCGGCTTCCTCCTGTTTGCCCTGTCCTATCAGCTTGCCTATCTGTTTTGAGATGGTCCTGCGCTTTGAACGAAGGGAATCCGCCTGCTGTATGGCCGCGCGATAGCGAAGGTCGAGGTCGATGACTTCATCGACAAGCGGCAGCTTTGCGTCCTGGAATTTCTTCTTTATGTTTTCCCGTACCAGCTCCGGCTGGTTGCGGATAAGATTTATGTCTATCATGAAGGGAGCTCCTGTCAAAATTATTTTGATTCGTTATCAGGTGATTATCTCATTAAAGTGCTCTACCGTCTTTTCAAGGTCTTTGACGGTCTTTTTCTCGAGCTTTGCCCAGAGGGAAGCAAGGTCGGGGGATTCTTTGTTCCAGAGACCCGAGAGCTGCTCCATCATATTGCCCCAGTTGTATATATCGCCGATATCGTAGGTCATGGTCGAGAAAATGATGTCGAGCATTTCCAGCGATTCTTCGTCGCGCATATACTTGCCCTCGAGATTTATGGTGTAATAAGCCGGAGTTACGATCTCCATGCTCTTTGCGCAGAAAGCCTCAAGGAGAAGTCCGGTGCGTTCGGTATCCGGGCAGGTTATCGGCACGCTGACAAACCCGGCGCCGTATGGGTCGTTCTGGGTGTAGTATTCGCTCTGCATCTCATCCCATTTCGGGTTGGGAATAACGCCGAAAGAAGTTTCGACGGAACGGAGCATCGAAATGTTGCGCATATGGCACCAGGTGAAGAGCGTATTTTTGCCTTCGACCATGGCGACGATGACGTCGTAGTCGCCCTTGCCCTTGTAAATACTTAACTCGGTCGACATCGAAAGGGTTGCGTCGGTTTGCAGAAACGCGATCAGTTTTTCCCAGCATTGGGCGGCGTGGTCGGTGTAGAAGGTAATCTCGGGGTCACCGTTAGCGTTTTTCGTTCCGAAGAAATTTCCGAGCGCGTTATACATCGTGGCGCAGCTGTCTGAAAAATAGAGGTATCCGAAGCGGTCGTTCTCATCTAAAGTTCCGCTGCCGTCAAGATCGCCGGATACGACGTTTGACATTTCGATAAGCTTATCAATGGTCCAGGCGCCGCTTTTTACCAGATCATACGGACTTTCAAGGCCGTAGTCGGTTACAAGGTCTTTTACGAAAACCAGGATATTTACCGCGTTGTTGTCCGCCGTTGTCAGCTCGCCGCCGGCAAAATAGCTTCTGTTGTAAAGGCTGGTCGATTCGTTGAGGTTCTGATCCCACCACGGCTGTGAAAGATCCAGGTAAGGGATCGCCGAAAGCTCATACAGAAGCCCGTTTATCGTCATAAAGCCGGTCGCATAGCCGGATGCGATAACGGAGTCGACCGCATCGCCCGCAAATACCGCTTTTTTGACATTTAAGGCGATTTCGCTCGACGAACGTCCGGCGTCTCCCGCCCAGAATTGCGCGATTTTTACGTTGTATTTATCTTCGATAAAGGCGTTGCGTTCGTAAATCGCGTCGTTCAGCGCATCGCCCGACAGCTCTTCGGTCCAGATGTCGGCGACCGTCCAGAAATCGGCGTGGCATTTGCGCAGCCAGAAGGTGAAAGTCTCGCCGCCGAAATCGGCTTCGGGAAGATCCGGTTCAAATGACATCGTCTCGGCTGCGGTCGTTTCTTCCATGACATCGGCCGCCGTGGTGTCGGATGCCTGCGGCGTCTCGGTTTTTCCGCCGCAGGCAGCGGCGAATATTATCAAAGCTGCCAGCAGGAGCGGAACACCGCGCTTAATTAAGGAACTGAAAGTCATCTTAGTTACCTCGCTTCTGCATGAATTATGTTTGTTCTTCATTCTTCATCGTCGAGTATTCCCGTGCCGCCTGTCAGCAGCCTGATGACATTTTCCAGGTCGTCGTTGTCTTTGTAGTCAATTATTACCCGGCGGGAACGCTTGGTAGCCGTCACCCGGACGCGGCGGTCGAGCCGCTTTGAAAGCCGTTTTGAAACTTCGCGGGCGTATCTCTGCCAGCTCTCGTCATCGCCGTCCGGCTTTTTCTCGGCGCCTTTTTCGAGAATGCCCTTTACAAGCTTCTCGACAGACCTGACAGAAAGTCCTTCATCCGCGATCCTTTGGGCAAGCCGGTTTATCATCTCGGCTCTGTCTTCCGAATCTCCCCGCAGCGGCAGCAGCGCTCGCGCGTGACCTTCGGAGATAAGCCCGCGGCGGAGAAGATTGAGCGTTTCATCCGGCAGCTCCAGCAGCCTTATCAGGTTGGATATCGCCGAACGGCTCCTGCCGACGCGGCGGGCAAGTTCCTCCTGCTTAATCCCGGTTTCAAGCAGCACTCGGTATGCGTCGGCTTCTTCGACCGGGTTTAAGTCTTCCCGCTGAATGTTTTCGATCAGCGCCATCTCGGCGGCTTCGATCTCGTCGGCTTCGACCGCAATGCAGGGCAGCTCGGTAAGTCCGGCCATCTTTGCCGCTCTCCACCGCCGCTCCCCGGCGATTATGCTGTAAAATCCGTCCTCCCGCTGCCGCACTATAAGCGGCTGGATTATTCCCTGCGCGGCTATCGAATCGGCAAGCGAGGAAAGAGCGGAAAGCTCGAAGCTTTTGCGGGGCTGATCGGTCCGGGGAAGCAGTTCCGCCGCGGAAAGCATCAGAACCGTTTTCCCGCCGCTTTGCCGGGCGGTTTCTTCGAATATCGCCTCAAGGCCGCGTCCGAGACCGCGCCTGGTATTGGGTTTTTTCGCCATATTTCGTGTCTCCGGAATGTTGTTTATTGGTTATATTTCACAATCAACAGTCAGATCTGAACCACGGAAAGCAGCTCAGCCTTACCCGCTGACAGCCCATCGGCCGCAGAAGCAGCGGCACGTCTTCCCCCTCGGGGATTGGTACGGGGGACTTCGGGACCGGGTCTATCGTATTTTTGATGCTCATTCCCCATTCTATCGGCCGTCCCCACGCTTTAAGCGTTATCGGCGCGCCTTGGATCGTAAAAGGAAGCATCCCGACCGGTTTCTTTCTCTCGACGGTTATCGGTTTTGAGAGGTTCAGCGCGTATGCGTAAGGCGTTTCCGTCATAACATCCCAGTCCGACCACTCATTTCCGGCTTTGTCGATATGCCTGTCGGCCTCGATCCATTCTTCTTCTAGCGCGAGCGAATAGGTAAGCGGACCGCAGTCAACGCATACGCAGTCGCCGTTTTGCGGAAAATGCCGAAGCCTTATTTTCGGACGGAATCTGATTAAAACTTCATCGTCTTTCCAGGCGCGGAGAACCTCAAGCAAATTCCCCTGCCCTTCGGCCGACCATTCTTTGCCGTTGATGTTTATCTCGAGGCCGTCGCTCCAGTCGGGAATGCGAAAATATACGGCAAAAATCGCGCCGTCGGAGGTTACTTTAAAGCGGACGGTATTCTCGAACGGGTAGTCGGTTTCCTCAATGATCCTTACCGGATGCGAGTCGACATTCGTTTCAAGTTCGCAGGGGCAGTAGCTCCACGCGGTCAGGTCATGTCCGGTGCCGTCCGGCGCTTCCGAGTGCAGAAATGCCGATCTTATAAAATTCGGCCAGAGCATTCCGGCGTTATGCTGACAGCAGCGGTATCCGAAGGCGGTATACCGGGTCTGCATCCTCTGGTTTGTATAGTCGTGGGTTTCGGCGTCAAGGGTCAGCTGATTCGGCGCGGTCAGGTAGTGCAGCGCCTTATGATCGGGGGTGAACGCCGCCGGAGCGGAATTGAAAATCATGTCCTCGATGCGGTCGGAGTATAAAGGGTCGCCGGTGACGCAGGACATCACAAGAAAGCTGTTCACGATCTCCGCCATGGCGCAGGTTTCGAAACCCTGCCGCGGGTCATGCTTCCCTTCGCGGGTCCTTTCATCGGCGGCATAAACGCCGCCCGGCATCTGTCCCCAGCGCCGGATGTGCTCATCATATAGCTGCTCGGATTTAATAATATCCGCTTCATCCCGGGAGAATTTCCAATAGGACGCCGAATATCTGAAACGCTGCGCAAAATTCACCACATGCGCGTTAATACTATCCGCATCATCGCCTTCCTGCGACAGATATACTTTGTAAAATCTCTCCGCAAGTTTGGGAAGACACTCGTCGTCGGTCAGGGCGTAAAGCCTCGACAGCAGCGGGATCATCTCGCCGCAGCGCTGATATTGAATAACTCCCTGCCAGTTTTTCCAGCCGCCCGGAATGAATTTGTCATCCGGCAAATTCATGCAAAACCGGCAGAAATCAAGCAGCAGCCGGAGGGCGCGGCGGTCGGAGGTGTATTCGTAATAGTCGAATAAAAGGTCGCCTATTACCATATGCGGCCAGATGTCGCAGAAGACTCCCCGTTCCGGTTCGGCGTTTTTCAGCGCCTGAGGACCGAACCATCCGTCCGGTTCGGCGGAATTGAGCAGGATGTTTATATATTTAATGCAGGTTTCGTAAAGCTCTTCGGAGTCGGACATAACCGCCAGGCGAAACGCGCCGCGCAGCCAATACGCCTGTTCTTCCCATGCCGATCTGAAATAAGGCTCGTCGGCCCTCCCGGTGTCGCGGCGGAGATCCTCCGTCGTATATTCCGGGCAGAGCCAGCCGTTGTCGGATTTGAGAAAATCGCTTATATCGCCTAATTTTCCCGTCATTCCGTTCGCTGCGAGAGATATCTGCTCTTTCAGCCAGCCGCGCGGCTTTATGCTTCCGAGCGGCAGCGGGACGGTGGGGACATCGGCTCCCCGGGGGAACTGGCTTCTCTCGGCGGCCGAATAGCTGCTGCCATCCGGCTCTCCGCCTCCTATTCTGAACTTTTTCCGTACAGTCATTCTGAACCTCCCCATGGTTAATAAGTGATGGACGGATATGTTATCTGTTTGACTTTTTAATTGCAGTTTCCGAACAAGCAGGTAAGCGGTTGTTTACCTCACGACTTTCGGCGCAGGAATGCGCTCCTTGAATTCTGCGCAGAATTCGCGATAGGCAATCGCGCCGGACGACGAAGGATCGTAATACATCGCCGGCATACCGTAGCTCGGCGCTTCGGAAAGCCGGACGTTGCGCCCGATATAAGTCTTAAAAAGCTTGTCGGGATAGTATTTTTCAAGCTCGTCTATGACCTGCCCCGTCAGATTCAGCCGGCCGTTGTACATGGTGATAAGAATTCCGCCGATCGTGAGCCGGGGGTTATAAAGTCTTTTCACCTGCTGCACCGTTGCGGTTAGCTGACTCAGCCCTTCAAGGGCGTAATACTCGCACTGCATCGGAATTATAACCGCATCGGAAGCGCAGAGGCCGTTCAGCGTAAGTATGCCGAGCGACGGCGGGCAGTCGATGATAATATACGAATAATGCCCGCTTATCTCCGCAAGCGCCGACGAAAGCAGCGCGAAACGGTTTTCGAGCGACGGCAGTTCAAGTTCGGCGCCGGCAAGGTCGATGGTCGAGGGAATTATGTCGAGACCGGCAAAACCCGTAGGGCGAACCGCATCCGCGGCTCTCGTGCGCCCGATCAGAAGATCGTATGAGGTGCCGGAAATTCCCTTTTTCGAGATCCCGACGCCGCTGGTCGTGCTGCCCTGCGGGTCGATGTCGCACAGCAGAGTCCGGGCGCCGGAAGCGCCAAGCTCTGCCGCAAGATTGACCGCCGAGGTGGTTTTTCCGACCCCGCCTTTCTGGTTCGCAAAGCAGACAATCGGCATCAGATTCTCCTCCAAAAAAATGTTACCTTATAATATTATACTATCGAAGCGGAGATATGTCAAGCGGCTGATGTAAATTATGGCGTTTTTGAAACGACATGTTTCACGTTTCACGTGAAACACTAAACCGCAACATGCCGTCACAAAGGCTTTTTCAATATCTGCGCGTAGGCGCGGGGGTATTTGTCGGGCGTCGGGCGGATTTTTCTTATAAATATAAGAGAACGGGTCAGAGTCTCACCGCCGGGAGTTTTCAGCAGAATGATTTTATTGCCTTCAAGCTTCCCGCCGAGTATTTGAATTGCATTTTCGGCAGCCGCGGTTTCTTCGTCGGCGCCGGGACCTTTCATTGCTATGAACATCCCGCCGGTTTTGACAAACGGCAGAGCCAATTCGCAGAGGATGTTCAGCGCCGCGACGGCTCTCGCTGTCGCGCCGGTAAAAGTCTGCCGGAGTTTGCCTCGTCCGGCGTCTTCGGCTCTCGCGCAGAGCGTTTCTATATTCAGGTCAAAGATGTTTTTGCACTGATCGACAAAAGTCAGCTTTTTCGCGGTGCTGTCAAGGGCGGTTATATGAACATCCCGCCTCGCAAGCGCCAGCGGCAGCGTAGGAAACCCGCCGCCGCAGCCGATATCTATAACGCGGCCGCCCTCAACAAACTCCGCAACAATCAGAGAGTCGACGTAATGTTTCATTATTATATCTTTCGTTGATCGAACCGCCGTGATGTTTGTATGAGCGTTGAATTTGACGAGTTCCTCCGTCAGCTTCTCGAATTCATCCGCAAGCGAAGCGTAAGCCGAAAGCCCGTTTAATTCAAGGGCGGCGGCGAAAAGGCCGCCGAAATCATTTTCCGTCATCGCAATCCTCGTTCCGGCGGGTCTGCAGGTAGATAACCAGCGCGGTGATGTCCGCCGGCGAAACTCCGCTTATCCTCGACGCCTGGCCCAATGTCATCGGCTTTAAGCGATTCAGCTTCTGCCGCGCTTCAAGCCTGAGGCCGGAAAGCTGCTGATAATCTATATCCTGCGGCAGGAGACGGTTATCTATCTTTGCGAACTTCTCGGCTTCGGCGCGTTCGCGGCGAACATAGCCCTCATAACGAAGTTCGGTAATCGCAGATTCCGCCGCGCGCGGAGATATCTCTTTACGTGTCGGATCGACCGGGGCAAGCGCTTCGTATGAAAGCTGAGGGCGCTTGATCAGATCGGCAAGATTCGCGCCGTTCGGAGCCGGAGAGGTGCCGTTTTCTTCAAGTATTCGCTCGAGCTCTTCGCTCGGTTTGATAAACGTCTTCCGGCAGCGCTCGATCTCGGCGCGGACTTCGGCGGATTTGTCAAGATATGCCTTATATCTGGCGTCATCGAGCAGACCGACGCCGCGGCCGATCTCGCAAAGGCGCTCGTCGGCGTTGTCCTGGCGCAGAAGCAGCCGGTATTCGGAGCGGCTGGTCATCATCCGGTAGGGTTCGTTGGTGCCTTTCACCGTAAGATCGTCGATTAAAGTGCCGACGTAGCTGCTGTCGCGGGTGAGTATCAGCGGGTCTTTGCCTTCCAGTTTCAGCGCTGCGTTTACCCCCGCCACCAGCCCCTGCGCCGCCGCTTCTTCGTAACCTGAGGTGCCGTTAAACTGTCCGGCGCCGTAAAAACCGGAAATTCCTTTGAATTCCAGCGTCGGAAGCAGCTGAGTTGAGTCGATGAGATCATATTCGATCGCGTAGCCGCTGCGCATTACATGAGCTTGTTCAAATCCGACAAGGCTGTGCAGCATCTGTATCTGAACGTCCGCCGGCATCGATGATGACAGCCCCTGAAGATACATTTCGTCGGTGTCATAACCGCATGGCTCGGCAAAAAGCGGATGGCGTTCCTTATCGGCGAATCTAACGACTTTATCTTCTATCGAGGGGCAATATCTGGGTCCGGTAGACTTGATGGAGCCGTTGTAAAGCGGCGAGCGGTCGATGTTCCGGCGGATTATCTCATGGGTTTTTTCGTTGGTATAGCCGATATAGCAGACGGTCTGCGGGCGGCTGAGCAGCTCTTCCATGGGAGTGAGAGAGGAAAACGGCTCAAAATCTTCGTCGCCGTATTGAATTTCCAGTTTTGAAACATCAATGGACGCGCGGTGTATGCGCGGCGGTGTGCCGGTCTTGAAGCGCATTATTGTAAGACCCAGCCTTTCAAGCGAAGCGGTAAGCTGATTTGACGGCAGCATACCGTCCGGACCCGAGTCGCAGAAAACGTCGCCGACGATGGTTTTTCCCTTGAGATATGTTCCCGTCGCGGCGATGACCGCTTTTACTTCCCATCTTGCGCCTAAAGCGGTGATGACCGCCGAGACGCGCGGTTTTCCGGGATTCTCCGGGTCGTTCGTTGTTTCAATATCGACCACTTCCGCCTGTACGATGGATAATCGCGGCTGTTTTTCCAGCGCCCGCTTCATATAGAGGCGGTACGCGGCGCGGTCCGACTGTACCCGCTTTGATTGAACCGCCGGACCTTTTCCGCGGTTTAAAAGGCGGCTTTGAATAAAAGTCTTATCCGCCGCGATCGACATTTCCCCGCCGAGCGCGTCTATTTCGTAGACAAGCTGCCCTTTCGCCGTGCCGCCGATGCAGGGGTTGCAGGGCATATTGCCGACGGAGTCGAGGTTCAGAGTAAAGATGACCGTCTCGTGACCCTTTCTTGCGCAGGCGAGAGCGGCTTCTATTCCGGCGTGGCCGGCGCCTATAACGGCGACGTCGGCGCGTCCGGCATTGTAAATAATCATATTGTTCTTGGTTTTGCTTTCAGAATGTGATAAGTTACCATATATTATACCTCTTTTGCCGGTTTTATTCAACGGTATTTTATTAACTGAACGGCAATAAGTCCGAACAAGATGTTTTATTTGCAAAAACAAAAAAGTTTCACGCGAATTTTGTTTCACGTGAAACTTGTAATTGAATTGTTTAATATTATTTGCGCAGTTCGGCGCCGAGCGCTTCGAGTGCTTTGAGTATCTTTTCCGAGACCTTATCGGCTTCTTCGGCGGTCAGGGTGCGGTCGGGAGCGCGGAGGGTAACCGTGTAAGCGAGGGAAACTTTTCCTTCTCCGAGCTGAGCGCCGCGGTAGACGTCAAAGAGACGAACGTTTTCGACAAGCTTTCCGCCGGCTTTTATTACCGCGTCGCAGATAGCGCCGGATTCGACGGTCTCGTCGCAGACAAGCGCAAAGTCGCGTTCAATCGCCGGGAATTTCGGCAGAGGGGTGTATTCGCGGGCAAAATCGGCGAGTTCGAAGACTTTCGCAAAGTCGACGGTTCCGGCGTATACGCGGGTTGACGGCTCAAAACCGTATTCCTTTGCGATATCCGGGTGCAGCTCGCCTATCGTTGCAAGAATTGTTCCGTCGGAGCTTATCGCGTCGGCGCAGCGGCCGGGATGGAAGGTCGGGTTGTCGGATACCGCTTTCCATTTGACGCCGTCTATCTGCGCGTCGCCGAATATTTCTTCAGCGGCGCCCTTGAGGGTGTAAAAATCCGCGTCTCCGCCGTATGCGCCGAGCGAGATCCGGAAAGGCTCGTCGGGAAGTTTTGTCTCATCCGGGTTCGGCAGATAAACGGAGGCGATCTCAAACAGCCAACTGTCTTCGGTGTGGTGATTGTAGTTGTGGGAAAGCGTCTCAAGCATCGACGGCAGCAGGGTCGTCCGCATGACCGAGGTATCTTCGCCCAAAGGGTTGCGGATGACGACGGTGTTTCTCAGCGGGTCATCGGCTTTGATGCTGCAGCGGTCGAAGAATTTCGGGCTGATGAAGCTGAAATTGTATATTTCCGAATAGCCGAGAGAACAAAGCAGATTTACCAGCCGCAGTCGGTAAGCCTGGCGCGGGGTGTAGCTGCCGGGACGGACGCGGGCTTTGAAATCGGTCGCTTCCACGGTGTTGTAGCCGCGGATGCGGATGATATCTTCGGCAAGGTCGCTCATCGTTTTTACATCCTCGCGCCATGACGGGACTTTGACCTTATCGCCGTCAATTTCAAAGCCGAGGAGGGTGAGGACATTTTTCATGTAATCGGCCGGGATATCCGAGCCGAGGAAGTGATTTATCTTATCCGGTTCAAGCGTCAGTACCGTCTGCTGCCATCTGTCGGGATAAATGTCGGTAATGCCTTCTTCGCCCGTTCCGACAACCTCTCCCGCGCCGAGCAGTTCAACCAGCTCGCAGGCGCGTTCAAGCGCCGGGAGCACGCTTTCCGGATCAAGGTTCTTTTCAAAGCGGCTGCTCGATTCGGTCCGCATTCCGAGCGCTCTCGACGTCACCCGGACGGACGCGCCGTTGAAGTTGGCGCTCTCGAAGATGACATTTTTGGTGGTATCGGTAATCTCCGAATTCTGACCGCCCATGACGCCGGCAAGCGCCACCGCTTTCTTTTCGTCGGCGATGACTAACATTCCGGCTTTCAGCTCATGCGGCTGATCGTCGAGCG
>DUUJ01000077.1 GCA_012841635.1 Clostridiales bacterium | reverse complement strand
TGGGCGGCGCCTTTTATTATCTCTAACGGATAACCGGTCTTTTCTGCCCATTCTTTGTTATATTTCGCGACTTTGCCGGTTACGTCTTTTTCGCCGAGGATCAGCAATACCGGACAGGGAATCCGCAGATCGCAGTTGTCTTTCAGAAAAGCGGCGTAGGCGTTTCCCATCAGGCGGCACAGCTCGCTTTTTGTATACGGCGCAAGCATCCGCATCATGTTGTCATACGCCTTTTGCGTTGCGGACACCTGTTTCGCCATCGCCCTTTTCATCCACCCGAACGGATAAAGATCAGCCATCCGGCCGATTTGTTTTAAAATCCAGGTGTCAAATTTTGAATAGTATTCAAGTCCGTAAGGGGTGCTGTCGATAGAAATAAACGCCTTCGCGCGGTCGGGATATCGCTTTATAAATGCCTGGGCGAAATATCCTCCCAAAGACTGCCCCGCGAGAACGACTTTGGTTACGGCGTGTTCGTCCAGAATTGCTTTCATATACCCTGCGGCGTCGCCGAAATCAAATTCTTCGAAGGGTCTGGATTTTCCGTGTCCGGGGGCGTCCCAGGCTAAAACGTTGTATTCGTTTTTGAAATAAGCCGTCTGTTCGTCAAACATACTGTGATCGGCGGTCAGCCCGTGCAGGAAGAAAATCGTTTCCGCGCCGGCGTCCCAATTTTCCGATTGCAGATAAAAAATATTGCCTTTTTCCGTTTGAAGCAGTTTTTCTTTCATGCAGCTCACCTTTGATGTTTTATAAAAAAGCCCTGCGCCGTAAAAATTGCAGGGCTTTTTAAAAATATCTTATAAAAACATAGGTTATGACTTTATTTTCCGGCGTTCTGTTCAATCCACGCCATCTTCGCGCAAAGGCAGAGTATCTCCGCGGCTGCTTTCAGCTCTTTCAGCGGCGGGTATGACGGCGCTATCCGCAGGTTGCGGTCATGCGGGTCGCGGCGGTAGGGGAAGGTCGCGCCTACCGGGGTCAGCTTTACTCCGGCGGCGGCGCAGAGGTCGTATGTCCGGCGGGCGGTGCCGTCGGGCAGGTCGAGGCTGATGAAATATCCGCCGCGCGGGGGGATCCATTCGCCGATTCCGGCGGAGGTAAGCTCGCGGTCGAGAATTTCGAGAACGAGTTCGAATTTCGGGCGGAGCAGCTCTGCGTGGCGGCGCATATGCCGGCGGATGTCGTCGGCTGACTTGAACCGGCGGGTGTGGCGGAGCATATTCAGCTTATCGAAACAGATTGTCTGTATCGTAACGACGCTCATTATCTGCTTGATATTCGCCGGAGAGGCGCAGAGGGCGGCGACGCCGGCGCCGGGGAAGCTGATTTTCGAGGTTGACGCGAACTCAAACACCCGATCTTCGTTCCCGACGGCGAGACATTCGTTGTAGAGGTTCAAAAGGAAGTCGCCCTCGCCGTAAAAATCGTGGACGAGATAAGCGTTGTCCCAGAAGATGCGGAAGTCGGGGGCGGCGGTTTTCATCCGCGCGAGGCGGCGGACGGTTTCCGGGCTGCAGGTAATTCCCTGCGGGTTTGAGTATTTCGGCACGCACCAGAGCCCCCTGACGGCCGGGTCGGAGCCGGCGAGACGCTCGATTTCGGCGATATCCGGGCCTTCGGGGGTCATATCGACGTTTATCATCTCGATGCCGAGCGATTCGCAGATGGCGAAATGCCGGTCATAGCCGGGGACGGGGCAGAGGAATTTCACTTTATCGCGGCACCACGGTCTTTCCGAGCCGACAACGCCGTACAGCATGGCGCGGGCGACCGCGTCATACATCATATTGAGCGACGAGTTGCCGCCGACGATGATATTTTCCGGCCTGACTTCGAGCAGCTCCGCAAAGAGCCGTTTTGTCTCCGGCAGTCCGTCGGGAAAGCCGTAATTGCGGCAGTCGATGCCGGTCTCCGAGAAGCAGTCGGCGGATTTTGAGATCAGGCCCAGCATATCTTCCGTCAGGTCGAGCTGAGCGGCGTCCGGCTTCCCGCGGGACATATCAAGGGAGAGGCCGGCGGCTTTGAAGTCTTCGTAGCGGCTGCGGAGCGCCGCGAGCTCGGAGGCGAGTTCGTTTTTAGTCATGTCGGCGTATGGTTTTGTCATTTGGTGAAGTGCCTTTCGTTGGTATTTTAGTTTTATTATTCAGCGGGACTTTGTCCCCCTGGACCCCATATCGGAAAACTTCTTGAACTTTTATATATTAATAACTTTACTTTGGTGCGGCGATGTTTCGCCGAAGGCGAAACTCGCAGCTGACGCCTCAAGGCGTCAGCAGACGCAGGCTGCCAACCTGGCTGTAATCCGTCGGCTTGAATCCCAGCGCCAGCGCGGGGGAGTTCAGATTCAGGGTGAAATCTCGGTTTTCCGCGTCGAAGAAGAGCGGGTCGGAGATGAGACTGTCGCCGAAGTGACCGCTTCTTTGCGCTCTCGATAAATCTGACGAACCGAAGAGATTTTTGCCGGCGTAGTCGTAAAAGAGGTTGTGCGTATCGGCGAAGCGGCGCTCGTTCGGGTTTGCGTTCATCAGCGGCGCGCCGTCGGTGACTATAATATTGCTTTCAAGAAACAGCGATATATGATCCTCGGCGCGGGTTATCGCAAATCCGGCGCGGCGGCCGAAGGCGAAGATGTTGTTGACTATCATGTTCTCGCGGCCGTAATGCTGATGGAACGCCT
>DUUJ01000076.1 GCA_012841635.1 Clostridiales bacterium | reverse complement strand
GGTTTTGTTGAACCGCATCCGAAGCCGTTCGTTTTCCGTCCAGATAAGGCAGCCGGTGTCGCCGTTTCCGATCGGCAGCCCGAAAGTAGGTTCGGGAACCGGCGCTTTGAATACAACGTCGTGGCTCTGGAGAAGTCTTTTACGGTCGAATCCCCATCCGCCATGCTTGGTAAAACTCATTTTCATGTTACTATCACCGCCATTTCATAAGGTTTAAGATTGCTTATCGTATAGCATTTGTAGCCTTCATCGGTCTTTTCGCCGCATTCAAGTGAAAATCTTTCCCCCGACATCATGTATACATCGGCTGCGCATTTGGAGGTCTTTATCATTACCGACAAATCGCCGATATCATCGTTTGAGGTGTTGAAAAGAGTCACGCATTGCCTGCCGTCTCCGGTCAGCGTTATGTTGCGTATCCGGCAATAAGTTGTGACGTACGACGGCAATTCATATTTTGACAGCCATGTAAATACCCGTTTCAGCTGTACCGTTTTGTTGTAATCGGATATCCAGTTGTGCGGGTAATATCCCGCCGCGCATATCCGACCGCCGAGAGAATTTTCAAATATTCCACAGGCGCAATCGGCTAACACTTTTCCGTGATAATCAACGAGCTCAGACAAAACCCGGCAATCATCCGCCATCGGCGTCAAAGCGAAGCTGTCACCGTGAAAGAAAGCCTGCCTGCAGTTGCGGAAGCCGAAGGCAAATCCGTCGTTTATTTTTTCATCGGTGTAGTTCTCCCGCGCGTCGGCCGGTATAGATTTTTTTACCGCAAACCCGGTATATTCGCCGAAACCGCGCTCATTCAGATAATTCAGCGCAGCAGCGTTAAGATAAACCCCGCCGGATAAGATTTTGAGAATCTCATCATCATCCATGACTTTAGCCGAATCTCCGGTCAGAGTCACGACTGACGCTTTATCTTTATTGTAGCACTCGGGAAGCCCGAAGAAGAACAGCTCCCGGGAATATGAAGCGAGTCCGCCTCCGTAGCCGCTGACGAGCGGCACGGCAGCTTGAGCATCAATCCGCCATCCGGTATGAATCCCGGCGGGACTCAGCCCGGCCGTTACTTCCTGCAGCGTCAGATAAAACAGCTTTATATCCGCGATAGCTTTCAGATGCGGCGCGATGTTTTCGATCGGTTCCAGCGTCTCGGAGGGAAGTATGTTGAATGCGCCGCCGGTGCAGCCGACGGTCATGTTTATCATGGCTTCGGCCGCAGTGGATTTCGGAGTTTTATTTATAAGGTTGTAAGGGAAGTTTTCGACCTCCGAATGATTTATTGTGACATACGGCGGAAGATAGGCGTTCTGACGCCCGATCTGTTCCGATTTAGCGACTATATAATCAAAGGAAAAGTCGTTATAAGCCCCGCCGCCCGGCCGCCACATTATTTCATGCTTTCCGCCGTCGGACAGCGCCTCGGAAAAGGCGTGGAAATCATAGCTTTCGATATAGCGCTCCCCGGTCATAAAACCGAGCATAATGTTCTCATCGACATTGCGCACCGCTTTTCCGGCAACAGACAGCAGCCGGCTCAATGTTTCGCGGTTTTGCCGCAGCCACTTCCGCCGGAATTCTACATCTCCGTTTTCAAGCTCGGCAATAAGTCCCGGACGGTCAAACGAATAATTGTTTTCGCGATTGAATTTGCCGATGCAGAGGTCGCAGAAGCAGCCGTTCCCGATCGGCATATGTCCGTATCTGACATCATCATCGACCCAGATAAAGTCGGCGCCGGTGCGGGCGTATATGTCATAAATCACCGCCGCATATTCGGATAAAAACGATTCATCATTCATGCAGAAGGTAGCGGGCGATACAGTCCCGTCAGCTCCGACCATCATCTGATAAGGCCCTTTGAGCATATTGTCGAGGTCTTCGTGATGATGCCCGATTGTTGCGAGGATATTTATCCCGGCAAAATAACCTTCGCTTTTGAGATATTTTATTCTATTGGCAATGATATCCGCCCGCCGCTGATTTTCCTCTATGGTCAGCGGCGTATGAACGATGGAGGTGAACAGGGCGATATCGGTGATACCGGTATCATATTTTTTTAATAACTCGGTCAACCCGTAAAACCGGTCTTCAAAAAGCCAGTTTTCATACGCGACGCGCAGAGTATGAAGATGTTTTTTCATGGATTTCACCCGTACCATAAATTTAAGTTCGTCGAAACCGAAAAAATATGTTTTTTACATTTAAAACATTATATCATAAACCCTTCGAAGATTCAACAGACATTTAATATTAACATACAATAATATTTTAAAGCAGATCGGATGATTTTAATAAATAAATAACATATATAATCATCACAAGTCGGAAAAAATATGATATAATATATAGTGATAACATACGGCAAAAAGGAATTGATTCAAGCTTATAAAATGAAACGAGGTATCTCATGAGCAAGATATTGACTGCATATTTCTCCGCAACCGGGGTGACAGCGAAAGTTGCGGAAAAATTATCCGAAGCCGTCGGAGCTGACCTTTATGAGATTCGACCGGAAATCCCCTACACAAAAGCCGACCTTAATTGGCGTGACAAACAGTCCCGCAGCAGCATCGAGATGAGCGATCCGAAGTCGCGTCCGGCAATACTCGGCAGGTGCGACAAACTTGATAATAAAGAATACGAAATTCTGCTTGTCGGCTTTCCTATCTGGTGGTATGTCGCGCCGACTATAATCAACGCCTTTCTTGAAAGCTATGATCTGACAGGAATAACCGTCATCCCCTTTGCGACGTCCGGCAGCAGCGGAATGGGCAAGACAAACGAAAAACTTTCACCGAGCTGTAAGGGAGCAAAACTGATTGAGGGAAAGGTGTTCAAGATTAATACAGGCAAAACAGAACTCGCCGAGTGGTTTAACGGACTGAAGCTGTAATCTGATTTGATAAGTAAATATTACAAAAGCGAGGTTTAACCCTTATGCCCTTACAAATAGTAAGAAACGATATCACAAAAATGGATGTCGACGCCATAGTCAACGCCGCAAACGAAACCTTGCTCGGCGGAGGCGGCGTTGACGGCAGCATCCATTGCGCCGCCGGCCCCGAACTGCTCAGAGAATGCATAACGCTCGGCGGCTGCAAAACCGGAAGCGCGAAAATCACAAAGGGCTACAAACTGCCCGCAAAATACGTCATACACACCGTCGGACCGCGCTGGCGTGGCGGCAATTACGGAGAGCGCGAACTGCTCATCTCCTGCTATAAATCTTCCCTCGAATTGGCAAAAGAGTATGAATGCGAGACGATTGCCTTCCCGCTGATTTCCTCCGGTATCTTCGGCTATCCCAAAGATCAGGCGCTTCGGATAGCCGTCGACACCATCAGCGAGTTCCTGCTCGGGAACGACATGACGGTCTATATAGTCATTTTCGACAGGAAATCATATCAGATAAGCGAAAAGCTGTTCTCCGATATCTCCGAATATATCGATGATAACTATGTGGACGAACAAATCGATCGTTTCCCCGAACGCAGACGTAGTTTGGGCATTTTCCGGGACAGCAAAACTCGCGAGTCTGCCGTCTTTGACGAAGCCGACGAATCGCCGGAGATGCTTTCCTGCGCTTCGGAGCCGGCAAAGAGTGCAATGTCCCTCAACGATGCGCTGAATCAGATAGACGAAAGTTTTTCCCAGATGCTGCTTCGGAAAATCGACGAATCCGGAATGACGGACGCCGAATGCTATAAAAAAGCAAACATCGACCGAAAACTGTTTTCGAAAATCCGTTCCGATAAGCTGTATAAACCCAGCAAGCCGACGGCTATCGCCTTTGCCGTCGCCCTCGAGCTGTCTTTAGATGAGACAGGGGAAATGCTGATGAAAGCCGGTTTTGCGCTTTCCCGTTCAAACAAATTCGACATTATAATAAAGTATTTCATTGAAAACAAAAACTACAATATTTTTGAAATAAACGAGGCGCTCTTCGCTTTCGACCAGAACCTGCTCGGAGCATAGAGCGCCGGAGGACACATGAAATTATTAATCGAGCTTTTTATTACCTTTATTAAAATAGGATTATTCACCTTCGGCGGCGGTTACGCCATGATTTCAGTGATTGAAAATGACTGCGTCAAACAAAAAGAATGGATCACCGACGATGAACTGATGAATCTGACCGTCATCGCCGAATCGACCCCCGGACCTATTGCCATTAACTGCGCCACCTTCACCGGATATAAAAAAGCCGGCATAATCGGCTCGATTGCTGCCACATTGGGAGTAATCCTGCCGTCATTTGCGGTAATTTATCTGATTTCGATATTTTTCGATAACTTTCTCGAGGTGACAATTATTGCAAATGCTTTCAGGGGCATCAAAATCGCTGTCGGCATTTTAATTTTAGACGCGGCGGTCAGTATGGCAAAGAAAATGCAAAAAGACATATTATCGACAGCTATCATGATCTGTGCCTGCGTTGTTATGCTGTGCATAAACATCTTTGCATGGAACTTCTCATCCATAAGCTTGATGATGATTGCCGCCGCAGTCAGCTTAACGGTTTTTATTATAAAAGACGTATCGAAGAAGAAAGCCGGTGCGGCCGAATGATTTATCTTGAGCTGTTTCTCGGTTTTCTGAAAGTCGGCTGCTTTGCCTTCGGAGGCGCTTACGCAGCTATCCCGCTTATCCGCGATGTTGTTTTATCATACGGATGGCTGACCGAAGAAGCACTTACTTACATGATCGCCGTTAGCGAAAGCACTCCCGGTTCAATTATGGTGAATGTCGCGACATATGTCGGAGGCGCTCAGGCGGGAATTTTGGGCGCCATGGTAGCTACTCTCGCGGTAGTCCTTCCGGCTTTCCTGATAATTCTTTTAGTGACGGTCTTCCTGAAAACCGCGCTGAAAAACAAATATGTTCAGGCGGTTCTGGGCGGTTTGTCCCCGTGTATGATAGGTATTATCCTGGCAACCGGTCTTTATATGATATTTAAAAACTGTCTAGGAGAATTTTCAAGCCCGAAACTCAGCATTGAATCAATCGTCATCACCGCGCTTTTATTGATAGCCATGTTTGTATATAAGCGGATAGCCAAGAAGAAACTGTCTCCGATAATGCTTATTGTTATATCCGCCGTAATCGGCGCCGTTGTTTACGGTATATAACCAATCAAACTAAAAACAGGGCAGTGTTCGACATAGCCGGAAGACAAAAAAGAGGTAAAAAATGGATTTCGAAAATAAAGTCGCAGTCGTAACCGGCGGAGCCCACGGCATAGGGAAATGCATCTGCGAGGAATTTGCCGAAGCCGGAGCAAAAGTGTGCCTGATCGACATTCGCGAAAACGAATATTTCAGGGGCGATCTTGCCGATAAAACAACACTGGAGCGCTTCGCTCAAAAAGTCATACAAGACTTCGGTCATATCGATTATCTTATCAACAACGCCGCGCCTTTTTCTGGCGGCATCGATTCGATAAGCTACGAGGATTTTGAATACGCATTGAAGGTAGGAGTAACCGCCCCGTTTTACCTTTCAAAACTTTTCAAACCATATTTTCGCGACGGAGCAAGCATCATAAACATCTCCTCATCGCGCGACCGCATGAGCCAGCCGCAGACGGAAAGCTACACATCGGCGAAAGGCGGCATCGCCGCTTTGACGCACGCCCTCGCAGTCAGCCTTGCGGGAAAAGTCCGGGTAAACTCGATCTCCCCCGGCTGGATCGACACCGCTTATACCGTATATGAAGGCCCGGACGCATCGCAGCACCCCTCCGGCAGAGTCGGCAATCCCAAAGACATAGCAAATATGGTATTGTTCCTCTGTTCCGACAAAGCCGGATTCATTACCGGCGAAAACATCTGCATCGACGGCGGCATGACAAAGCAGATGATCTACCACGGCGACAACGGATGGATATTGAAATAAAGAAACAATGCGCCTGAAAAGGGCGCGTTTTTTACAAATAATCGGTATACTTTTTAAAAACCGCAAATTAATAAATATATGTGACGTATTGTCACAATACAAAAAGGCTGTTATATGCTAAAATGATACAATAGCAAAAACACCAAAAATGACAAAAACCGACCTTATTTTCTGCATCTGCTGAAAATATAATGATGGAATGGTTTTATGTCGCCTTATAATTATTGATTTCTTTTATTGCCTGCTAAAAGAATTGAACAAATAATATATATTAACGACCGCATATTCATTAAACCCTAATTATAATGAATAATTAGGCACAAATAACACGCTAAATTGAATAAAATTTCAAAATTGCGTTGCTGCAAAACTATAATTGAGAAATAAAATCTTTATAATCGCCCTATGGCGGCAATCAAAGTAAGCAGTGATAACATTAAAATTAATATTAAGTTAACTTAAAAATGCACAATACTTAACATATGCGTCGGGAAAAAGTGTTATTATAATAGTGTTATTATAATTCAGTATATAATTATATAATGTGTCCGAAGTATAAGCCGATGATTTTCCTTCTCCTCCGGTAAAAAACAGGTTGGATTCGGGATATCTCGCTTACAGGTCCGCGCCCGAAAAACACCCAAGCGTCGGATTGCATCAGGAGATACGGTGAAAGTAACAAAAGAAACCATTAAAAACTATCCGACAGCCGAACAACTCAGCGCGGAGCTCAACCGGGTAAGGTACCGGACCAGATACCGCAGCACGCTCCGAAGCACGGTTTATACCCTTATAACCGTAGCCGCGGTATCGGTTTTGGTCGCGGTACTGCTGCTGCCGGTGCTGCAGATTTACGGCACCTCGATGGCTCCTACCCTCGGTGACGGAAACATCGTTCTCTCATTGAAGGGCAGCGACTTTCAAACCGGCGATGTTATCGCCTTTTACTACAACAACAAGATTCTCGTCAAGCGCGTCATAGCGACATCGGGAGAATGGGTTGACATAACGGACGACGGCACCGTTTATGTCAATAATATCGAAATCGAAGAGCCGTATATTTCCGAAAAATCACTCGGTGAATGTGATCTGGAGTTTCCGTACCAGGTTCCCGAATCCCGCCTCTTTGTTTTGGGGGATCACCGGAACGTATCCATTGATTCGCGGAGCTCGGTCGTCGGTTGTGTTGCCGAAGAACAAATCGTCGGCAAGATAATCTTCAAGTTATGGCCGATAAGCGATATCGGAAAAATCAACTGATCCGAATCACATTTCGGAGAGCGCAAACCAACTCGAGTACAAATCCGGGAGAAAGAATATGAACATCAAGAAAGATAAAAAGCAGAGAAAACGAATGTTTCGGCATTTGAGCCGGCGGCTGTTTCTGATTGCCGCCGCTGCTGTCGTGTTCATAACCACATATGCGCTTATATTGCCTGCCATTACCGTCGAACAGAACGTCTTCGCCGATATGGCAGGTGTTGACATGCCTGACCAAACAACAGATGAAACCACGGCTGACCCGCAGTCGGAAATCCATGTGGGAGTGACAAACGCCCCGGAGACCAATTTCGATGATATTATAACCGGACTTGTAAACGAACTCGAGGCTGCGCTGAGCAACCCGACCGGCGAAACCGCCGTCGGCGAAGCATCACCTGACGCCCCTTCGCTCGAAGGTCAGCAGCTGCCGCAGGAACAGCCGCAGCCTACCGGCAGTCAGGTTTTCACTCAGATGCTTGACGATATCACCGTGACTGTCGAAGCCTGTGAAGGCGCCTTCCCGGAAGGCACCGAAATGCGGCTTGCAATTCCGCAGCCGGAGATGGTTTCCGCGGCTGCCGGCGAAGCAGCGGTGCTCGGCGCCGTCGATATTGCCTTCTATAATAGTCTTAATGAAGAAATTCAGCCCGCATATCCGGTCCGCGTAACCTTCAAATCTGAAAATCTTATCGGAACCGAATCACCCGCTGTAATCCATGTCGATGAATTCGGCAACTCGAAAATTATCCCGGAAGCCCCGGTTGAAATCCTTCTTCCGTCTGATCAGTATGTTATAGACGCTGATTCATTCTCGATATTTATTTTAATAAACTTCACTTCGGCCCCTCCGTCGGGCGAAACCCCGGCAGACCCTGCCGACCCGGAAATCCCGACAGACCCGGAAACCCCGACAGATCCGGAAACCCCGACAGACCCGGAAATCCCGGCTGACCCGGAAACTCCGGCAGACCCGGAAACCCAGGCCGATCCGGAAACCCCGACAGAACCGGAAACCCCGGCCGATCCGATTGATCAACAGCTCCCGCCTTCTGAACAGGATGCTGCGCCCCCCGCCGATCAGACCCCGCCGGCGGCTGATGAAAATCCCCCCTCCGATTCCGGACAGCTTGACCCGTCCGAACAGTATGGACCTCAGCTCCCGGATGAATCCGAACCGGCAGACGCTCCCGTAAATGACAATACCGAAAACAATCCTTTCGACGATAATATAACGCCCCCCGATATAAGCGATTCCGCACCCCTGCAGCAGGAACTGCCGCAGGAACTCCCTCAGGAGCCTCCTCAGGACCCGGCCGAACTGCCGAATACCGGTGAAATGCCTGAACCGGAAACACCCGAACCGGAAGAAACACCCGACGATTTTGCAGAAATCGAAGAATACAAATTTGTTCCCGATCCGGCTAACGATTTATTGGTTGAAGAGGTCCCGGGCGGCGCTTTCATAAATGCTGATGAACTCCCTGAGAGAGAGTTTTCCGAAGAAAACGCTCCACAGGCGGCTCCTGCTTTGACTACTCGTTTGTTCGCGTTTGACGAGAAGCCGATGTTGGCTGCCGCAGGCGGTGCGATGCTGACGGATGCCGGAACTTCAGGCGGTATAACCGCGAAAAACTCCCCTGCAGGCGGTATGCGCGGCGGTCCCCGGTCAGGCGGTCCGACAACCACCAAAAATGTAACCAGCAACGGTAACGGAACCTATAAAATCCGTCTCGATATACTCGGCGCCGTCGTGCAGCAAACAACAGTAAGTAAGGCAAACGTAATCGTAATATTTGACACATCCGGAAGTATGAGTTATTCGGCGCCCGCTCCCTTTGGTACGAGATTAAACGCCGCTAAGACCGCGGTCAACAACGTTGCAAATACATTACTGGGATTGAACACAACCGAAAACCCGGACATCGTTGAGATGGCTCTTGTCAGCTTCGATAACATAGCAACGGTAAACATTGCTTCCACAACTTCTTTGGCAACCTTCACCGGCGCGGTCAATAACCTGACAGCCGGCGGCGGTATTAACTGGGAAGACGCTTTTATCAAAGCTAACTCTGTCACTTTTGCCGATGACGGCGACGATACATATGTGATATTTATATCCGACGGTAACCCCACTTTCAGAATGACAGACGGTGGTTATGATCCTATAGATTGGAACCGGTCTTATAATCAACAATATGGTGTATGGGGTACCGGTCAAGAACAAAAACCTACCGTATCAAGATGCTATACTCATGCTTTAGATGATGCACAGACTCTTGCCAACAGAACTACAATAACCCCGAACAGATTTTACACGATAGGCGCTTTCGGAAGCGTTACGAGAATGCAGACCCTCACGACGGACGTCGGCGCCCCCGCAAATCATTATTACAGCGCCGCAGACCCCGAAGCCCTCGCTAATGCTCTCTCGGATATCGCCAGCGTTATCGTAAACGACCTCGGCTACTCGTCTGTCATTGTCAGCGACGGCGTAACCGAAATGTCGACGGTCTCCGCCGATATCCTCGGAACCGCCGCAGGCTTCCGGTATTTTATAACGCCGAAAAACGGTACAGAAACCACCTGGACGGACGCACCGGAAGCCACTTTTGTCGGCCACACTGTTTCATGGAATTTGGGAGAAAATTTTGTTCTCCAGGACGGCTATACTTATTCACTCGAGTTCGATATCTGGCCGAGTCAGCAATGCTGGGACCTGATAGCCGACCTTAACAACGGACGTATAACCTATGCCCAGCTGACCGAAGCCCAGCAGGCTCAGATTATTGAATTACCCGGCCCTCCCCCTGTATACTCTCTCAAAACGAACACTACTCTGAGTGTAAGCTATGTATATGACGGCACTCCCGGCCAGGATAACCTGGACGCTGGCCAGAACGCCATGGGTCTCACATCGAGCAAAATCTCGATGAAGAAAGAATGGTCAAACATTCTTGACGCCCTCAGCGAAGATGAAGTCTTGGTTCAGCTTACAAAGGACGGAGTACCTTATTTCACGTATGAAGATCCTACTCCGGACGGAATAATACTGAATGCCGATAACAACTGGACGATAAGCGATATATATATCGCGCCCGGAGTTATAACCGTTACTGACGGCCAGCCGTTAGTCAGGGAAGTGGGCCACGAATATACCATGATCGAAGCGGACGACTTCGGCTACCATTGGGAGCTCAATTCCGATGTCTTCCGTCCCATGATGATAAACGGCGTACTGACGATGCTCAAGCGGCTGGAAAACGGTGAAACAGCGCCTCCCGGAAGCACTACCTACACCATTGCAGATAAGCAGTACTATACAACCGGAACCACCGATGCGGTTATGAGCGGTATGAACTGCCGCAAGAGTAATCTTAACCTCATGAAAACCGTAACCGACATTGCCGCCGATCCGGAGGCCCTTTTCGGGTATACAATCACGGTAAACGATCCGGGAACGACAGACGGTTTCATTTGGTTCTCGGTTATGGAAAACGGCGCTCTGTTAACTGACCTGGAAACCAACGCGACGGCGGAAATGGATGCAGGTGTTCCGACCGGTTACTACTATATCGCAAACAACTTCCCGTTCACCGTCGAGATGAGGGCGGGCGCAAATCTCCGCGTGATGAACGTTACATCCACAACCACTTATACAATAGTTGAAACAACCATGCCGCAGGAATTCGAGATTGCCGGCATAGCATTGTATGAATATTTGAATAATGTTTTAGTAGATCCTACCACAGCGCCTCACTCCATCAATCTGAATACAAGAACTATTAACGGAACGATCGAAGCCCCCAACAGGAGGTACGAAGTTTACTATACCAACAGGCTTAGAACCGCCCCTTCAATCTCGATTCTGAAAGTCGATGAGAACGCTGCCGGACTTGCCGGCGCCAACCTGCAGATACTTGCCGGATCCAGCCAAATTGCTAACTTCGTAACTACCGGCTCAGCGCAGTCAGTCAGCGGCCTTAAATACGGAATTATATATACCCTGAAAGAGCTTGCAGCTCCCGACGGATATATAATTCTCAACAACGAGATTTACTTCAAAATAAGCTTTGAAGACACCATCATTCTCTGCGACGTAAACGGCGATCCGATAACTTACGATAACGCAACCGTTACCGGAGCCGACAATCTCACACTCCAGGTAAGCAATACCCCAGGCACGGCGCTGCCCACTACGGGCGGCACAGGAACCCAGGCATTCACCCTCATGGGTATCGCGGTTATGATCTCTTCTGCCTTAGTTTGGGCATACCATGAGCGGCGAAAAAGAAAGAAAGGGGGAGTTGTTGATTAATCACGGAATCCCCCCGCAGCAAACAAAACACGATAAAACTAACGCAGAACGAAATCAAAAAGGACCAAAAAATTCAAAAGAGGGCAATACCATGAAAAACTTCAAAAGAATTATCTCAATCACATTAATCGCGCTTATGACTCTCGGCATCATGAGCATCGGCATGTTCGCGCAGACTGTCACAGTCAACGAACCGGATCATGACGGCGCATCGATTACCATCACTCTCCCGACCAACCCCGCTCCGACAGAACCCACCACATATACTATATACAGGATATTTGATGCGACTGTCTCTGAGGGCGGTGGTAGTATCTCCTATACGCGTAGAAGCGGCAAAACGGCCGTTCCCGCCGGATTTGCAGTTGACGCTCAAGGCAACGTGACTTATACCGGAACCGGCGGAAACGATCTTACCCCAGAGGATATAGCGGCAATTAAAGCTTATATAACGGAAGATCCGGCGATTCCGTATACATGGACCGGTACCGCAAATGAAGGAGATTTAACCTTAGTATTACAAGGACTGAAATACGGTTACTATTATATTACAACCACATCCGGTTCGGTAGTTACCGTTAACAGCACAAAGCCTAATGCTGAAGTTATTGACAAAAACACGATTTCCATAATTGAAAAATCTCCCGGAACCGAGTATGACCCTAACTCCCTTGCCGCGATAGCCGCCGTGGGCTCCAGCCAGCCGTTCGTAATCCCGGTAACCAAAGGTAATGGCGCTACCAAACTTACGGTAGTCGATACCCTGACAAACATGACCTTTAACAATGACGTACAAGTTTATCTCAATGCTTCTGCTACCCCTATCGCTGGTACTAATTATACAGTAACCGGAGCAGCGGGAGATACTACTTTTACTGTAAATTTTGACACAAATTACGTACAAAGTCTGGCAGTGGGGGATGTGCTCAACATAAAATACACCGCAACTGTCACCTCCGCCGCTCTTTCTATTGACCCGGCAACCAACCAGGCAACCCTGACAACCGACAACAACAACAGCTATGATTCCCAGAAGAATGATATTTATAACGCGACAATAACTGTAAATAAACGATACAATGCAATACTCCTTCAACCGGTTGTTGCCGGATTCATTCTCCAGAATACTACTGACGGTGATCCGAACGAAAACAAATATTACAAGCTTAATACCACAGGCACTTCCCCTGTTTTAGAATGGGTTGCCAACATTAGTGATGCTACCGAGCTTATGATCACAACCGCAAATGGCTGTACGGTAGCTTTCACCGGTCTCGGAGTCGGAACCTACAAACTCATCGAGAACACCGTTCCCGCCGGATATAAAAAAGCTGCAGATGAAGATATTATAATATCCGGTGATATTACTCAGCTTAATCTTAATCAGACTGCAGACATCACAAACGTTCCCGGAACCACCCTCCCCGCCACCGGCGGCATCGGAACCACGATATTCTACATCGTAGGCTCGATCCTCGTTGTCGGCGCCGGAATAGTTCTCATCACCAAGAAGCGCATGTCCGCTAAATAATTAAACGATAATTCCATGGTTGCACACTCCCGGGCGCGCCCCGGGAGCGGTGCAGCCGCCGGGAGAACCCGATGAAGAAGCAAATTCAGACACTCGCGTTTTTATTAATATTTTTGATCGGGCTCTCCCTGCTGCTGTACCCGACTTTCTCCGATTACTGGAACACTCTAAACCAAACCAAAGCGATTATCTCATACTCGGAAGCGGTCAAGGATATTGACACCGCCGTTTATGACGAGATGATTGCAAGAGCGCATTCATACAATTATCTCCTTTCCGTTTCCGGCGTAAACTGGGAGATGACCGATGAGGAAGAAGAGGAATATAACTCCATACTCAACGTAACCGATACCGGAATCATGGCGTATATCGAGATTTC